>JAJYMM010000147.1 GCA_021787035.1 Actinomycetes bacterium
AGGACCGCCGGCGGCCGTGTGCAAAAATCTCACGGATGTGAGATCGCCAATGCCCACATCGTCCACTATTGTCCGCGAAAACGCCCAATTTTCTCAATCATGTGGCCTTCGCCGAAACACGTCCGTGAGATTTTCGCTCGGTGGCGCCCTGCTCGCTCCCACCGCTGGAGTCGCCGCCCGGCCACGCCCGCTCTCGCCGTTCCCAACCTCAAAGCGCCCAGGTCGCGCGCAACCTTGCAGGGCCGCCCAGGGTCTTATAGGCAGATGTTCTCGAACCTCATAGCCATTGCCCTTTCGAGCGTGCTGGCGGGAGCACCTTCGGGCGCACGCTCCCTCATGCCCGGAGAGCTCGCAGTCGTCTCTTCGGGAACGCTCGTCCTTGTTACAAGCGGCAGGACCCGCCGTGTAGTCACTGGAGCAGGCGCAGTAAGCCAGCCAGCGTGGTCGCCCGGTGGTAAGTGGGTGGCCTTCTTGCAGGGTGGCTCGGCCCTCTGGGCGGTAGGCGCAGACGGGTCGGGCGCCCACAGGGTGAGCCCGGCCGGCGGCGATGTCAGCGAGTTCAGCTGGGTGCGGGGTCGCAAAGGTGGGGACCTGGCGTTTTCCATGTCAGACAAGACCTCTTACGCATCGAAGATCTACGTAGCCGCGCCGGCTGCTCCGAAGCTTCGCGAGATCGGGGCGTATTCGGAGTTGATCGACTTCAGCGTCGCACCGCCTGGCAACGCTCTGGCAGTCAGCTACCGGCAAGGCCCGCCCCCAGCCGGCAACAGGCCGCCGGCGTGGAAAGGCGTGCTCGCAGTCGTGCCGCTGAATGGTGTCAATGGTGGCCCTCGGCGCGTCGTGTACACCCTGCCACAGGGTGGGTACGTCCTCCTCGGCCCTGGATGGTGGCCCGACGGCAAGGGCCTGCTCTTTTGGGACGACCCGGCCGGCTCAGCCAGCATCGCTGCCGACGGGCTCTCGCTCGACAGCCTCGACCTGGCGACGGGGAGGGTCTCCACGCTTGCCACCACTCTCACCTACAGCAACTGGGTCTCCTGGTCCCCGACCGGAAAGACCGTCGCGGTGGTCTCCGGCGGTAACCGCATCATCTGGGACTCCGCGAAACACTTGGTGCTTTGCTCGGTTCCCTCGGTGCATTGCCACCACGTCCCCCTGCCCTCCCCCAACTCGATGTCCCTCGACCCGACTTGGACGCCGGCTGGGTCCCTCGTCTACGACGTTGCCCCGGCAAGCACTTCTCCAGGCGCACTCGTTCCGCCAGGCCCTTCCATCAATGGCACCATTCCTTTCTCCGAGCGTAACGTCGAGGCCTGGTACGGCCGCATGGGGTTGCACCAGTTGGGCCCGTCCGGCTCCTCGGGCCATCGCCTGGCCGGCGCGCCTACGGGGGCCCACGACCCGTTGGCTTTGCCCGACGGCATCCTGTTCGTTCGAGGTGCACCTGCGGGCCTGTGGTACCTACCCACAGGTGCCCCCTCCGCCGAACGAGTCGCGAATGGGTTGGCGGTCCCGAGCCAGTACGGCAATTACTACGGTTATATCCCCTGGTACGAGGACTTCGCCTGGCACGCCTGATGTCATGGCCCCCAAGCAAGAGCCTGGTCGAGGTTGGCACCTCGGTGGCCAAAGAGCCACAAGTCCAGGGACCTACGGTCGAGGGCTCGAACTTCGGGTGATGAGCATGACATGAAAAAGGACGGGTAACCGGCTGCCTCCCGTATCGCCGGAAGCCACGACCTGATCCGCGCCCATGGCGCCCCTGAGAACACCCCAAATTGGAAAGGACCTCTCTATCGATATCCCTAAGCGGCTATCCCTAAGCGCCAGTTGACCGTTTTCACTGGTGTCTCGGGCCCTGGAAAGGCATCCTTGGTGTTCGACACGATCGCTGCCGGACGCTGCGCTGAGACAACCGGTCCGAACCGTGTAGCACGGGCCCGGGGACCAGCTGGGGACCAGGACGTTTGGGCACTTGTCCGGCGCGCTCGCCCCCTGGGGGGCGAGCGCAACGGGGGGAGGTAGCCGACAGGCCCAAGATCCGCGCGCCCCTCGTAGCTACGGGAGAATTACAACTGTGACGTTCTCCACATTTCGTTGGAGCTAACGGTGCCTCGGGCTGGCCGAGCGCCAGGGAAAACTGCTCGACGACAGCAGCCGGTTCTGCGACAGGTCGTAGCGTGCCCGGCAGGGCCCCCGCAATCTGGGGTGTGGTGCGTCAAGGGCCCAGCAGAGCGCCTTGACGCTCTCGGACGTGGTTGGTAGTCGGCGTCGCGCGGTGTTCGACGCCGTTTGACCCCTAGCGGTCAACCCTTGGTTTCTCCACCGGTAGATGGCAACGCGGCGATGATGGTGGCGACTATCGCGTCAATCAAGCTGTCGGCCTCCAGCACGGTGCGGCTTTCCTGCGGCCACACCTCAGCGCCCAGGACCGGCGCCCAGTGGCGGGCCCATCGGTTGAGGGCGCGCCGGCCGTCGTCGGCTCGCACCTCGACCTCGGAGGCTGCCCCCGCCTCGGTGGATGTGATCGCCCGGTTGAGCAGCTCGTGCAGGCCCTGGTCGCCGGGCATGCAGCCGGCGGCCATCGCCTTGCGGGCATTGACGTACAGGTGGCGTTCGCACTGGTGCAGCGTTGATGTCGTCTGGGCCGCAGTCTCGCGGGCCAAGAGGAGGGCAGGTGCTGGGGCCAGGGGCCGCAAGGCCAAGAAAAAGGATGAATCCCCAACCCGTGCCGCCAGGGCACCACTGGCGCCCGACTTGAGCTGCCACTCGCCGTCCACACGCGAGCGAGAAATGGGGGGATGTGCCGCCGAAAAGGGCATATGGTCGACAAAAGTGCGCGTTTTGGGGCTAAAAACCGCGCCATGTGGAGCTGACGGTTTCACATTGGTCAGTTTTTTGCTCGGCCCTAGGGCGCCCTCCCCTACTCGGTCCAAGTGGCGCCCTCCTCGGTCGGCCCTGGTCGGAAAGTGACCTGGGGGCGAGGAAAGTGGCCCTGAGAGAACCTACGACGCCGCCCGGAAGCCGTCTCACGGCCGGCCGCGCGGCCTGACGGCTATGGGGCGAGGGCCGATCCGCCACTTCCGGTCAGAGCAGGTACATTATATAAGTATGCAATCTAAGTTGGTCGAAGGCGACCTCGAGAGGGTGCTCGAGAGGCTCCTCTGGCTCCTAAGGCAGATGCCCGCCACCGGCGACCTATCACTCGCGGCAGCGGCCACGATGGCGCGCCTCGAAAGCGAAGGGCCCCACCGGCTTACCGACTTGGCGGCGCGTGAGGGCCAGTCGCAGCCGGCTATGACGCAGCTCGTCACCCGGCTCGAACGCGCCGGCCTCGTGCACCGTACGCCGGTGCAGGCCGACCGCCGCGTGGTGATGGTTGACGTGACCGCGCTTGGACGCGAGCTGCTCCAACGGCGCAGGAACGACCGGTCTGCCTTGTTGCGTCACCTTCTTCGACGCTTGGATCGCGACGAGCAGGCGGCGATCGCCCGCGCTCTCCCGGTGCTTTGCCGCCTCGTCGAGATCGGCCTCGATGGTGGCCAGGGCGTAGGAACCGCCCCACCAGCGGCACGCCCGCCAGCGGCACGCCCGCCAGCGGCACGCCCGCCAGCGGCACGCCAGCCCATAGCGGGAGCACCCGCGACAGGAGCGAGGGCATCGGCATGACCAACATCTGGGTGATCACGATGACCGCCAGGCCGGTGAAGGCGGAGGACCGTGAGCACTGAGCATGAGGCTTCTCCCCAGCGGTCGAGCTTCGAGCTCGGCACGGACGGTCCGCGGACCGTCCTTGTCGCTGTCGACGGTACTCAGGGCGCAGGGCGTGCGATGGCTTACGCCGCCGGCCTGGCGAGGCGGAACAGGGCCCACTTGGTGGCTGTTTACGTTCGCAAGTTGCCTGTTGCAGTGGCGGGCGACGCCTACGTGGCCGCCGCCAGCAATGCGGCCCAAGATGACATCGAAGCAGAGCTGCGTGCCGAGATGCAGGGGGAACTTTCCTGCTGGGGGGTAGGGGCCGAGTTCGTCGTGTGTTCGGGAGACCCCGTCCAGGCACTCGCGGAAATTGCCAAGCGCTACCGAGCCGACGCCGTTGTCGTGGGTTCCTCGACGCGCTTCCTCCACCGCGTCCTCGGCTCTCTTTCCTCTGGGCTCATCCGAAAGGGGCAGTGCCCGGTCACGGTCGTACCCTGAGCCCGTCCTCCGGGGGCGGGCGACGGGTGCCGCGTCCGTCGGGAACAACCGAGGGGCAGAAGTTGTTGTCCGGGTAACGAACCCCGTAAGGAGAACAACACATGCCTCGTGAACTCGGCACACTGCCCCTGCTACCGCTGACCTCGGGCGTAGTCCTGCCCGGGATGGCGTTCACCATGGCCCTCGAGACCGAGGAGGCGCAGGTGGCGGCGGAGGCCGCCGGCTCCGTCGGTGGCCAGCTCGTGCTCGTACCCCACATCGGGGGCCGCTACTCTTCGGTCGGGGTGGTGGCGGAGATCCTCGAGCTCGGGCAGCTGCCTGGGGGGCCCAAGGCGATGGTCGTGCAAGGTCGCGAGCGCGCCCGCATGGGTACAGCCGTTCCCGGCACAGGGAAGGCGCTCTGGGTACAGGTGGAGCCGCTTGAAGAGGAACCGGCGACGCCCGAGGTGACCGAGCTTGCCCGCGAGTACCGGGCGGTCCTCGAGAACATCTTGCTGTCCCGAGGCGCCCGCCAGTACGCAGAGCGCCTCAACGAGGTGACGAGCCCGTCGGCAGTCGCAGACCTTGCCGGCTATTCCCCCGAGCTTTCTCTGGAGCAGAAAGTGAAGGTGCTCGAGACGGTGGACGTCGCGGAGCGCCTGCGGCTCGTGCTCGGCTGGGCGCGCGAGACCCTGGCCGATATTGCCCTGCGTGAAAAGGTGAAGACCAGCGTTGAGGAGGGTATGGAAAAGGCGCAACGTGAGTTCCTGCTGCGCCGCCAGCTCGACGCCATCCGAAAGGAGCTCGGCGAAGACGCCGGCGAGGAGGGTTCGCCGGAGGGTTACCGCAAACAGCTGGCCGAACGTGACCTGCCCGAAGCGGTGCGGGCGGCCTTGGAGCGAGAGGTGGCAAAGCTCGAGCGGACGAGCGAGCAGAGCCCTGAGCACGGCTGGATCCGCACATGGGTTGACACTGTGCTCGAAATGCCCTGGGGCGTGGTCTCCGAAGACCGCCTCGACGTGGAAGAAGCGGCACGCGTCCTCGACGCCGACCATGAGGGCCTCGAGGACGTGAAGCAACGTGTCCTCGAGCACCTGGCCGTGCGAGCCCTACGCACCCAGCGCGGGCTCATAGCGCTGAACGGGCGCGGGACGGGTGCCACACTCGCTCTGGTCGGCCCGCCGGGTGTGGGAAAGACATCGCTCGGCGAGTCGGTGGCGCGCGCCCTCGGGCGCAAGTTCGTCCGGGTCTCCCTGGGCGGCGTCCACGACGAAGCCGAGATCCGCGGCCACCGGAGGACCTATGTTGGCGCGCAACCAGGGCGGCTGGCGCGTGCTCTTAGAGAGGCTGGCACCATGAACCCGGTGATCGTCTTGGACGAAGTGGACAAGCTCGGTGCCGATTACCGGGGCGACCCTTCCTCGGCGTTGCTGGAGGTCCTTGACCCGGCACAGAACCACACTTTCCGCGACCACTACCTCGAAGTGGAGCTCGACCTCTCCAAGGTGCTCTTCATTGCGACCGCAAACGTGACAGAGACGATCCCGGGGCCCCTCTACGACAGGCTGGAGGTCATAAGGATCGACGGCTACACCGAGGAGGAAAAGCTCGCGATCGCGCGCACCCATTTATTGCCCCGCCAACTCGAGCGCACCGGGCTTAGGCCCGAGGAAATCGACCTCTCCAACGAAGCGCTGGCCACGATTTCCACTGATTACACGAGAGAAGCGGGCGTACGGGGGCTCGAGCGGGAGATCGGGCGCTTGCTACGCAAGGTGGCGACCAAGGTGGCCTCGCATTCGGTCGGCACACCCGTCGTCGTCCGCGGTGGTGACGTCAGGTCCTGGCTGGGGCGGCCCCGTTTCTTCTCCGAAGTTGCCGACCGGACGAGCGTTCCCGGTGTCGCGACCGGGCTGGCCGTTACCGGGACCGGCGGCGAGGTCCTCTTCGTGGAGGCGACCAGCATGGATGGAGCCGAAGGGCTTGTCCTCACGGGCCAGTTGGGCGACGTGATGAAGGAGTCTGCCGAAATAGCGCTCTCGTACCTAAGGTCACACGCCGAAGAGCTGGGCATAAGTCCCGATGTTTTCACCGCCAGGCGCTTTCACGTGCACGTACCAGCGGGAGCGGTGCCGAAGGACGGCCCCTCCGCCGGTGTGACCATGGTGTCAGCGCTGGCGAGCCTGTTGCTCGGCCGCCCCGTTCGCCCTGTGGTGGGGATGACCGGTGAGGTGACCCTGCAGGGCCGTGTCCTGCCCATTGGTGGCGTCAAGCAAAAGGTGCTGGCCGCGTACCGCGCCGGTCTCAGAGAAGTTGTGCTCCCGACGAGGAACGGGCCAGATCTGGAAGACGTGCCGGAGGAGGTCCGCTCCAAGGTCAACTTCACCCTGGCTAGCAACGTGGGTGATGTGTTGGCCGTGGCGCTCGGCGAGGAGGAGGCCGAAGCTCCTCGCCTAGCCTCCTGACACGGGGCAACCTGGCACGGGGCAACCTGGCACGGGGCCTCCTGGCACGGGGCCTCCTGGCACGGGGCCACAAGCTCGTTTAGAGCGCGACGGGACCGCCGGCGGGGACTTGTCTCCCTCGCCGGACGGCCAGCGCGAGCGCGGCCGAGGCAAAGGCAATGATCGCCGAGACGACTAGGGCTGTGTGCAGGCCTGACATAAACGCCAGGTGACTGCCGGTGCTGATCGCCACCTGCAGCTTGGTGGGCACGTGCGCAAGTGTTGGGGCGAGCCCTTGTCCTACGAGCTCAGCTGCCCCTGCCGCCTTGAGCTGGTGGGCGATGGTGGCAGGCGCGCCGGCACCGACCAGCTTGCGTACTAGCGAGGCACTTACCTGAGTCGTCAGGACTGAGCCGAGGATGGCGGTCCCCATGACGCCACCTAGCTGGGTCGCCGTCGACTGGATGCCACCGGCAACGCCGGCGTCGCTTACCGGCGCATTGCCAACGATCGCCTCGGAGCTCGCAGTGATCATCAGGCCGATCCCGACGCCGATGCAGACAAAGGGCGGCCACAGGGTGCTGTACCCCGACTCCGCATGCACCCCGGTCATCCAAAGGAGGCCGGCTCCGATCACTGCCAGACCTGCCGCCATCGTCAACCTCGGCCCGAGCTTTTGGGTGAGAACGCCCCCGATCGGGGCGGCCAGCATCATGGTGGCGCTGAGCGGCAGCATCCGCACCCCAGCTTGTACGGCACTGTAGCCGTGCACGTTTTCCAGGTAGAGGGTGAGGAAGAAGAGGACGCCGAAGAGGGACAAGAACCCGACCAGCACGACCACTGTCGAGATCGAGAGGGAGCGGTTCGCGAACAGCCTCATGGGCAGGAGCGGCATGCGGGTTCGCACTTCGACAAGGGCGAAGACGGCCAGGAGGACCACTCCGCCAGCCAGGAACCCGACCGTCCTAGCACTCCCCCACCCCCACGTCTCGGCCTTAATGAAGCCGAACACGATGAGGAACAGCCCTGCTGCCAACAACGCCACACCGGGGAAGTCGAAACGCTCGGGCCGCTCGTCACGGCTCTCAGCCAGGACGGGGACGCCAACTAGAAGCGCCACCGCAGCCACCGGGAGGTTGAGGTAAAAGACGGACTCCCAGCTCACGTGCTGCACCAGGAGACCTCCCACGATCGGCCCGAGGGCGACCGAGATGGCTGAGGACCCCCCCCATATCCCGACGGCCATATTGAGCTTCTCGGGAGGGAAGGTGGCTCGAAGGATCGCCAGGGTGTTGGGCATGAGGAGCGCACCGAAAGCACCCTGTACGGCCCTGAACGCGATCACAGCACCGATCGACCCGACGATGTCGCCACCGAGGAGGCCGACGGCTAGGGACGACAGGGCGAAGCCCACGACGCCTGTCAGGAACATCGCCCGCCTCCCGAAGCGGTCCCCGAGCTTGCCACCAAAGATCAGCCCGACGGCGAGCACGAGGAGGTACGCATTGGTGACCCACTGCAGCTGGGCAAGAGAGGTGTGCAGTTCGCGCCCGATCACGGGGTTCGCGATAGCCACCACGGTGCCGTCGAGGCCGACCATGATGAGGCCGAAAGCCACGCTGGCGAGGGTCCACCACGGGTGGCCCCGCCGCCCTTGCGCAGGCTCGGCGCTCCTCGTCGGGACCGCGGGCCCGTAACTTGGCGCGACCTTCTCCATGTGCTGGCCCTCCTTGGGGAAAAATCAGACGACGTTGCCCCATAGCTTAGTCAGGGACCGGACAAGAGTGTCCATTCGGACAGGGATCTTCCACTTTTGCTAACCTGACCGTGTGACCAGCAACGTTGCCGGCTCCCGGGGCGCCCCTGACGTCCCCGGATCTGTCGCGGGCTCTTCTCCTGGGGTGCGAAGCGACGTCCAACGCAACCGCGAGGCGCTCCTGGAGGCGGCCCGCGAGCTGTTCGCCGCCCGCAGCGACGTCCCGATATACGAGGTGGCAAGGCGGGCCGGCGTTGGCCAGGCCACCCTCTACCGTCACTTCCCCGACCGTCGGGCGCTCGTAGCCGCCGTCGCCGAGGAGACATTCGCCGCCTTCGAGCACGAGGCGAGAACCCTGCCGACAGGAGCGGACGGCCTCAGGGCCGTCCTGTTCCTAGCCGCAGCATCGATCGCCCGTTCAGGAGCCTTCACCGAGGTGCTCATGAGCGAAGAAAAGACCCGTGGCCGGCCGGCGCCCGGGTCGCTCCTCCACAACTTGGTGGAGCGCCTGCTTACCATCATCGGCGGTCCTCTCGAGCAGGCCAGATCCGCCGGCGCGATCTCGGAGGACTTCCAACAAGACGACGTCATCTTGGTTCTGGCGATGGTCAAGGGGGCGCTCGAGTCGGCCGGCCCCGACCCTCTGGAACGCAGCGCCGTGGCCGAGCGCGCCGTACGCCTGGCGCTCTATGGTTTGTTCACCCGCGGCGGTACGGATGGCAAAAGCGAGTTGACGTGAAGCCTTGGCGACGCGGGAGTTGCCGGCGCGCGACGTAGTCGAGCTCGAGGGCCACATCTTCGACTCTCTTTTTTGTGCGTTCCCAGCGCGACGGGTGTTCCCCGAGGGTTTCTACTCGACCAGCATGGCCACCTCGGTTCTCGCGCTGGACGTGGAGCAAGGCGCTTCATAGGCCAACCGTGGGCTGGCGAAGCTCGCCCCGAGGCAGCCGGGAGCGCCGACCTGAAGGATCGCTCAGCAAAGGTTCACCTGTGACGCGCAGAGTTCACGGCTGCGTCGCCAGCCGGAAAACCTACGGTAAATCGGCTTTGTTAGCTTTCCCGGCGGCGCTCGCCAGAGGGCGCTACGCAACTCAGCCCTCAGCTACCAAAACAGGAGAGATGATGACAAACCGCCTCCTTAGGCGTGAAGACGAGCTACTCAAAAGCGCCGGCCGCAAGGCGCCGTGGTCGCTGCCCCTGCAATGCGGCGCGGTCACGGCAGGTGCCGCAGCCCTCTTGCTGGCTGCGGCCACGAGCGCCCAGGCCGCACCTCTCAGACAGAGCCGGACCGAAGCGGCGAGCCCTGTCGCCGTGCAACTCTGGGAGTCCCACAACGGTGGTCCTGTCGGGGGGGCCATGACTGCTCTCGTGGACAAGTTCGACGCCACGCATCCCGGCGTCAAGGTGACCATCGTCGTGACCAAGGCTTCGACGAAGCTGCAGGCCGCACTGCCGGCCGGCGACGCGCCCGTCCTGGCGGAGATCAGCCACTACGACGGGATCTACGTAAAAGCGGGCGCCCTCGTGTCTTGGAACTCTTTCATGAAGGGCAGCAGCGTCGTCAACGCGAACACCATCCTCCCGGCGGTCTGGGCAAACGGGGAAGTCAACGGCCAGCACTACCGGCTGCAGGCAGATCTCAAGGTCTCCGAAGTGTTCTACAACGAGGACCTCTTTAAGAAGGCCGGCATCACCTCGCCGCCGGCTACATGGCCCGCGCTGGCCACCGACGCGGCCAAGCTGAAGCGGCTCGGGGTGATCCCGATCGGCTGGAAGGACTCCTCCGCTCACATCCTTCCGGCGATCATGAGCAACGGCGGTACCCTCTTGCAGGGGAGCAACAGTGTTGGCCATGCGGTCGACTTCGAGAGCCCGGCTGCGAAGGCCACCTTCACGTACTTCCGTTCCCTCTACGGGGCCAACGAGCTCCAGTTCCACCACGGCACGACACTTCGCGAGGACCTGGCCGCGGGCAAGATGGCCATGATCGACGGGACCTCTGCTGGCTACGCCAAGGTCCTCGACGCGGTGTCGGGCAAGTTCTCCGTCGGCGCGTTCGTCGAGCCGGCGGGCTCGACTGGCCACGCGGCCAACGTCGCCCAAGGGCTGGGCTTCGTGCTGCCCAAAGGCCACACCCATGCCCAAGACGAGGCCGCTTGGACCTTCGTCCAGTGGTGGTTCGAGCCGGCCCAGCAGGCACTGTGGGCGGAGAGGACGGGCTTCGACCCAGAGACGAAGGCAGGCATCGCTGCTATACCGGCGACGTACCTAGCCGCGCACCCGGGCCTGAGGGCGTCCATCGCAGCAGCCGAGTCGCCCTACACCGTCCCGCGGCCGGTGAGCGACAGCTACAACGAGGTCCAGGCGTCCATTGACGCCGAGTTCTTCAACGCTGTCACCGGCAAACAAACGGTGACATCTGCCCTCGCCACACTGCAAAAGCAGGGTGACTCCTACATGACGGGCGCGAGCGAGCTCTGATTTGTCGCCTACAACCGAGGTCGCCATCAGCGAAGCGCCCAACGAACTACACGCTCCTGTCTATCGCCACCGCGACATCCGCGGTGGCGGTGCCCGTGCGGCTGTCTTCGGGGTCAGCGATGGCCTTGTCTCCAATGCATCTTTGGTGTTCGGCATGGAAGGCGCCCATCCTGCCGCCGCCGCAGTCCGCTTGGCCGGGATCGCAGGCCTCCTCGGAGGGGCGCTCTCAATGGCCGCAGGCGAGCTCATCTCGATGCGCGCGCAAGCCGAGCTTCTCGAGAGGGAGCTCGAGATCGAGCGCACGGAGATCGCGCGCCATCCCGAAGGGGAGCGTCAGGAGCTCGTCATGATCTATGAGCGCCGGGGGGTTACGCCCGAGGTCGCCCGCGTGCTGGCCGCCGAAATGATGGCGACGCCAGAGCGAGCCCTTGACACCCATGCGCGGGAGGAGCTCGGGATCGACCCCGACGAGCTCGGCTCGCCCGTCAGTGCGGCACTCGCTTCATTTGCGTCCTTTTCCGTCGGGGCGCTCGTCCCGCTCTCCGCCGTACTCCTGGCGAGCGGCGGTGCGGCAGTCGCCCTCGCAGTCGTTTTGAGCGCGGTAGCGGCAGCCGCCGTGGGTGCGGCTCTCGGCATCTTTTCTGGACGCACGTGGTGGCGTTCCGCGGCCCGCCAGGTCGGGGTGTGTGCTGCTGCGGCGGCCGTCACCTTCGGGCTCGGCACCGCCGTCGGCCGCGTGCACGGACTTTGAGCATGAGGAACGACAATGGCGCGTGTTGAACTGCACAACATCGTGAAGTCCTACGGAGATCAGCGGGTGGTCAACGGGATCGACCTAGTGATCGAAGAGGGCCAGTTCGTCGTCCTGCTTGGCCCTTCAGGGTGCGGCAAGACCACGACGCTGCGCATGATCGCCGGCTTGGAGCAGATCACGGATGGGGAGATGTACTTCGACGGGCGGCTTATGAACCACGAGGCGCCCGAGCGCCGGGGCGTTGGCATGGTTTTCCAGAACTACGCCCTGTACCCCCACATGACCGTCGCGGACAACCTGTCCTTCGGCCTCGAATCGCAGCGCCGGCGCGGCTCGCGCCGCAAGGCCCGTGCACAAGAGCGAGCCCGCGTACTGCAGGTCGCACGGTTGCTCGAGATCGACCACGTCCTCGACCACCGTCCAAAGGAGCTCTCCGGAGGCCAGCGCCAGCGCGCGGCCCTCGGGCGCGCGCTCGTGCGCGAACCAGACGTCTTCCTTTTGGACGAACCGCTCTCCAACCTCGATGCCAACCTGCGTGAGAAGATGCGCATGGAGCTGAGCCGGCTCCACGACGAGATGCCCGTCACGACCGTCTATGTGACCCACGACCAAGGGGAGGCCCTGACCCTCGCGGACCAGCTGGTTGTGATGCACGAGGGCAAGATATGCCAGGCCGGCCAGCCCGGAGAAGTCTATTCGGCACCCGGGACCACGTTCGTTGCGGGCTTCCTTGGCTCGCCCGGCATGAACCTCTGGGAGCTCCCGGGCGCACCTTCTAGCGACGCTGGTGCCTCGCGTGGGGTGCACCTCTCGGGCGAGGCCCGTGGGGAGCACGTTCCGGGCGAGGGCCCCGTCGTCGTCGGGGTCCGGCCGGAGCATTTGAAGCTCGTAGCCGAAGGCGAGCACTGCCCGGCGCGCGTCGACTGCCGCGTCGACGTCGTCGAAAACTTGGGCAGCCACGTCCTCGTCCACGCGAAGATCCAGTCGAGCAAACAAGCCAGCCTGGTGGCAAAGCTCGAGACGAGCGCCGGGCTCAGACGAGGCGACCGCGTTGCTTTTGGGGCGCAGGCCGAGCACGTGCACCTCTTTGACGCCCGGACGGGCCAGCGCCTCGGCCACCGCCTGGCACGCGAGCGCACTTCGGTGGGCGTGTGATGGTCGCTACGCATAACAAACGCAGTGAGGGTAGGAAGAAATGACGACACTCGAACAAGCTCCGCCGATCGGGCGGTCGCTACCCCCGTCGAGAGCACAGCGGCCGCTCGACGTGGCCCGCCCGGCGCCCGCGCTCCGCCGGGCCAAGGACCACCTCGTTGCCTACGGGCTCCTCTTCCCGGCAATGGCAGTGTTTACGGTCTTCTTTTTCGTCCCTGCCGCTTACCTGGTCTACATTTCCTTCTTCCACTGGGGGGTCCTCTCCTCGGCGACTCAGTTTGTCGGCCTCGAAAACTTCCGCCACCTTTTCGCCCAACCCCTCTTCTGGCGCTCGCTCGCGACGAGCGGCTACTACACGCTCGTGATGATCCCGGCGACCGTCCTGCTCTCGCTCGGGGTAGCCCTAGTGCTCCGGGAAGCAGTGACCGCGCGCCGGGGCGGCATCTGGCGCGCGGCGGTCTTCCTGCCCCACGTCACCCCGGTCGTAGCAACATCGATCATCTGGGTATGGATCTTCAACCCGCAGTTCGGCCTGGCCAACTTTGTCCTGAAATCCGTGGGCCTTCCTGCGCTCGGCTGGCTCAGCACGACCCAGTGGGCATTACCGGCGGTGATGATAGACAGCCTCTGGCACTCGCTTGGCCTCTACGTCATCATCTTCCTCGCCGGCCTGGCCAACGTGCCCCGCGAGCTTGTCGAGGTGGCCCGCTTGGACGGGGCTAAACGGGGCCGGATTTTCCGCCGTATCATCTGGCCGCTCCTGTCTCCGACCACCTTTTTCGTGGTGATCCTGGCCACGGTCAACAGTTGGCAGGCCTTCTCTCAGATCTATACGATGACAGGCGGCCCTCACGGGGGCGCAGGAGGACCCGCCTTCTCGACCACGACAGACGCCCTCCTCGTCTACCAAACGGCATTTACTTTCGATCATTTCAGCCTCGCATCGGCAATGGCGCTCGTACTTTTCTCCATAATTCTCCTCCTCACGTTGGTGCAGAAGGTCATCTCCAACAAGGTGGTGTTCTACCGATGAGACAAAGCTCCGGGAAGCAGCGCCTGGCAACATGGCTCGACCCCTTCAAAGTGCTCCGTTGGGTTGGCGTTGTCGTGATCGCCGTGCTGTTTTCCTTCCCACTTTACTGGGTGGTGGTCACGGCTTTCCAAAGCCACAAGGGCGTCCTGGCTGTGCCGCCAAACTTCGTGCCCCAGTTCCATACCGGCGCGTTCGTCTTCGTCCTCGAGCACACTGACTGGGCAAGGTTCATGTTGAACACGGTCTTCGTCGCCGGCACCACCGTGGCCCTCGTCCTCGTGACGTCTGCCCTCGCCGGCTACGCGTTGGCGGAGCTGTCCTTCAAAGGGCGCGGCATATTTTTCATGATGGTGCTCGCCGTCATCATGTTGCCGTCCCAGGCGTTGCTCATCCCCCAGTACGCCGTGGCGCTCCATCTCCACCTACTGAACACCTACGCGATCCAGATCGTCCCATTCGCCGCCAGCACCTTCGGGGTCATCCTCTTCCGGCAGTTTTTCAAGGGTATACCGAGGGCGTACTGGGAGGCGGCCCGCCTGGAGGGCGTGGGCCACCTGCGCTACATACGCCGGGTGGCCGTACCGCTCGCCAAGCCGGCAGTTGTGACCGTCGCCCTGCTCACCTTCATAACCTCGTGGAACCAGTTCCAATGGCCTCTTATCATGACCACCTCCACCTCCATCCAACCGATCGAGGTCGCTCTAAGTCACTACATGCAGACCTTCGAAGCAAACTGGCGAGAGCTGACGTCTGCCGTGCTGCTGGCCCTCTTGCCGATCGTCGCGCTCTTCCTCCTCCTGCAACGCCATATCGTGGCGGGAGTGGCTGGCCGGGACAGCGGGGTCAACTCCTGAAATGACTGGCGCTCTGGTTGCGGGCACCCAGGTGGCTCGGGCGAGTCGCGCTCGGGCGAGTGGTGCTGCGGCAACTGGGCCGGTCGCCGACGGAGACGACCCCAGTCAAGAGACCATGGCGACCGAGGGCCGGGTGCTCGTAGTCGAGGACGACGAGCAGTTGCTGTCGGCGCTCGAGCGCCACCTGAGCGAAGAGGGCTTCATCGTCGAGACCGCCAGAGAAGGCCACGAGGCCCTAGCCATGCTCCTCAGACGCGGGACTGACGTTGGGACGGGCCGCATCGGGGCGGTCGTCCTCGACCTCCTCCTGCCTGGCCTCAACGGCCGGGAAGTCTGCTACCGGCTGCGCGCCGCTGGCTGCTGGGTTCCCGTCCTCATTGCCACCGCCTTTGGTGAGGTCGCGGACAGGATCCAGGGCTTCCAGGACGGTGCGGACGACTACTTGGTCAAGCCCTTCAGCCTTGGTGAGCTGGTTGCGCGACTGCGGGCTATCATGCGGCGAGATGCCTGGCGTGAAGGGCGCAGCCTCGAGGTGGGTGACTTGCGCCTCGACCTCGCTACGCAGCGTGTGTGGCGCGACGGGCAAGAGGTCGACCTGTCCCGGCGTGAGCTGGCGGTGCTCAGCGTCCTCATGAGCCGGCCGGGGATAGTGCTGAGCCGCCAGGCAATCGTGCGCGCGGTCTGGGGACAGGAGGAGCCGAAGTCAGCCAACCTTCTCGAACAGCACATCGCCAAGCTCCGCCGCAAACTCGACACGCCCTTCAATCCGTCCCACATCGACACTCTGCCCAAGGTCGGCTACCGGGTCCGAGCACCGCGCTAGGCACGAGTTGCCGATCCGCCTGCGCCTCGCCCTCATCGTTGCCGTCGCGACCAGCCTTCTGGTCGCTGCATGTGGGACCGTTTTCGCAGCGGCACTGTCCTCAGGCATGCGCAGGACGCTCGAGGACTCTCTCCTGCGCAGCTCCGCCCGCCTCGTCACCGAGATCTCCGCCGGCCACATCCGCCTCGGAGTTGGCTCCCCCGCCGTCGACCCCGCTCGGGACCAAAGCGTCGTCCAGGTGATGTCCTCGTTGGGCCGGCTCCAGTTCACTACGGTGCGTGCCGGCACGAGCTCCCTGCTGACGGCCCGGCAGCGCGACCACGCCGCGGCTGCGCGCATTTTCGTGCAGAGCGTCCGACCTGGCTGGCGCAACCCTCGCCTGGTCCTCGCCGAGCCCGTCCCCGGTGAGAAGGGCTACCTTTTGGCAGTCGGAGCGTCCCTCGACGAGCTCGACAACGCCATGTCGCGCCTCGAGGACCTGCTCGCGATCGGCGGCACCGCCTTCGTCGTCCTGGCGAGCCTGGGAGGCTTGGTCCTGGCCGGGCGCGCCCTGCGCCCTGTCGAGCGGCTCCGCCAGGAAGCGGCCCAGCTTTCCGCGTCCCTACCCGAGCACCGGCTGGCAGTTCCTCGCACACACGACGAGGTCGCGCGCCTGGCCGTCACCCTGAACAGCCTGCTCGACCGGCTACAGAAGGCACTCAGCCGGGAGCGGGAGTTCATCGCGGTGGCCAGCCACGAGCTGCGCACTCCCCTGGCCGTCCTCCAGGCCGAGCTCGATATAGCGCGACGACCAGGTCGGAGCAACGAGGAGCTCGCGCGCTCGCTCGAGGTTCTCGGCCCGAAAGTCGAACTGCTCAGCGAGTTGGCCGACGAGCTCCTCCTACTGGCCAGGGCCGATGAGGGGGCCTTGGGGCTTCACAAGGTACCCCAGACCCTCGAACCGTTGGTCGCTCGAGGCCTCCTATCTCTGGCTCCCGTGGCCGACTCGGCTGGCTTGGTCCTAGCGCTCGACGCCGACGCCGACGTCACAGCTGCCGTCGACGCAGGTCGTTTCCACCAAGTTGTCGACAACCTCGTCGGCAATGCCATAGAGCACGCAAGCGGGAGTGCGGTTGTCCAGGTGCAGGTGAGGAGGGAGGCAGACGAAGCCGTGATCGAGGTGCGCGACCAGGGGCCGGGTTTCCCAGAAGAAATGCTCCCGCGCGTCTTCGAACGCTTCACGCGGGCAGCCGCGGGCAGGCAAAAGCGGGCCGGGGCGGGAGCCGGTCTCGGGCTGGCCATCGTGAAACGCATCGTAGAGGCTCACGGAGGTACGGTCGAGGCCCGTAACCTCGAACAAGGTGGGGCAAGCGTCCTGGTCCGCCTACCTGCAAGCGAACAGCGGGCGCGAGAGCCGTCTTTCTCTGACCCCGGCTCCACTACCTGGGGAGGGCTTACTTGCTCAGGTTGCGGTACACCCTCCAGCGAGCGGGACGCTTCTGCTCGGCAAGCGAACAGTTCCTCGCCGAGGGCATAGCTGACTTCGCTTCGAGGCTGTAGCGGGCCTTGCTCGTCTGGGCCCTGTTCACCGGCCTACGGGGACGCCCCATCGCCTCCCCTTTCACTCGACTGCCATGCTAGTGCGGCGCCATGTTTACGAGCCCTTGCCGTGGGGGAAAAGTGCACGATGCCTACGGGTTCCCAGGGCGCCGCCAGGCAGACCCAATTCGACGCGCGAACTGGCGATACCCGCTTGGTACCAGTCAAGCAGCACGCTGCTGGTCATCGCCCGAGGACGACCCGAGGTCGAGCAGATCCTCTGGCTGGCCTTCGGTTGCCTTGGCGCTCGAGTCGCCCTGGTCGCCCTGGTCGCCCATCTGCCACTCGACAACGTAGGAACAGCTGGGGGCGGATTCTCGAGGGGCCTCAAGCAACATCGTCATACCCACATCCGAGCGTACGCCGGTAGTAGGGCGGTGCAACCGAGGTGCAGACCGTGTGGAGGTTCGGCTGGGCGAAGAGCGTATGGACTTGTCGGTAAATCGTGGAGTGGAGGGCCGCGATCAACCTGGCCCGGGCCACTTCCACTACTGCCGCTGGGCTGTCAGTCTCCATCCCACCCTCAGCCTCGGCAAGCCTTCCCGCGAGTTGGCGGTAGCCGAGGATGTCGGCGACCCACCTCGAAATGTCGTGGCGGGGGCAATGGTGGCGAAGGACGTTGAGCCCGCAGGCGACGAGGACCGACTCCAGCTCCGCAAGGCTCCCCGCCGTCGAGCCGGTCAGTTGGTCTGTCAAGTCCCGGAAATAGAAGCGCCTATCTAGGGCCAGCCTCCCCACGGCGTATTTGTGGTCGTGGCGGTGGTGGGCTGTTATCCGGTGGCCCGGCGCGGTCCAGTTCACGCCACGAGCGTCCAGTACGCTACGAATGGCTGCGTCCACCGGGTCGGCAAGGTCCCGAATGCCTAGGGGTGAAGCGAGGACGGCGCCGTTTTCGGCAACCACGGCGCTCAGCTCGACTCGGAGCCGGGGGAACGCAATGTCGAGGTCTTCGAGCGTGCGCCCGGTGACGGCGATGACCCTCAGCCCACGCGCTATCACCTGACGCAATGCTGCAAGGGTCTCGGCCTCCACGCGGTCGTGCTCCGCGAGCGTGCCGTCGAGGTCGACCGCTACGGCGCGAAAAAGCCCCATTACAGGCGTCGGTACCTTTTGCACTTCACCCCCCGTCACGCTGGAGCGATGGTTCGTCGGACCAGTATGACCGTCACGGCGCATCTTGTTCCAGGGCCCAAGGTCACGGCGAAAGAACGTGCCCAGTTTCTTTCTCGCATCTGCGTTCACCCGGGATCACGCCTCTCCCTCCATCTCGGCTGCGCACGATCTCTATACGCACTGCGCACTGGCTTGTTGAAATAAAAAGGGTCGTGCGTTATAGGACGCACCTTTCGAAGAGCTGGAAAGAAGGAGATTTGCCATGCCCCGTGGCGAACACGCAAAACCGCACCCTTGGCGCCCCCTAGGAGTATTGGTGCCCGCCGTATCGGTCGCCGTCCTGCTGGTGGCCACGACCACTGAGGCCATCCCGCTGGCGGGGGCTGCCCCCGATCCCGCAGCCTCGAAGATCGCCGCGCCCGTCCAAGGGGCCACTGCGCTGGCGATAGAGACGGCCTTTGTCCGCGTTGTGAAAGCGGTCAGCCCGTCAGTGGTAGAGATATCAACGACTTCGAGCCTCGGTTCTGGCGTCGTGTTTGACACGAAGGGGGACATCGTCACCAACGCCCATGTTGTCGGCAACGCCGGGCAGTTTACCGTGTCGATGTCCAACGGCCGCCAGATCGCGGCCAACCTGGTCGGCACGTACATGCCCGATGACTTGGCAGTGATCAGGCTGTCATCCCCGGTGCTGGGCCTGAAGCCCGCCACCTTCGGCAATTCGGCGGGCCTGGAGGTCGGCGACCTGGTCCTCGCGATCGGCAGCCCGTTCGGGTTGGCAGGCTCGGTCACTGACGGAATCGTCAGCTTCAACGGGCGCACTGAGAGCGAAGGGAGCGGCGTGGTCATACCCGACCTCGTGCAGACGAGCGCGGCCATAAACCCAGGCAATAGCGGTGGGGCCCTCGTGGGCCTTTCTGGTGAAGTGGTGGGGATCCCAACAATGGTCGCCTCCAACGGTTCGTCGGCGGCTGCAGGTGTTGGCTTCGCGGTGGCCTCCAACACAGTGAAGTTGATTGCCCCCCAACTGATCAGTTCCGGAAAGGTCACCAAGGCCGGCCGCGCCGCCCTCGGCATTAGCGGCACGGACGGGATTACCTTCACCGGTCAGGCGGGCGGTGTCATAGTTACTGCCACGCAGGCCAACGGGCCGGCCGTCCGCGCCGGGATCAAAGTCGGGGACATCATCACCGCCATAGACGGGCAAGCGACATTGGACCTGACGTCGCTGCAGAGCGTCCTCGCTGGCATGAAGCCTGGGGCCCGGGTGAAGGTTGCCGTAACAAACCAGACAGGCCAGAAGCGGACCGCCACCGCGGTGCTCGGCGATCTCGCCCAGATTTGACCGCCCGTCGCAGGCCTCCTCATAATAATGGACCTATTCCTGACCTGTGCCACGATGCGCATCGCCGGGAACCCCTCCAGCACCGGCCCACCGCTCGGAGCTGTTTCAAGGTGACGATCGGCCATGATCAATCCCACCGAGACACCGCCCAGAAAAGACAAGGGCGCTCCCCGCCCTCCGGCGCCGGTTGGCCCCTGTGGCAAGCGAGCACCGGGTTGGCCTTGTGCAGCGCCCGCTCGTAGACCGCGCGTCTAACAAGCACACTCCCCCAAGCCCTGGCGCGCGCCTCTTCGCCAGGGCCGGGGAACCCATAGGCCGCATCGACCGCAAAACTCTCCGGGTGGGCCACAAGCTGGTAACCCTGGCGCCGGAGCCATCTGGTGGTCGGCCTCGTGGTGGCACCTGATAGGGAGGCGCGGCCACCTGAGAAGGGGAACGTCAAGTGGGTATCGAAGGCGGCCGCACTGCTTCCCTCTTTGGCCCGGCCGAGTGCGTGGAGCCAGTCACGGGCCCCCGGACGATCGACGCCCGCGGCGGTGGGGATGCTCACGCGCCGCGTGCCCGGTTTGGTCCCGTGATGGCGGGGGGCAGAGGCGCTCATGCGAAGGGCGTCGGCGGGGCTTCCCACAATGAGAAGATCCGGCCGGACGACGCCATCGCGGGGCAAGGTGCTGGTGCTCTCCACATGCACTCGGATACATGGGTGGACGTCTTGTGCCCCGGCCAATATCGCTTCGGCGATGCTGCGAGTGTTGTTCAAACCGCCTTCGTACACGACCGTCACGTCCATTGCTGCTCCTCTGCGATCGAACTTGCACTCCGGTTTTGCCACAGTCCGGTGGGTCCGATGTGGAGGCGACGTGGAGTTGGCGTGGAGGCTTGTGACCCTAGGGCACAAGGTCACAAATAGCATGACACTCTGCACTTTGGTCTCCATATGGGCTATACGTGAGAAATACTGGGCTAGGAGGGAGCGCGTGTCAGACGCGGTGTTGATAGTCGAAGACGAGTACAAGCTGCGAGAGCTCGTCAGGTCATACTTTGAGCACGAGGGTCTCGTGGTCTACTCGACCGGCTCGGGCGCAGAGGCTATCGAAATCGGGCGCCAGGGGGCCCTGGACCTTGTCGTGCTCGACCTAGGCCTTCCAGACGTCCCTGGGGAGGAGGTCGCGCGCGAGCTACGGAAGTCCTCCGACGTAGCGCTCCTCGTCCTCACTGCCAAGACCGAGGAGCGGGACCGGATCGCGGGGTTCGAGTTTGGTGCGGACGATTATGTCACCAAGCCGTTCAGCCCGAGAGAGCTCGTCTTGCGCGCGAAGGCGCTGCTGCGCCGGGGCCGAGCGCCGGCCGAACCAGCGGGGCCCGTATCCTTCGGGGGTGGAGAGCTCGTCGTCGACGAGGACCTCCACCGTGTGTGGGTGCGCGGGGCGCTGGTGGAGCTGACGCCCACCGAGTGGGGTGTGCTCACTGCGCTCGCCAGGGTGCCGGGGCGCGTCTATTCGCGCTATGAGCTGATCAACCTGGTGAGGGGGTACGAGTTTGACGGCTACGAGCGGACCATGAACTCCCACATCAAAAACCTGCGCCGCAAGGTGGAGCTCTCCGCGGGCAAGCCGCGGGTGATCGAGACGGTCCTCGGTGCCGGCTACAGGCTCGGTCTCGGCAAGGACCACCAGCAAGCAACCTAACGGCTGGGTTCATTCCTCCGTAATTCCCTTACTTTTTCCAACCGCTAGCGGTCGGCGGGGACTAGCTCGTGGGGTGAGCGCGGGGCTCGTAGTCAGGTCTCCTCACCTTTTGCGCGCCGACCGGGCCAGGCTGGACCCCGCTTTGCAAGAAGCCAGCCCAAGACCGCCAAGACGGGAGCTGTCACGGCTACCACGGTGAGGAGGCTCTCCACGGAAGGAACTGCGAAAGCGAAGAGCCGACGGAGCCATGGGAACCCGACCGCGACCACGCCGCCGAAGGCCATGGCCACCACGAGAAGGGCGCGCCACGCCGACAGCGGTCTCGCCAGCCACCCGAGGACAAACATCGCCACAACAAACAGGGCAATGATGGTGGCCATCCGCGCCTGGTCCACAGGCGCATTGACTACCTCACGTGAGGCCGCGTAGGCGCCTAGCGCAGCGGTGCTTGCACCGAGCCCGGTCGGGACGCTGAAGCGCAACACCCGAGACAGGAAGTGTGGTTTTGCCATGGGTGCACCGGGGGCTAGGGCCAGGAAGAAAGCGGGGACCCCTATGGTGAGCGAGCTCACAACCGTAAGCTCGCGCGGGTAAAAGGGGTATTGCCATGCGAGGGCGCCCACGACAGTCGCGATGAAAGCCGCGTACACCGTCTTGGTGACGAAAAGGTTCGCCACTCGCTCGATGTTGGCAATGACCCGCCGGCCCTCGTCTAGGACTGAGGGCACAGTGGCGAAAGCGCTGTCCAGCAGCACGATACTGCCCACGGCCCGGCAGGCTTGGCTCCCCGAACCCATCGCAATGGCGATGTCCGCTTGCTTTAGGGCAGGGATGTCGTTCACTCCGTCGCCCGTCATTGCGACTACGTGGCCCGACCTGCGGAGCGCTTCGACGATGACTTTTTTCTCCGCGGGCCGCACGCGGGCAAAGATGTTTGTGCCTTCTACGGTGGTGACGAGCTCTTCTGGGTCCGCCGGCAGCGTCCTTGCGTCGCAGACGTGGCCGCCCACTGGTATCCCCACCCGCTCGGCAACCGCAGTGACGGCCGACGCGCCATCGCCGGAGATCACTTTCACTGTGACGCCCTGGGCCTGCAGGTAGCCGACGGTCTCGGCGGCATCGGGCCGGACCTCTTCCGCAAGCACCACAGCCCCAAGGGGGCGCAACCTTTCCGGCAGCGTTGTTCCATCCAGGGGCAGGTCGGTACCCGCTATCACCAAGACGCGCCTCCCCGCCTCCTCTGCCATCAGTTGCTCAAGGCGCGCCCCCGCGCCCTCTGGGAAGACGACGTCCGCCCCACCGAGCACGAAGCTCCCTCGCCCTTCGAACTGCGCAGCGCTCCATTTGCGTTCCGACGAAAAGGGCGTGGTCGCCTGCAACCCCCAACCCGCCGGCACAGCGAAAGCCTCTCCTACGGCGCGAAGAGTCGCATTTGGCGCCGCGTCTGCGGCAGCGAGGGCCCCAAGCGCTTCCTCTAACGGCCCTTCCCCCAGCCTCTGGAGCCGCGCGAGGGTCATCCCGGGAACTGTGAGGGTGCCAGTTTTGTCGATGCACAATACGTCCACACGAGCCAGGCTCTCTATCGCAGGCAAGGCTTGCACCAACACCCGCTGCCGTGCCAGGCGCAGCGCACCGAGGGCGAACGCCATGGTCGTCAGCAGGACCAGCCCTTCGGGCACCATCGCAGCGACGCCCGCTACGGCGCCACGCAGAGCCTCGGGCACCCCTAGATGCGAACGTACGAGCTGGCTCGTGATCAGGAGGGCCGCGACTGGTCCGATGCCGTAGCTGATGACTCGTAGGACCCTGTTCGCACCGGACTGAAGCTCCGAGTACGTACCACTGAAGCGTTTGGCTTCGAGCTGGATCTTTTGGGCGAAGGAGTCTCCCCCGACTCGCATTACGCGGGCAAACCCCGTGCCCGCCAGCACGGCGCTCCCTGACAACACTTCGTCGCCTACCGCCTTCAGCACCGGCTGAGCTTCTCCCGACAAAAGGGATTCGTCCACCTCGAGGCCGCTGGCCGCTACCACTTCGGCGTCGGCCACAACCTGGTCGCCCGGTACGAGCGCGAGGATATCGTCAACTACGACCTCGTTCGTCTGGTACTCGGCCATGGCGCCCTCGCGCACGAGGCGCGCCTTGGGCGCGCTAAGCACCGCCAGGCCGTCGAGCACGTGCTTGGCCCGCACCTCTTGGATGATCCCGATTGCCGCATTGACGGCTATCACGCCCCCGAACAGCCCGTCTTGAGGAGGCCCAACGATCACCACCACAACCAAGAGCCCTCCCAGTATGGCATTGAACCTGGTGAGCAGGTTGGCACGAAGGATCTGCCCGACCGTACGGCTCACCCGCGCCGCGCCGGTGTTGACCTTTCCGGCGGCGACGCGCTCGCGCACGCCACCAGCATCGAGGCCCAGCGGTACCACCATCCCGGATGTCCCAGGTGTCGCGACTGGGACGTGCAGGTCAGCTGGGCCAGACAAGCTCTTTGCCCTCTACTGGCGGCTCCAGTGGCAAGCGGACCAAGAAAAGCGCACCCCCATTGGGTGCGGACGTCGCACGGACTTGCCCGCCATGTGCCTCCACGATCTGCTTTACGACCGCGAGCCCGATCCCCGTCCCGCCTGCGGTCCGCCCTGCACTTCCCCGGAAAAACCGCTCAAAGACGCGCTCGCGCTCTTCAGCGGCTATACCTGGCCCGGTATCTGCTACCTCGAGTTGCACATAGTGCTCTCCGGCGGAGACCGCGAGACGGGCAGCCCCACCTCGAGGCGTGAACTTCCCAGCATTTTCGAGCAAGTTGGTCACGACCTGGCGTAGACGGTTGGGGTCACCCCACACGACCGCCCGCGATAGGTCCTGCACCAGATGCACGTGCCTTTCAACGAACCTCGCCTCGAGCGAGGTCGCCGCCTCAGCCGCCACGAGCGAAAGGTCGACCCAAGACCGCTCTAGAAGTAGGCCTGCTGCGTCGGCTGAAGCTAGGGTCTGCAGATCTTGGACCATCCTCGCCAGCCGGACCGCTTCCTCGTGCAAAGACGCTAGGGATTCGGGAGTTGCCTCCCTTACCCCATCGACCAGTGACTCCGTCTCGGCCTGGAGGATGGCCACCGGCGTACGCAACTCGTGGGCGATGTCGGCGACCATGACCTGGCGCAGCCTCTCGTGGCGTTCTAGAGATGCAGCCATGTGGTCGAACGCCTGGCCTAGTTCTGCGAGCTCTCCCCTGCCGGAGGTCGCGCCGACCCGCACTCCGTTGGTCCCCGACCCGAGGGCGCGGGCGGCCTCTGACAGCCGCCGGACGGGCCTCACGATGGCCCTGGCGGCAATTACTGCGACGGCCAATGCCCCGGCCGACGCGAGTGCGGCACTGAGGAGGAGCGCACTGGCGAGCGTTGAACGAAGGTGGCGTGCCGCGGGGTCGAGGCTCCCTCTCGGGAAAGCCAACCGCAACGTTGCCACGGGTCGGCCACCCGAGGTCACTTTGCGATCAACGAGTACCGCGTTGCCGTCACGGAAGAGGCTGGAAGCCCCGGCGTCCCACAAGGCTTTCCCCGCGGGGGACCCGAGGGCGACGCCCGCCCCCGAGGCGTTGACAAGGGCTAGGGCCGCCTTCAGGTCGGCCCCGCGCCAGCTCCCCTTGGCCGTGTAGGCATTTGTGAGGGCGGAGACAACAGCCGTTGTGGTCTCGGCGCGCTGCACTGAGGCTACGTCGCTCCGTTCTGTCAGCAGGGTTACCGCGGCGAACACCGCTTCAGCCGAGAGCGCCACCCCGATGAAGGCTCCGACGAGTTTGGCGCCGAGCCCGCCGAGGCCCCACCACCTCACCGCTTTGCGGCTCGGGCCCAACTCAGAGCCGCCCCAAGCAGCTCACGCCCGACGTATACGAGCACCAAAAAAACCAGCACCAAGACCACATCCGGCACGGTCACCTCCCGTGGCCAGTATTGCGCAGGTCACCCAGGGGCTTTGGGCCCAAATGACCAGGTCAATTGCACGCTACCACAGGCTCTGGGTGTATATGCCCCGTCGGAGCCGGTGAAATGAAGGCCCTTCCTCCACTCCGTCTCCACCTGCCCTCCACAGTCCCGCCAACTCCCCGAGACCGAATGGGGGTTGTGAAATCGGTTGCGCGGTCGTACCTGGCCATCGCGATCGTCGTCGCTTGTGGCGCAGGGCTGGTGGTGGGAGGGCTCTTGCGAGCTGGCGGAGCGGACGGCGCGGCAAGCAACGCTTGGGCTGCGGTGGGCGCTGTCGGGGCCGTTTACGCCCTCTGGGAAATGCTCGCCAGCCTCCGCAGAAAGCGCCTTGGCGTTGACGTCATCGCATTCATGGCCCTTGTCGGTGCGCTCATTGTCGGCGAGCAACTAGCAGCAGGTGTGATAGCGCTCATGCTCGCGACTGGCCGAGCCCTTGAAGGGTGGGCGGCAGGGCGAGCCAACCGGGACCTCCAAGGCCTGATCGAGAGGGCGCCCAAATTGGCACACCGCTACCGGGGCGGTGTCTTGGAGACCGTACCGGCAGAATCGGTCGTGGAAGGCGACCTCCTGATGGTCGCGACAGGCGAGATCCTCCCCGTGGACGGCGTCCTGCTTTCGTTCGGTTTCCTGGACGAGTCTGCCCTCACCGGTGAGCCCCTGCCGCTCGAGCGCCATCAAGGCGAAGCCGTCCGCAGCGGCGCCGTGAACGTCGGGCAGGTCCTCGACATGCGGGCAACAGGTCCGGCATCAGCCGGCACCTACGCCGGCATCGTACGCCTCGTCCGGGAGGCGCAGGCTTCGCAAGCCCCCCTGGTCCGCCTTGCGGACCGCTTCGCCCTGTGGTTCCTCGCCTTTACCGTCACTACTGCCTCTGTCGTGTGGGCCTTCGGCGGCGCCGGCCGGGCCGTTGCCGTCCTAGTCGTCGCCACCCCCTGCCCACTGATCCTGGCTGCCCCGGTAGCAGTGGTCGCGGGCCTCTCGCGCTCCGCACGTCGCGGTGTCGTGATAAAGGGTGGTGCCGCTCTCGAGCGGCTGGCAGAGTGCAAGACCCTCCTCGTGGACAAGACCGGCACCCTGACTGCTGGTCGTCCGAAGTTGAGCCACGTTGCCAGTGCGCCCGAGTTCGGCCCGGACGACGTCCTTTGCGCTGCAGCGTCTCTGGAGCAAGCGTCCTCTCATGTTCTCGCAGGTGCGGTCCGCGAAGCGGCACGAGCGCGCAACTGCAAACTGGTCCTCCCTGAGGACGTCGAAGAGATTGCTGGTAAGGGGGTAAAGGGGTCAGTCGATGGCCACAACGTCGCCGTCGGCAACCACGAGTGGGCGGGCGTCGAAGTACTGCCGGGGTGGGCGGAACACGTGTCCCAGAGGGCGGCCCTGGACGGCTCGCTCGCGGTCTTCGTTGCCGTCGACCACAGCCCGGCCGGCGTCCTCGTGTTCGACGACCCGCTTCGAAAGGATGCGGCTCGGACGGTTCGCCAGTTGCGCCGCTCCGGGGTCGAGCGAATAGTGGTCATCTCGGGCGACCGCGACGCACCCGTGCAGGCTGTCAGGTCAGCGATCGGTGCGGACGAGGCATACTCAGAGTGCACCCCCGCAAGCAAACTCGAAATTGTCCGGAGAGAAGGTGGGCGCGCTCGCACGATCATGGTAGGTGACGGCATCAACGATGCTCCTGCCCTTGCCCTTGCCGACATCGGCGTCGCCATCGCCGCACGAGGCGCATCGGCTTCGTCGGAGGCCGCCGACATCGTGCTCGTCGCCGACCACCTGGGACCGCTTGGTGAGGCCCGCGCTATCGCAGCCAAGTCGAGGAGGATAGCGCTGGAAAGCGCCGTGGCTGGGATCTCCATGTCGGTGGCGGCGATGGGAGCCGCAGCAGCTGGGGTCCTCCCGGCACTTTGGGGCGCCATCCTCCAAGAGGGTATCGACGTGGCGGTGATCCTGAACGCCTTGCGCGCCCTTCGCCCTTCCCGAAGCGAGCTCCACCTTTCCCGAGAGGATCTCGCACTTACGGCACGTTTCCAGCGAGAGCACGAAGCGATCCGGGCCAATATCGAGGCCATAGGCGCCGCGGCAACTGCCCTCGACTCGCTCTCTGGCCGGTCTGCCCTGCGTCGCCTGAAAGAGGTCCACAAGCTGCTCGTCGACCAGATCCAGCCCCACGAGGAGGCCGAAGAGTCCGTCCTCTACCCTGCCTTGGACCGCATCCTGGGAGGCCACGACGCGACGGCCCCGATGAGCCTGGCCCATACCGAAATCCTCCGCCAGATCCACCGGCTCGGGCTACTGCTCGACGCCATCGGCCCGAACGGCCCCGACGCCGGGGAACTCGCGGAGTTGCGCGACATGCTTTCAGGCCTGCACGCGGTGTTGGAACTGCATACCGCGCAAGAGGACCACAGCTACCTGTCCCTCGACGAGGTAAGTGCTGGGGAAGTCCACGCGCCGTGAGGCTTAGCGGGGTTCCCTGTTCTATCCTGTCGGGTTTCCGTCCTCACCCGCTTCCAAGAGACGCTTCATCTTGGCCCACGTGGACCTCTCTTGGCGCCTCGCCATAAAGGTCAAGGCCGGCGTGAGGAGGCGCGCCAGGCCGGCGGGATGGAGGTCGGCGGACCACTGCAACCGGGTGCCTGAGGGCGCTGGGCTAAGCCCGAGTTCCCCGCGGACATCGGCCCAACGCATCCGCGTCACGGACACGAGCCGCTCGGGCTTACGGTAATCGAGGTACTCGATGAGAGCAGGCGCCATGTGCCCCGCGGACCTGAACGAGGCCAGAAACTTGGTACCCGTGCCAATTGGGCCGCTCGACAAGAGCTGAGACCTGACAACGCGGGGGTTATACTTTGGTTCGTTGGTCCCGTCGGCCAAGAAGTCGAACACAACCTCAGGGGGCCGGAGTATCAGAGTCTCGCCCTCTATTCTCACCACGGCATAACTTCCTCTCGCCTGTCTCCGGAGCAAGTCGACCAACCGGGTGGGTAACCACGGTGGAGCCTACGTGGAGGCGAGGTGAACACACGGCCGCACGACAAGGACGGGGCAGCAGGAGTAATGGACGCAGTAATTGCTCACAGAGCCCTTGGCGAGCTCCTCGAAGCCATGCAAGCCCCTCGAGCCGACGACTAAGAGGGTCGCATTCTCGCTCTCCTTGGTCAAAGCTTCCGCGGCGGGCGGCTCGGACATCCGCGCGACCACCTCGATCGTTGGCGCTAACGCTCGCGCTCGGGCTACGGCTCGCGCAAGTACAGCGCGCTCCCCTTTTGCGAATCCAGGGAAAGCTTCCAAGAGCTCTCGCCGGTAGAAGCCGGCATGTACGACCTCCAGGATGGCACCCCGCATGCGGGCCTCTTCTGCTGCCCACTCCAGGGCCTGGTCGCCGCGCGGGGAACCGTCGACCCCAACGACGACCCGTGCATGGTTCGCTAGCCTGGCCCCGGGAGCGTCCCCTGTAAGATTCTCAGTTAGCTCTGGACCCACCGCTTCTTGGCCTTCCAATGTAGCCACTTCTCCTCCTTTGTACTGCCATTACATGGTGGACGCACTGTCACCACCCATGGTCAAGACTAGGTGGAGCTGAGGTGGATGGTAGGCTCCGAGCTGCCATTTTCGCGCGGTGTTATCTCCATCCCGCCTCCACCTCCACTCGACAGTGCGAGCACCGGCATTGTAGTAAGTGGCGCCACGTCTCTTCCTACCTTGAGGAGCCGGCACTACCTCGGCCGAAAACAGCGTGTGGAACGCTTGTACGAGGAGCCGGTCCCAGTTTCTTCCACACAAATACCCAGGAGGACCCTATGACTCTCGTCTCGTGCCCGGCACGGCTCGATGGTCAGCTCGACCAAGCCGTAGGCCGTTGGCTCTGGCTCGGAAAATGGTTGTTGCTAATCCCCCATTTCATTGTGCTCTTTTTCCTATGGTTGGCGTTCTCTGTCCTAACCATGGTTGCCGGCTTCGCGGTGCTGTTTACGGGCCGGTACCCGCGGGCGATTTTCGATTTCAATGTCGGCGTCATCCGTTGGAGCTGGAGGGTGTCGTTCTACGGTATATGTGCCTTCGGGACCGACCGCTACCCGCCCTTCAGCCTCAGTTCGGACCCGAATTACCCTGCAGACTTCAGCGTCGAGTACCCCGAGAGGCTCTCGCGTGGCCTCGTGCTGGTAAAGTGGTGGCTCCTTGCCATCCCGCAGTACCTGATGGTCGCGATCTTCGCGGGCGGTTGGATGAGAAGCCTGGGGCGGCCAGGGCGCCTCTTCGCGTTGCGCGCTAGCCGGGTCGGACCCTCCGGTGTCCAAGCGGAACGGAGGGTACTCATCGCGCATGAGCGCCGCGTAGGCAAGGACTCGGTAGCACCACCGGTTGAGCCCCATCACAAGATCGAAGAGTTGCCGCGGGTAGCGGCCCGTCACCGCCAGCGTCACGGCACTAATGATCACGAGGAGGGCTATGAGTCCTCCGCCAGCGGCGACCTGCCAAGGAGGGTCCTTAGCGCCGAACGTTTATAATGACTTGAACCGGTAGCCGGCGCCCCGCACGGTTTTTATGAATGACGATTCCCCGGGGCCGTTCAGCTTGCGCCGGAGGTAGCTCACGTAGACATCGGCCACGTTGCTGCCCCCGTCGAAGTCGTACCCGAAGACTTCGCTCATGATCCGGGCGCGCGATACAACATGTGTTGGGTGGCGCATGAACAGTTCGAGCAGCGCCCATTCCCGCGGCGCCAATTCGATCCGTCTCTCCCCCCGATGGGCCACCTTGGTCAAAAGATCGAGAACCAGGTCGTCTACGGCTAACTCCGTCGTCACCTGCTGGTTGGCGGTCCGTATGGCTGAACGGATCCGTGCGAGCAGCTCCGCGAAGGAGAAAGGCTTTGTAACATAGTCGTTGGCCCCGAGGTTGAGCCCTCGTACCTTGTCGTCTATGTCACCTCTGGCCGTTAGGATTATGACAGGGGTGCGAGGAAAGCGCCGGCGGACAAACGAGAGGACCTCCTCCCCGGGTAGGCCGGGCAACCCGAGGTCTAGCAGGACGATATCGACGGTTTGGTCCTCTCTGGAGAGCTCTGACATAGCAGTGGCCCCGTCGGCCGCTACCGCGGCTGCGTAGCCCTCGGCAAAAAGGCCTTTCACTAGGAACGACACGATCCCTGGATCGTCCTCCACCACCAGGACGCGCAACTTCAGCTCACCTCCGAGACGACCCTCGAGGCAGGCAACAGGATTTCCACACGTGCGCCACCAAGAGCCGGGGACTGGTCGATCATTATCGCCCCTCCGTGAGCGAGAGCCACGGCCTTGGCGATGGCGAGGCCGAGACCCGAGCCCCCCTCGTCGCGCGCCCCGGGCCGGGCGAAGCGTTCTAGTGCCGCCCCCCGCTGCGAGGCGGGGATCCCGGGGCCTGAGTCCTCGACCACCACACGCACGTCACCTGAGGCGCCGTCGAGCGCCACCCCAAGCATTATCGCGGCCCCCTCTTTGGTGGCGTGGACTGCATTGTCCACCAAGTTGACTATGGCGCCTCGCAGCTGCTCACGGTCAGCGAGGACCACGATGTCTGGCACGCGAGAAACGCTCAGGCGCCGCGGCACCAATGCGCCAAGCGACCCCTTGATCGATGAAAGAAGCTCGCGAAGCCCGACTGGTTCCACGGACAAGAGGTTGGGCTCCATGGCCCTGCCCAGCATCAAGAGCCTCTCTACAAGCGCGGCCATGTGGTCAAGCTCGTCGATCACAAGATCTGTCGTCTCTTTCGCTCCCAAGGCGTCGTCGTAGCCTGTCCGGTTCATGATCTCCAGATGGCCACGGGCAACCGTGAGCGGAGTCCGCAACTGGTGCGAGACGTCCGCGAGCAATCGCCTCTGCGCGTTCATGGCGGCCTCGAGACGATCGAGCATTACGTCGAATGTGCGGGAGAGCTCGGCCACTTCATCAGTCCCCCCCGGGTCGGGAAGGCGCCGCTGCAAGCCGAGCCCGCTCGTACCGATCTCCCTGGCGGTCACTGTGATCCTGCCAACCGTTCGCAGGAGCCTCCGCAAAAGGAAAAAGGCGCTGCCCACGGCGACCATCAGAGCCACGCCGGCCTCAGCGAGGGAAAGAGCGAACACACGGGAGCGTTCCGCGGCGAACGGCCCCAGGTCGCTCGCCGCAATATAGGTCCCGACCGTGCGCGGTCCGGAACGGAGCGGGGCTGCGACCAGTTCCAGCGGCACGCCTGCGACCGTCTTCGCGACGGCTACCGTCCGAGCCGGGGGCACCGTGAGCCAGCTCTGGACCAGGGGATCCTTGGCCAATGACCCCGAGCCACTGGTCTCCAAGCTCTTGCCGTCAAGCTTCATTACCACGTTGGAGCCTGCCGACAACCGGCTGTCTTGGAGGAACTGGACCGAAAAGCCCCAGAGGCTCTGACCGTGGGGCCTCTTCAGGGCCTCCTGTTGGTACTGGCGAAGCTGGCCCCCAATGGCGGACGCTGCCGCCGTCTGGTAGGTCAGGGTGAAACTGCGAACGAGCACAACGACGACCGCGCCTAGGGCGAGCGCAAGCACCCCAGCGTGAAGAGCGGCCAAACGGCCTGCCGAGCCAACTCTCACGTTGCGCTTTGGCGTGTTTCTTCGCGCCACGCCGCCATGACCGAAGGCGGGCAGAAGGAGCGCCCTACAGGCCACGTCACTTGTCCCCGGTCTTTGCCTTACCGGGCCGGCCCTTCGCTGGCTCGCTGGCGCCGTCAGGGACGGGGTTGCCATTGCCGTCCTCCACTCGCACTCTAGGCACCACGGTCAACACGGTGGTGCCCTCGGCGCTCCCTGAGGAGCGGGTCCCCGAAGACCGAGGGTTGCTTGTGGACGTGGGAGGAGCACTAGTGACCGTGGTACGCGGGGCCATTGTGGAGGCCGAACTGGGTGGTACCACCCGCGAACCGCCCGTACCCACATCGATATGGGCCGGAAGGCTGGGACGACCAGTGAAGGTGACCATAAGCCCAACGGCGACCAGGGACGCGACTACCACACCCAACGGTGCAACGACGGCTGCCCATCGCTTCAGGCGCCTCAATCTACGCCCCCTAGGGTTTGTTTGGCCACCTGGGAGGCGCCCGTCAAGGTCGCCCTCGGTGTTTTGTACCCATCGATTCTACAAGGCAAAGGGCGTGCTCGGGGCGAGCAGCGGCGGCGAGGCGGGCACGGCGCATGATCGGGCCTTCCTCGAAGGGCAGAGCGTCCACTGACGCGTATCCCCACTCGTCCAGGGAAACTCGCTCGGGGCAGCGAAGAGCGCATATGCCGTGGCCGTCGCAGGCATCCGCAACGAGCCGCAGTTGCCACCGGAGCGCGGTGGCCGGTGCGGAAGGCGCCACTCCTCCAGCCGATGCTGGAGCCCTCACGTGCGCCTCGGAAGCCGAAACCTCGGACCGGAAACGTTTTAGGGCCGCGAGAGAGAAGGCAATAGCCTTTGCGGACCTGTTGCTATGAGTATC
>JAJYMM010000076.1 GCA_021787035.1 Actinomycetes bacterium
CACGCGCGTTGCCGCTGCCAGTAAAGCGACTGGCACGAAGGCGACCGCTGCCAAAGTGGCCGCCACGCGCGTTGCCGCTGCCAGTAAAGCGACTGGCACGAAGGCGACCGCTGCCAAGGTTGCGGCCACGACCACAACGACCAAAGCCGCCACCACAAAGGCAGCGGGGAAAGATAGCGCCGCCAAGAAGGCGTCCAGGGCTGCTGAAACTCCCACGGCGCCACCAAGAGCCGCGATCAAGGGAACGGCCAACGAGGTCAGTCGAGCGCGTGCCAGGAAGATGACTGCCCCTATCGCAGGCAACGGCAGGGCCGCCAAGGGCGCGCCGAACGCTGCTGCAAGCAAGAAAGCAACAGGCGCTGCGTCAGCACGCGTGGATCATGTCGACGGGACACGAGCTCAAGCAACTACTAGCCGGCGTGCTCGCGCCGGGAGCGAGCTCAATTGAGCACTTCGGCGACGGGGCCTGTCACCAGCGGCCCCGGGGCCGTGGCCAAGGCCGAGGCTGCATAACATTCCCTCCGTTGTGCCGGTCTCTGTCGGCCAGCCGTGAGCCACCTAAAAACCATTCAAGTGTCGTGGGCGATGAAACTGCGGCTCGGCCAGGTAGGCGACCAGAGCTTGTTGGTTTTTTTTGTCGCTCGTGCCTCGTTTTACGGCCATTCCGGCGGAGGCCTTTCGCGACTGCTCTCATGGGGCCGCACGTGGGCCGCGGGCATGGCGCGAGCCGGCTAATTGAGAAGCGAGGAGCACATCAACCGTGCGCCGGCGTAGCTCTGAACCCAATCTTGGTGACGAAGCCCACGCATCGAGACATTGGTGGTGCGGTGCCGGGATGGCGTTCGCTTCGTCGGAAGACAAACACGAGGAGTTGCACGGAGTGTACGTTTAAATATCAACAACGTTCGCTGGCGGCAGGCTTCATGATTGGACTTGTTCGCGCAAACTCTACCTCCCTTGCAAGCAATGTTAGTATGCACGCCATGCTTTTTGGCGCGAGCTACTACCACGAGTACATGCCGTACGAGCGCCTCGAAGCCGACATCGAGCTCATGAAGCGGGCGAACTTCACGGTCGCGAGGGTCGGGGAGTCCACGTGGGCTTCCTACGAGCCGAGGCCGGGCGAGATCAGCTTCAAAGCGCTGCGCCGCGTGGTGGACGCGCTGACAGGAGCCGGCATCAAGGTGATAGTCGGCACCCCCACATATGCCATCCCCCCATGGATGGCACGGCTCCACCCAGAGGTCATGGCGCTCAGCCGCCAGGGTACGCCCGTGCCATATGGCGCTCGCCAAAATGTCGACTTCACTGCTCCCGCATACCTTTTCTACGCCGAGAGGCTGCTCCGAGCCATGGCAGCCGAGTTCGGCCACGACGAGGGGGTGATCGGCTTCCAGGTCGACAACGAGATAGGCGCGACCGAGATCGTCAACCCCCACGTGCTCGCGCGGTTCAGGGAGGAGGTGATGGAGCGCCTAGGCGGCATCGAAGGCGTCAACCGGCGGTGGGGCCTCACCTACTGGAGCCATCGCCTCTCGTCTCCCGAGGACCTGTGGGGCCCGGCCGGCAACACAAACCCCGGTTACGCTCTCGAGTGGGAGCGCTTTCAGGCGCGCTTGGCGACAGAGTTCCTTTCCTGGCAGCGTGAGCTCCTCCGGCCATTGATCGGCTCGGACAAGGAGATCTTGCACTGCACGGTGAGCGGTTGGGGCAGCCGGTGGTCTGACCCCCACGAGATCGCCAAGTCCCTCGACGTGACAGCCACCAACATCTACGTGGCGATGCAGGACGCGCTCGCGTTCCCGGTGGCCGGTCCGGAGGTGCGGGACCTGGTCCCCCCGACCCACCCCGGGCCTTTCGGCGCCTGGCAAGCCGTCTGGAGGGCCGACGCCGGCTACGCCCAGCGCGGCCCGAAGGGCCAGCGGTTCCTCGTGACCGAGGCACAGGCCGGCTCGATCGGCCCGTCGTCGTGCAACGTGCCCCCCTACCCCGGCCAGCTCCGGATGATGGCGCACATCTTTGCCTCGAGGGGGGCCCGCCTCCTCGCCTATTGGCACTGGCACAGCCTCCACTACGGCGCTGAGACCTACTACGCGGGGGTCCTCGGCCACGACCTCGAGCCGAACCGGCTCCTCGGGGAGGCAGGCGACTTGGGCGAAGAGCTCCGCCGGGCCGCCCCGGAGCTCGAAGGCATGGAGCCCCACGCCGACATAGCGTTCTTGTGCTCACGTGACTCCCTGGTCGCCCTGCGTGCGTCGCCGCCCTTCCCCGAGCCCGGCACCGCCCAGCCCGACCCCTCCGCCTACCACCGCATTTTCTCCAGGCTCTACGTAGCCGCCATGGAGGCGAGGCTCCAGGTGAGGGTCGCGTTCGAAGACTCGGACTGGGGCGGCCCAGCCGTCCTCGTGGTCCCCGCGCTGTACATAGCGTCAGACGCTCTGCTCGAGCGCCTCGTTTCCCACGCCGAAGCGGGCCACCACGTCGTCTTCACGTTCCGGTCCGGTTATGCAGACGAATGGGCGCGCGTCCGACCCACCCGGGCCCCGGGCCCGCTCAGAGGGCCAGCCGGGTTTTCGTACCAGGAGTACACGACATTGGCCGGGCCTATCGCGTTGCGGCCCGCACTTGCCGGCGCTCAGGCCAGTGCCGGGCCGCCGCTCTCCCCCGAAGCCAACGCGGGGTCCTGGGCCGATTGCCTCCTACTCGAAGGCGCTACGCCGCTCTGGCACTACGACCACCCGTTCCTCGGCTCGTTCCCGGCTCTTTGCACAAACGAGGTCGGGGCCGGGCGCATCAGCTGGCTCGGCACACTCGCTGACACCGGCAGCTGCGCTTCTCTTCTCGCCTGGGCGCTCGAGGAGAGAGGCCGTTCCCCGGCGGCCCTGGCTTGGGGGCCCCTGCCGCCGGCCGTACGCCTCACGAGTGCCGCCCACGCCGGCGGGGGCACCTTGTGGTTCCTAGCGAACCACAGTTTCGACCCCACTCGGGTCAGCCTCCCTGCCCAGATGCGCGACTTGACCTGTCAACAGGACCTCGCTCCCGCTACTGGCCTTGAGCTCGGCGCCTGGGATAGCCGCGTGCTGCTTGAAGCCGCGCCGCGCTGAACTATACCCGCCTACTCTCCTGCCACCGCCATGTTGAAGGCCTCGTTGTATATGAACATATTGGGTGTGCAGGACATCGGTAAAAGTATTAATCGTACTGATGGCCTCGGGCTCGTTGAACAGCTGACCAAGTTGCGCTATGACCTCTCAGCAGACACTTGGACCAAAGGCACGCACGAGCTCGTTCACGGTCTCGAACAGGTGCCGGAGCGAGCGCCCCAGCCGGTTGGGAGGAGGTCTCCTCCCTCGACCTCCTGCGGGGCCTCCTCGACGACGGCGAGAACTTTGCCGTACGTCTCCTTCTCGCCCAGGGGGTCGACGTTGAGGCACTTGGCGGTGCGACAGCCCCGAGCGAAGTCGACGGACCAGGGCCTGTACTGTCCGAGCCCAACGACACGCTCCTCGCCCGCCTCACGATGCCCGCGCGCCTCGCGTCCGCTTCGGCGTTCGAAGCCGTTGTGGAGCTTGGGCACAACTACGTCGGTTGCGAACACCTCATCGTCGGGCTCACCGCAACACAGGGTAGGGACCGAGACGTCTTGGCGGCACACGGTGTCGAGGCCACGGCACTCCGCCAAGCCATACTGGCCGGGACCGCCGGCGTAGCGCTCGAGCGGACCAGAGCGGCAGACCAAAACACGGCTGCGCTCGCTGATCTCACCCGCCGGCTCGAAGCAATCAAGCGCCAACTGGCTGGGGCCGCTGGCGCGTGAGCAGCGCGGAACAGACGGCCAGCACGGGGCAAGGCCCACGTGTGCCATAAACGAGCATTTCCGCCAGCCAGGCCCTTGGCGAGATCAGGTACTGAGCCGGGCTGGGGTCAGCAACGGGCTGAGCTGGACGACGGCGACAAATAGCGAAGTGGACAGCCCCTCTTGTCGCCTACCGCTAATTTTCGCGCAGTTCCTCCTCGCCCCACGGGTTACTGGGTTGCGGCCAGAGGCTCGCTAGGAGGCCGGCGTTGGAGAGGAAGCTGTCACGGACTGCGGGGACCAAGGTCGGGTCACACGAACTATCGTTAGTGTGACCGGCACTCGGCCTATGCTCTCAATACCTCAGTCCCAAACGCCCTCGATGACCACCCGGCGCCGGAACCTGACATCCGCGGAGGCACGCCGTTCCGAACATATTGTCGTGAACAGTGACCTCGTCGGCGCCAGTGACGCTGCCCTTACGGTCGGCGTCGCCCGGTGGCTGCCTGAAGCCCTGGCGGAGGTCTACAGGCGCAACGCTGGAGCGGTGTTCGGGCTGGCCAAGCGCCTGTTGGTAGAAGGGGCCCTGGCCGAGGAGGTCACTCAGGAAGTCTTCGTGCGCTTCTGGGAGCACCCCGAGCGTTATGACCCAGCGAGAGGGTCGTTGCGAGCATTCCTGCTGGCGGCGGCGCACGGCCGTGCAGTGGACCTGGTCAGGTCCGAGACCGCCAGGCGCGCCCGTGAGCAGCGCGCCAAGGCGGTCTCGGGGACGGGCTACGACCTCGAGCAAGAGGTGGTCGAGCTCGTGGCCAATGAGCGCGTCCGCGAAGCCTTGGACAAGCTGCCCGACGCTCAGCGCACTGCGATCGAGCTCGCCTATTTTGGCGGCCACACCTACCGCGAAGTCGCGACGATGCAAAACGAGCCTGAGGGCACGGTAAAAAGCCGCATCCGTGTTGGCCTGCGCAGCATGGAAAAGGAGCTAGCGCACCTGGCCGAGGGGACAAACCGATGACTCACGACGAAACCGAGGTGCTCCTGGGCGCCTACGCGCTCGACGCGACGGACGAGGAAGAGCGCGAGCAGGTCGAGGCCCACCTCACCAGCTGCGCTCGCTGCCAGGCCGAGCTCACAGCGCACAGAGAAATGGCGGCAATGATGGCTACTGGCACTCGTAGCGAGGTACCAGCGCGAGTTTGGGAACAGGTGGCCGCTTCCACCTTCTCAGGCCTTGCTCGCCAGCAGGCCACGGCGCCCCCGCCGCTCCTCTCCCCACTGACGGAGACGCGACCTGCACAGGGTCGCCTCGGCCTGGCTGGGCTGGCCGGGCGCCTGAGGGCTATCTCCTTCGGGCTCGGCACTGCAGCAGCGGCAGCGGTCCTAGCCCTGGCCTCGTTCTTTGGGATAGAGGTCGGCCAACTCCACTCGCAGGTCCACCGGCTCGACCAACAGTTCACATCGGCTAACCTCGCAAAAGCGGCGGCCTTGGCGGCCGCTGGGCCGCACGTGACCGTTGCGCTCGCAGCTTCAGACGGCGCCCGGGCCGCCACGGTCGTGGTGACACCCAAAGGCTATGCCTACTGGATCTCCTCAAGGCTGGCAGACCTTCCGCGATCGGAAACCTACCAGATCTGGGGGCTCGTGAGAGGAAGGCCCGTCTCGCTCGGCCTGCTCGGGCCCGAGCCGTCGCAAACCGGCCTTTTCCGCCTTGAGGCCGGTACCTCCAAGCTCATGGTGACGGCCGAGCCTCAGGGTGGCGTCCCGCTGCCGACGACAGCAGTTCTTGCGCTCGGGAACGTACCACCCACAGCAGTCACTTAAAACCTCATCCAACCAGTCGCTCGGCTCCGAACCTACTACGTTGAGGGAGAGCCTCTCGCGCTTGAAGGTTTGAGAGGAGAGGGCAAATGGGAGATATATCGCGACGTCGGTAACACCTGCGCGAGGCTTCCATAGGAGCTGTTGCCCTGGGAGCAGCCGCAACCGTCGGCCGAGGAGCTGTAGACCAACTCGTCAAGCCCTCCCCGAGGGCCGCCACTACGGCGGCCATAGCGACGGGCGTCAACAACCGAAAGGCCGAAAACACTGCCAACGAAGTGGTGGCACACGTCGTTGGCGGGTCCTCGGGCACCATCGAAATCTACTCCGGCACCAACGTGGTCACGCTGCACAACCCGGGCATGGCCAACACACTGCTTGGAGCGCTGAGGAGCTGAGATGTCGTCGCATCGCGAAGCACCCGGTACCGCGAAAGACCCTGCGGTAGACAGTACGGACCTCTACGCGTTCGTATCGCCCGACGACCCTTCCACCGTCACGGTGATCGCCAACTATGTCCCCCTCCAGGACCCCGCCGGCGGGCCCAACTTCTTCGAGTTCGGCGAGGACGTGCTCTACGGCATCCACGTCGACAACGACGGCGACGGGACAGCGGAGTGGACCTACAACTTCCGCTTCCAGACCAAGACCGTCGACACGAGCACCTTCCTCTACAACACCGGGCCGGTCAAGCCCTTGGAACCTGGCAGCAACACCTATGCCAACTTCAACCGCCCGCAGCTGTACTACTGGAAAAGCCAGCCCCGACGCC
>JAJYMM010000170.1 GCA_021787035.1 Actinomycetes bacterium
GGTGTGACCACTTACAGTTCGTGGCCTTTGACCTGCACTTATGTCGCGCGCTCGGAGGGATTCGAACCCCCAACCTTCTGATCCGTAGTCAGATGCTCTGGTCCATTGAGCTACGAGCGCTTGTTGTCATGGGTTGCGGCTACGCTCCCGGCAGGTAGGCCGCGTGCCCCCTAGGGGGCTCTCCGCAAGCCAAGCCACCTGCAAACATACATCCAGCTTTGGCTCGCGGCGCCCTCGACGGGCGCTCCGGCTGAATCGTTCGACTAACCGCAACATGACGACATCCAGTCTAGGGCACGCCGTGGCTCCTTCACCTGCTGGACGGATTCAGCACCCCACGCAGCGCCGGCTTGCGGTGGCCAGCGGACGCCCGGTCACGTGGCTGCTCGCAGCGGCGAGGACGCTTGCGCCAGCGAGGTGCCCTCGTGTTTAGCCACCGGCCGGTCAGTGACTTCTCGCGAGGGCGGAATGGGCTCGCCACCTGGACCGGGCGCGCTATCGGGACTTCGAGCCGGGGCCCCGTTGCCGGGCCAATCCACGCCGCCTTGGTGGCGACCCCGTCGGGGCTCTCCCGCACCCAGATCCGTGACCTCTTCGCCAGGAACGAGCCCGCCATAGCCATAGACCAAGCCCTCGCCTCCCTGGCGCAAGCCGGCCGGGCGACGGTCACCCGCCCGGCGACCGGAGGACGTCTTCATGTTTTTGTGGCCGGCAACACCTACGCGTGGAAAGCCGAGATGAAGGGTGGTTCGTCGACCACCGCGAGGCCACCGTGTTCTGATCTGACCAGATAGGGGGACCCGCAAGAGAAGGGCCGAGCGACGCGGCAAGGCGCGGGCCGCAAAACGCTGGCCGCAAAACGCCGGGGCCCGGCGCCCTGGTGCCAAGCTCCAGCGCCCGGCACCGTGGTCCCCCACAGGCCACCGTGCCGTGAGGCCTGCGGTGCCTGCCTGACGGTCGCCGCCTACGCAGATGGCCACGCAAGGAGCGCCGCCGCGGAGGTGCCCGGTACGGGTGGGCTCCCGATCGTCTATTCATATTTGGGTGATTGACAAGGCCGGACCTAACCTCGCGCTGTCTTTGGGAGCTCAGTCCGCCCTTATGTTGGCCCCAAGGCTCCGTCTTCGTGAACCCGCAAGCACTTGTGTCGTGGGCCAGTACACTTTCCATCGACGAGGAGGACGTCGATGGACGGCGATAGACGTCGCGTGCTCGAAACGTGTGCGGCACAGCCCTTCGCTGAGAGGACGTTCCCGTTTGGCAATGGCGTCGCAGTTTTCAAGATAGGCGGGAAGATTTTCGCCCTCGTCGGCCTGACCGGTACACCGGGTGAGGTGAGCCTGAAGGTCGACCCCGAACTCGGTGCCGCGCTCGTCCACCAATACGGCGCAGTGAGGCCAGGTTATCATCTAAACAAACGACACTGGGTGACTGTGACCTTGGGTGGCGACTTGGCCGAGGAGACTTTGACGGAGTTGCTCGAGGACGCGTACGACCTTGTGCTTTCCGGACTTCCGCGGCGCGTACGCCTCGTCTTTGAAAACGTGGGAGATCAGACCGGATGAGCTGCACAGTGCGTGAATGTTGGACGGTCGGGCGAAAGCGAAGAGTTTGCATCCGAGGAAGCTTTCAAAAGCCTTGACTTCGGGAAGACCATGCCACTGACGGCCTCATTCGTTTTTTCACAGGAGTTGAAGGCGCCAGCGTGGGCCGCTACTGGGACGTGACGTTCATTGTAAGCTTGGAGGCCGCCTGGGTAGGCCAACGGGCACTTGGCTCCACGCGCTGAAGTATCCCATTCGGGCCGTCGCTCTCCGCGCTGTGAGCGAGCAGCGGGTCGAGGTTTGAGCCAGGCCGACTCCGGTGGCAGGTGTACGTGCCTGGGCGCGTGGCTACGAGACGCCGGACGCGTCAGCGCGGGGGATGTCCCCAGGCAAAGGAATGCCTGGCTGCAGGTCCCTGACGGCCTCCGAGGCGCGGAGGGAGCGGTCTGTGGAGCTGGCGAAGCGGGCGAGGCGCTTCAGGGCATCGACTCGCTCGGCGCGTTCGGGTGCCGGTCTGGCAAGAGCGTCATGGAGTACCTCGATTGTCTTCTCGTAGGTTGGCCGGTCGACTGCGTAGGGCGTCCCGTCCTTGCCTCCGTGGGCGAACGCGAAGCGCGCCGGGTCTCGCGTGCTGGTTGGGGTGCCGTAGATGAGCTGTCCGACGAGCGAGAGGGCGCGCAGGGTCTTCGGTCCGACCCCCTCGGTGCCGAGCAGCGCCTCGAAGTCTGCCGGCGCCTGCTCATATGTGCGAAGGAGCGTTTTTTCTAGGTAGCGGCGGTCGATGTCGAAGGGCGTGATCTCATGGCGGCGCGCCATGAGGAGCTCAGGGACGCGTTCCAAGGCCTCGAGCACCGGTGCCGGCCCGCCGCGGGCGAGCGCCGTGGCGACCTCGCGTGCTTGGGTGCTCTCCTTGGCCACGTAGTTGAGTACGACGCCCCGCCGGTCGTCGCAGACGGCCTCATGGGGCTCGTCGACGAAGTCGGCAAGGTGTTCGCCGAGCCAGTGGTAGCGCCTGGCCATGCGCGTCCCCGCGTTCATGCCCTGCTGGACTATGCACCAGTCGCCTGCCGCCGTGAAGACGACCACGTGGTGGTAGAGCTGGTGCCCGCTCTGCACCGCTGCATTGTCAACCTTGGCTGCAGTGCGGCTCGCGTGGACGAGGCCGGCCGGCTCGAGCCCCAGCCGTTCGCACGCGGTGGTGATCTCCTCGGGTGTGCGGCGCGAGACACGACCTTTCCCCCCGGCGACGTAGAGCCCCAGCTCTGGCCCCATCCCGACCACCGCTTCCTTGACGGCACCGCAGGTCGTCGTCGTGAGCCCGCTCGAATGCCAGTCGAAGCCGAGGACGCAACCGAAGGCTTGGAACCAAAAGGGGTCAGAGAGCCGCCGCAAGACCTCGCCGGCCCCCTGCTCGGTTACGAGATGGGCGAGGATGAGCCGGGAAAGACGGACCATCCGTTCGAAAAGCCAGCGCGGTGCACGGCCCGAATGAAGCGGCAGCTCTGCGGTCCCCGATCGTTGCACGCGCCCAGCATGCCCGCTTGGGTCAAGATTGCGCACGAGCTGTCGCTTTGGAGTCCATAGCCGACAAACGTCTGTGCCCCCTCAACAACCTCTCGCTAGCCGGGGGGGGGGCCACGCTCGACACGTCCGCGCGGGCCGTGTCTACTTGGTGAGAACTGCTCGCGTCGTGAAGCAAACGCCTATTGCAGCGTCGCGGAGCCTTTAGAGCTGGGCGGAACCCGGGCCCTAATTGAGCCGACGGCCGTTACCGCCGGGCAACTGAAGTGGCGCCAGCCGCCAAGAACGCGGCAAGGTCGGCACTTCACCCGCGGGCCAGCGGATTGGGAGCGGCCTGTCGTTGCCACAGTAAGGGCACGGCTTTGTCACGGTGACCAAGTCGCCCAAGCGGGCTAAGTAACGCGATTGATGTCCGAGCAGGTCAGCCTCGCGGAACGCGCGCGGCTTGCCACAGCCACCGCAGCGCAAGCGCAGCCACCTCTCATCTCGTGCCACGCGTGAGACGATAGACGGGTCTGGCGTCGCGCGCCAACCGTGAGCACCCCAGGCGGGTAGGCCGCCGCTCCTCGTCGACCATACTGTACGCAAGACAGTAGCCCTTTGGGCCTTGCAACTGTTAGGGTGCCTGGGGGAACCTTCAGTGAGCTACTACGCATTGCCAATGAGCGCGCCGTCCGTGCAGGGGGTGGAGGCCGAGGGGGTCCAGGCCCTCTTGGACGCGCTGGAAGGCACGCCAGGCGTCGAACCGCACAGCCTGATGGTCGTTCGTCACGGCCACGTGGTCGTGGCCGGCTGGTGGGCGCCCTATGTGCCCGAGCGGCCCCAGCTTCTGTACTCGGTGAGCAAGAGCTTTACATCGACGGCGGCTGGCCTGCTTGTCGGCGAGGGCTTGCTCGACATAGACCGCCCGGTCATCTCCTACTTCCCGGAGCTTGACGCCGAAGTGAGCGACTCCCGCTCTCGCTCGATGCTGGTACGCCACATAGCCTCCATGGCGAGCGGGCACACGGAGGAGACGTGGGACCGAGTAATGGAGACGGGCGACCCGGAGCCGGTCCGTGCGTTCCTCCGGCTCCCCCCCGAGCGGGATCCAGGCACTGTGTTCACCTACAACCAGTCCTGCACATACACCCTTGGGGCGATCGCCCAGAGGCTTGCCGGCAAGACGCTCACGGAATACTTGAAGCACAAGCTGCCCGGTCCGTTCGGTTCAAGCGAGATGAGGTGGACTCGGGACCCACTGGGCCGAGATATGGGCTACAGCCACTTGCACGCGACCACGGAGACGGTTGCTCGCCTCGGGCTCTTGTACCTGCAGCGCGGGTCATGGGCAGGCGAGCAGCTGCTCCCGGCGAGATGGGTGGACGAGGCATCAAGGACCCAGGTGGCCACTAACAACCTCGACGACGGCTGGGGTGAAGACTGGAAGCAGGGGTACGGGTTTCAGTTTTGGCAATCGCGCTTCGGCTTCCGTGCTGACGGGGCTTACGGTCAGTTCTCCCTCGTCCTCCCCGAGCACGATGCTGTGGTGGCGATTACTTCACAGTCCCAAAACACACCAGCCCTTCTCGGAGCCGTGTGGGACAACCTCCTGCCTGCCTTGCTTGACGGCCCGGTAACCGACACCGGAGCCGACTCGCGCCTTCGCGACCGGCTCGGCCAGCTTGCGCTTCCGCCACCCGTTGCCGAACCTTTGCCGTCGGCCGGCGGCTTGCAGGTATGGGCAGACACCACGTTTGCTCCGGAGGGGGGCACCTGCGAGGAGCAGCCTTCACTCACCGGCGTGAGGGTGGTCACCGACGTTGGGGGTTGGCGCATAGCGCTAGTTGAAGACGGTTGGTCGTTCTCGGCTCCGTTGAGTACTGGGACGTGGTCCCTGAGCGAGGAACACCAACCCAAACGTGGTACGGGGAAGGCGCCAGGTGCCATTGGCGGTGCCGGCTCAGACGAGGGTGCTCCGGTCCCGGTTGCATGCGCCGGTGGTTGGGAGAGCCCTGTCAGCCTTCGCTTCGACCTGCTCTTTTTGGAGACGCCTCACAGGCTGAGCGTCACCTGCAAGATCCCCGAAAAGACCTTCGAGGCGCACTGGGCGACGAAGCCCCTCGCCTGGCCCCGGCTTTCGGACTTGCACGCGCCGGCCTGAGCGGCCGCGGAGTTGGAGGATCTCTAGGCCGCGGACGCCTTCAGGCCGCACATGCCCCACGCGGCCAACACCGCCGACGGTAGCCACTCGCCGGGACAGATCCCCGTCCGCACGACGCCGAGCCAGGTCCAGGCCGAGCCCGTCTGGAGGGAAAAGACGTATTCGGAATCCTGGAACGCTTGGAGGTCTGCTTGCCTGGCGCTCGTGGACGGCTCCTTCAGCAGAACCTGTGAGGGTTGAAATGCCGCCACAGCGAAGTACGTTGACAACTGGACGTCGTAGGCGTAGTACAACTCGCCTGGGACCGTGCCGCCCACGTCCTTGGCGGTCAACCCGAGGCCATCTGGGTCCGTCGCGATCCAAGTTCTTATCAGTTGAGCCTTGACTGAGGGCCCGGCCAAGAGGTCCCGGGCCTTGGCGGGGGGTTGGGCAGGCTTGCTTGTCCCTTCGGCAGCGGTCTTTTTGCCACTGGCACCCGGCTTTGCCGATGCGGCCGGGCCCGAAGGAGACGGTGAGCCCGACCGAGCGCTGGCGCTGTTCGTAGGGGTTGTCTGGGCTGTGGTGGGCGCCGTAGAGGGAAGCTCGGTTGCGCCATTGCCTGCGAGCCTCCCAGCCCGAGAGCTCGTCGCAGCCAGGGCGACGGCAGCCATGACTACCGCCACCGCAGTTACCATCACCATCTGTGGCCAAGGACCGCTCGGACGGTCCTTGCGGTCGCGCTGGCGCTGGTCTTGGGAACCGTCGTCAAGGCTGAACCCGGTCCCGCCCCAGTTGGCATGGGCAGGGTAGGGGCTGTCAGGAGGCACCGGCTCGTAGGCGGTGGTCACGTACCTATATGGGGTCCCCTCGTAGGGGAACTGGTCAAGTGGGACATGGCCACCGGGGCCGTAAACCGGCACGTGCCCACGGAAGTCGGGTTCACCCTGGTACTCAGGTTCGTAAGGCCCTTCCGTAGCCTCCTCGGCCGTCCCCTCGGGCCATCCGGCCTCACCTTGTGGCAGGTAGCCGAGTGGCAGGTAGCCGGGCGCATCGCGGCCTCCGTCGTCGCTTTCGAGGGCCCAAACCCCCGTTTCCTGGCCATCCTCGAGCGCCGAGTCTGGGAGCGCCGAGTCTGGGAGCGCCGAGTCTGGGAGCGCCGAGTCTGGGAGCGCCGAGTCTGGGAGCGCCGAGTC
>JAJYMM010000161.1:0-905 GCA_021787035.1 Actinomycetes bacterium
CATGGACGCCGTGCTGCGATCGGTGGGGCCAGTGACGGAAGTGCCGTGGGAGCCGTAGTCGACACTACGGTCTTCGTCGACATCGAACGCGAAGCTCGCCGACTCGGCCTTGCCAACCCGGGCACCCTCATAGGCGAGAGCCTCGAGCGGTGCCTCGGGCCGGACGAGAAAGCAGCGATGTCCGCCATAACGGCGTCCGAGCTCCTACATGGTGTCCATAGGGCGACCGCGGAGCACCGAGCGCGTCGCGAAACCTTCGTCGAAGCCGTCATATCCGCGGTGCCGTGCCTCGAGCTCGGCCTTGCTAGCTGCGCGTGCGCACGCGAGGCTGTGGGCTCATCTCTCCGCAGAGGGGGCTGACATGGGCGCCCACGACCGAGTCATTGCCGCGACTGCGTTGAGCCTCGGTTGGCGCGTGGCCACGGCGAACGCGCGCCATTTTCGACGCGTACCTGGCCTTCAAGTGGTCGAGGTCCGTACGGCTCCGTGACAGGAGGAGGTCCGGGGCTTTACTTCGCGGTTGCGTGCCCGAGCACGACCACGTCCAGTCCTCCGAACTGGCGAAAGGCAGCGTCCGTGGTGACCAGCCGGCAGCCGGAGGCCAAGGTGAAGGCGGCCAAGTAGGCGTCCATCCACAATTTCGGCGAGGCACGATCTTGGGCAGCAAAACTCCGCCAATGGCCCTCGATGCCGGGCGGCTCCGGGTAGCCGGGCAACACCCGGTCGTCTGACGCCAACTCCTGGCAAATAGACCAAGCCTCCTTGTTGGCGAGGGGAGGGTTCCCGTAGGGTGCCAGGACTGCGGCGGTCGTTAGCAGGCGGAGAAGCGACAGTTGGACCGAGCGGCACAGCACCACCGTCCCGGGCTCATCAACTTGGCCGAGCCAGTCGGAGGCGACTCGATG
>JAJYMM010000161.1:915-6294 GCA_021787035.1 Actinomycetes bacterium
CATCGAGCAGGCTCAAGCGGCCGGACCTTCCAAGTAATTGGCATCTTGGGCTAGGAGGATCTCGGCGACCCGCTCGGGCGTGACCTCGTCCCCCGGTGCCGCCTCGTGGGCGCATTGGACGAGCGGCAACCTCATGCGAGGACGGGGCAGGCCCCGGCTACCCCCCGGGTGCTCCAAGCCTGCCCTCAAAGTATCCGCGACTACCTCCCTCAACCTCCGACCCTCACGAGCTGCCTGGATGCGCAGTGCCCTCAGGAGGTCGTCAGGCAGGTCAAGAGTTGTACGCATAAAGCATTATGACACATTGATGCTGATATGCGTCATAGCGGCCACCCATCGCCGAGCACTGGCCCAGCTCCGGGCCGAGGGTTCCACCAGCCACGCCCTTCCTAGTAGACAGCCGCCAGAACGCGAGCTCGTTCGCGTGCTCAGCTGCCGCTGTAGCGGGAGACCGGCGTGAGCCCTCCAGTCGAGGGCACCGGCACTGCCGCCGTACCGGCATAACCGTCGGCGTCTAGCTGCTTCATCGACCTGAACTCAAACAGGCTGCCCTGGTAGCTCACGTACACGGGCCCGGCCGCGGTGAGCAAGGTGCCGTCCGCCACCGTAGCCGCCTTTTGCGCCGAAGTGACAGAGCCGGCGATCGGCTTGGCCTTGTCACCTTTTTTGATCAGGCTTAGCGTGGCGGGGTTGGGGATGCCGAAGGCCCGCCCACCGGCAAAGACGTAAAAGGCGCCCGAGGACTGGACGATCGCCCCGTTGGCACCCGTCGACAGGGCGTTGGCCGCGGTCCCTTCCTGGCCTGCCGGGGCGCCGACGGTCAGGCCACCGAGGCTCGGAACGGTCACGACCAGGGCCGGGTCGTAGCCGTCGTCCACGAACTGCGCCGGAGTGGCGAAACCGTGCAACTCGCCGTCGTTGCCCACCACGTAGATGGTCGCGTCAGTGTTGACCGGCCTGGTGAAAATGAGGGTGCCGGCTCGGGGGGAATTCGCCGGCGGGGTGGTGCCGCTCGGGGCGGTCGCGGTGGCAGCGTGGTCAACCCTCTGGAGCGCCGCCATGTCCGCCTGGTTGGGGATCCCGAAGGCGTGGCCGCCGGCCATCACATAGACGGTGCCCGCGAAGCTGACGAGCGCCCCATTGGGGTAGCTCAGCCCGGCGCCGGGGAAGGCCGGCAGCGTGGTCGCCGCGGGGCCGGTCACGTTGCCGACGAGGGTGATCGTGTAAGCCGAGCTGGCGAGGCTGGGGTTGACGACGTCCTCGACCGTCAACGAGAGGTTGTCGCCCGCGTTGATGCTGCTCGGGACCGTGATCGTGACGTCGTTGGTGCCACCCCCCGAGATCGACGTAACAGTGGCCGACCCCGAAGACGTGGTCGAGTCGGCAACGCTGTAAAACACGGCATTGGCAGGGAAGACCGTGCCCGTCGGGGCGTCTATGCCGATCGTGGCCGAGCCCCCGGGCATTGCCGCGCTGGCCACGAGCCCAGAGATGCTGTAGGTCGCCACGGCACCGATCGCCGAGGGGCTGACGCTGACCGTCACGCCGCCGCTCGAAATGGACCCGATGCTGTAGGGGGCGGCGTTTGTGGGGACGGGGTCAGCGCTCGTGGACACCGAGAAATCGCTGATCGAGCCCGCCGAGGGCGGGTTGGTGACGTTTTCCAGCGTTACAACTAACGAATCGCCCGCGTTGACCGGGTCCTGGAGGGGGACCGTGGCCGAACCGGACGCCAGCGACGCACCGCTCGCCACGAAATGCCACGGCTGGGTCGTGTCCTCGACGAGGATCGCAGTCACGGTCGAGAAGTTGGTGGGCCCAGCAGGCTCTTTCAGGAAGATGTCACCGTTTGAAGGGACACCCGACGAGGCCTTGAAAGAGACCGTGTAGGTGGCAGTTGCCCCCGCAGACAACACCGTCGGCGAGACCGTGACCGCGCTCACCGACGAGCCGAAGGTAATAGCGTTGGTTATCTGGATCGTGCCGTTGCCGGGCGTCACCGTTATTTCGTTTGACTGCTGGGTGCTCGAAGCAGCGGGGTTGGTCCCCGTTGCCGTAATGGACAGCTTCCCGCCTGCCTCGAGGGCCGTTGCGAGGGTCAAGGTGACCGAGGTATTGCCGGTACCCAAGGCCGCGCTCACCACAGCATCGGTCGCCGCGCTCCCACCGGGAGGGGTGTAGATGACGGAGTACCCACCCGCCCCGTTGTAAAACGTGAGCAGCTCCGTGCCCGCGGTCGGTTGAGCGGCGAGGGCCACGGTGGTGCCGCCAGAACTGCTAATCGGGACGTTGCTGATGCTGTAGGTCGTGTTCGCTCCGAATGCGACCGACCCGGCCGTGAGCGTCACGCCAGCGGAGCCGACCGAGATCGAGTTGGAGACCGCGGGCGTGGCGTTCGCAGACGTCGTGACGCTAAAGGTCAACGTCCCCGAGGCCAAGGGCGCGGCCGCGTTGAAGTCCACCTCGACCGTGCTGCCGGCACTTATCGTGCAACTGCTCGCAAGCTCGACCGAGAGGCCCGTCACCGAGACCGATCCGGCACCGCCGGCGCCCGCCGTGCCGGACTGGATGCAGTTGCTCCCGGAGAGGTCGAGCAGGTCGACACTCGTGGGCGCCGAAGCAAAGGCGGCCGAGGGCGTGATCGTCACCGAACCGTCCGAGCTGCCCGACAGCGACGTCGGAGATGTGAACTTGACGCTGAAGCTCGTCGTCGCACCCTGGCCGACAGAGGCCGGCGTCACGCTCACGCTGCTCACTGCTCCAGAGGGAGATCCGATCGTATAAGCGGCGCTCACCACGTTCGCGTACGCCGGCACCACCGCTACGGCCAGGCCAGCCGCCGCGAAACCCACCGCGAGGCCGGCGGCCGCCACCGCCCTGCCCCCCAGCCTCCACCGGGAAGCACGGCCTCTCGTCACCTCAGCCACATTGCCCACAGCCCAAATACCTCCCTCTCGGGCGACCGGACCTACCGGCCGCGGACCCACCGCCTGTCGGGCCGACGCTAGCGCACCGGGTACCAGAAACCGTGGCATTGACCTCGAAGGACGCTGCTACTGTGGTCAAAGGCCCGCCCGGGCCGATCGTATGTTCGAGCACTTGGCTGTCCATCCGAGGATCGTGGTGACGGGACCACAACGTTCGGGCACGCGCATCGCAGCCAAGATGATCGCGGCAGACACCGGCCACGCTTTCGTCGACGAGATGGAGTTCTCCATCAAGGACGTCGGGGCGTTCCGGGAGGTGCTACGGCGCGAGGGCATCGTGGCCCAGGCACCGCACATGCTGAAGGACTTGGTGGACGACCCTCCGGCCGGGACCTTCATCGTGCTCATGCGGCGCGACCTCGGGCGCATCCACGCGAGCGAGCACCGCATCCGCTGGGCCGAGGTCTACGGCGGCAATGTCACTGAGCTGGCCAAGTTTGGCCTTAGCGAGGGCGACCCCGCCACCTTGAAGTACGCGTACTGGGACTCCAGGCCAAAGCTCGTGCCCTTCTTGGAGCTCGAGTACGAGGCGCTCCGCTCACACCCGCTCTGGGTGCCCGACGACCAACGCCGCGACTTCGGCCCGCTCCAGACCGCTCCCTGACCCCGTGCCGGCCGTGTCCCGGCACGCCGTCCCCTGACTAGGCCCGGATTAGGCCCTGGCTAGGCCGCAGACCGGACGTCGCGCGCCGCCTGCGCGCCCTCATTGGGCCCCCTAGAACGACGGGCAACCGGAAAAGAAGAAGGCGGCCCTTGCGGGCCGCCTTCTTTCAAAAGCGTGCTACTTGCTCAGCCAGCTATAGCCGGCCGATGTTTGTTCAGATCAGTAGCCGGCGTAACCGGTAACGATCCCCGGCTTATTGGTGCTCGTGAACACTACGGGTACCGAAGCGGTCCCACCGTAACCGTCAGCCATCAGCTGCTTCATGGCCTTGAATGGCCAGAGGTAGCCGTTGTAGGTCACGTAGACCACCTTGTTGGCCGTCACGAGGACGCCGTTGGCCAGCGACTGCGAGGTGAGCGTCGTCGAAACGGTGCCCGTCTGTACGGTCGCCTTGTCCGTCAACCTGATGGCCGAGAGGGCCTTGGGACCCGGGATACCGAAGGCACGACCCCCGGCGAGCACGTAGATCGTGCCCGACGAGTTGATGAGCGCGCCATCGGAAGCGGTTGCAAGAGCCGTGACAGCCGAACCTGCCTGGCCGACGGTTGTCCCGACGGTCAGACCGGCGAGGTTGGGCACGGTCACGTTGAGCGCGGCGTTGTAGCCGTCAGACAGCAACTGCGCCGGCGTGGAGAAGCCGTGCAGGTCGCCGTCTGTACCCATCACGTAGATGGTCGGCGTACCGTTGACCGCGTTGGTCGTGACCAGGGTGCCAGACCTAACTGATGCCGTCGGCACCTTGGCGCCCGTACCGGCCTTCACGACGGTCGCAGGGTCGACCGCCTTGACGGCGTTCAGTATCTTCGGCGTCGGAACACCGAAGGCGTGGCCACCAGCGAACACGTACATCGTGCCCGAGAAGTCAACTATCGCACCGTTGGGGTAGGTGACGTTGGCATCCGGGAACGTTGCTGTCGACGCCTGCCCTATATTGCCCGCGAAGGTGAGGCTGTAGGTGCTGCTAGCGGTGCTCGGGTTGATGACGTCCTCGATCGTGATCGTGAGAGCGTCGCCGGAGTTGATGTTGTTGGGTGGCACCAGGATCACATAGCTGCCGGAGTAGAACTGCAGCGTGAAGGTCCCCGACCCAGACGTGGTCGTCGAGTCGCTCACCATGTAGTCACTGCTCACGTTCGGGAAGACGGTGCCCGCGGGCGCCGTCAGGGCGATTTCGTTGGCAGTGCTGCCACCGGTCAGGTTGGCCGTTGCATAGAGGCCCGTGACGGTGTAAGTGGCCACAGAGCCGGTCGTGTTGGGGTTGACCGTGACCTGAGGCGCAGCGACACCACTCGGGACGAGCGTGTAAGAGGCCACCGCAGTTGCCACGGGGTTACCCGACGTCGACACGTCGAAGTCGGAGTAAGTCCCGTTGCTCGGGTTGGTGACACCGATGATCGTCAGGGTGACTGCTGCACCGCTGCTGATCGCGTTGGCCCCCAATGTGATCGTCAGGCCGCCGCTGGTACCGCTGAAGGTGCCAGGCCCGGTGCCCTTGGTGGCAACTATGTGCCACCCGTCTGTCGCGTCGCTCACGAGCACCCCCGACACAGTGCTGAAATTGGTCGGGCCGGTGGACTCACCGATGCTGATCGTGCCACTGTTGGCCGCCACCGCCGCGCTCGTTATGAACGTGACCGTGTAGGTAACGCCAGTAGCACCCCCAGTCGTGGAAGACAGAGACAGGGTGGGCGACGTCACCGGGTTACCGAAGGTGACCGACCCCGATTC
>JAJYMM010000035.1 GCA_021787035.1 Actinomycetes bacterium
GTCGGCGACCGCCAGCGGCAGCTCGTCCCGCCCCTCGGCAGGTGCTGGTGCTTACGGGCTCGTCACGAGAACAGGTACCGGAGAGCGACCTGGCGGACATGGCGGTCGGGTTCCAGGCCCAGGCCCAGGTTTCAGGTTTCGGGTTTCAGGTTTCAGGTTTCAGGTTTCAGGTTTCAGGCTTCAGATTTCGGCCGGCAGGTCTGCGTGCAAGCTGTACTCGGACCACGAGCCGGGGTAGAGCCGCCCTTTCCCGAGACCGCACAGCTCGAGCGCGAGCAGGTTGTGACAAGCCGTTACGCCCGAGCCACAGTAGGAGACCACCGGGACCCCTTGGTGGACGCCGGCTTGCTCGAAACGCTGGCGCAGCACCTCTGGCGGCAGGAAGTAGCCCGAGGGGCTCAGGTTTTCCCGGCAGTGGAGGCTGACAGCGCCAGGTATGTGACCGGCGCGCGGGTCAAGCGTCTCGCCGCGACCGTGATAGCGCTCCGCGCTCCGGGCGTCGACAACGACGTTGGCGGGGCTGAGTACGTCCTCGATTGCTGCCAGCGCTTCACGAGGCCAGGGGCGCACCTCGAAGGTCGTCATTACCGGGTCTTGACGGTCGGTGACAAGAGGCTCTCGGCACGCATCGAGGCCACCGTCGAGCAGCGCCGCCTCGTGGCCCCTCGCCCTCAACATCCAAACGAGGCGAGCTGCTATTACACCGCCTTGGTCGTCGTAGCCCACGACGACACTGCCGTTCGTGACACCAAGGGACGACATAGCGGCAGCGAAGTCCTCTGGGCTCGGAAGCGGGTGGCGCCCCCGCCCGGCATTTGGGTCCCCCGAAAGGGAACGCTCCAGGTCAACGAAAACGGCTCCCGGAATATGGCCCCGATCGTAGGCTTCCCGCCCGGAGCGGCCGTCCAGGTACCAACGGACGTCGGCGACGACTGCGCTGCGACGGTGCTCTTCAACCCAATCCCACGTCACTACTGGAGCTATCACGACGGCAACCTACACCGACGCGCGGAAAAGCCGCCAATCTCGAGTGCCCGTTTCAAAGCCCCCCGGGGTAGCTTGGGCGCGCCAAGTACGTGCAGGGCGCACCGTACTCCCCACCCTGCAGATAAGCCATATCACGCCCCCAGCCAAAATAGGAGGAAGCTTTGAACAACAAGGTTAAATGGGGCATCATCTCCACGGCGAACATCAACCGGAGGCTCATCCCCGCTGCTCATGCATCATCGAAATTGGACCTCGTCGGAGTTGCAAGCCGCGACAAGGCGCGGGCAGAGGCCTATGCCACGGACTGGGAGATCCCCCGTGCCTACGGCACCTACGAAGAGATGATCGCAGATCCGGAGATCGAAGCCGTCTATATCTCCCTACCCAACAACCTTCACTGCGAATGGGCCATCAAGGCCATAGAAGGCGGCAAGCACGTCCTTTGCGAAAAGCCCTTGACTCGCAACGTCGCTGACGCCGAAGCCGTCTTCGACGCCGCTCAACGCAACCAGCGCATCGTGAGCGAGGCATTTATGTACCGGCACCACCCCCAGACCAAGCGCCTGGCTGAGCTTGTGGCCGAGGGGGCCATTGGCGAATTGCGGCTCCTGCGTTCGACCTTTACCTACGCCCTCTACGACGAGGCCAACATCCGCCTCCGAACCGATGTCGAGGGAGGCGCCCTCATGGACATCGGCTGTTACTGCATCAGCGCGCAGCGCTTGCTGGCCCGAGAGGAGCCCGACAGCGTCGCGGCGCGTGCCTGGTACGGTCCCACCGGCACTGACTGGGTCTTCGCTGCCTCGGTCAAGTTCCCAAAGGGCACGATCGGTCTGTTCCATTGCGCCACGGCTCTTATCGCACGAGACGAGGTAGAGGCCATTGGGAGCGAGGGGTCGGTCTTCGTCGACGACCCCTGGTTCTGCGCCAAGCCCGTGATCGAACTTCGTCGGAATGGAGAACTCGAGCAGATCGAGCTCGCGCCCGAGGACCCCTATCGCCTCGAGCTCGAAAACCTGAGTGACGCCATCCGCGGCGAGGGCGACCTGCTCCTCGGCCGCGACGACGCTGTCGGCCAGGCGCGAGCCCTACAGGCCCTCCATCGCTCAGCGCAAGAGGAGGGGACTCCCGTGCTCCGTAGTCCCTCCTAAGGAGGCGGCGGCAAAGGGGTCCAAAACGTCATGATCGGAGCCCTGAGCTCCTGGACGGCGAACAGAGGCGTCGAAAGGTCGAAGTGGACACAGGCAGCGGTGGACACCGGCCCGAGCGGGTTTATTGTCAGGGACCGTGCACGGACAACCGGTGGCCGTCGGCGGCCCGAGGCCCAATCCGCTCGATGCCCTTGGTGCCCTCCTAATCACGCAACGTGCGCGACGACCACAAAATCAAGGAGGATCTTCCCATGACTATCACTACACCAGCTGTTACCAACCCGACTGACTGGACACCTTCCATCGCCTCGAGGCACCGTCTGAGGCTCGAAGTCCTAGAAGTCGTTCAGCTTGAGCTGGCCGAGCAAGCGCTCGCCGGCTACAAGCGTGCTTATGCGAGTACCGACAGGCTGGCGGCTGCGGCCCAGCGGCTCCCCGATGAGGAGTTCCTGGCGAAGATGGCGGACCCGACGGCGACCAAGTTCATTGCCATCGACATAGAAGACGGCCCTGTTGCTATGGCGACCCTGACGACTAAGCCCTCACATCGGCTCTCGGCAGCCTTCTACGAGGAACGCTGGCCGGTGCATGCAGCCGAAGGGCGGATCTGGTACATGGCCCAGTTCTGGACGTCACCCGACCATCGGGCGGCACCCATCGCCGTCGTCCATGCGGTAGTGAGCCACGCCAAAGGCAGGGATATCGTGATCGCCTTCAACTGCTCCGACAACAACAGCAACGTCCCTCACCTGATAGCCAAGGTGGCGAGCCGCTACGGTGAAATCAGCACGGAGCTCGTCTCGGTCCAACGCTACTACGCTTACCAATGGCTCGACCGCTCTCGCGTTGGCGACGACGAGATCCCGACTGAGGTCGACCTGCGGTCCATCGATCGGTGCGACACCCTCCTCACCTAGGCCTTGCGCTGAACTCCGCGAGCTGGACAGGCTGGGTCACCAGAGGCATACGTAGCGGCACCGGAGGCCCCTCGGCCGCACGTGCCTCATAGTGCTGGTGCCACACCGTCTCGGTGATCTCTCGTTCCGCCACGGGCACCCCAAATAGCCACCCCTGGGCAAACGTACCGCCCAGGCGGACGAAACGGTCGCGCTGGGCCTCCGTCTCGATGCCTTCGACGACAACTCCTAGCCCTAGTTCGTGGGCGAGGCCAATGATGCTCGTCACGACCATCTTCGTCCGCTCATCGTCACGGACGGCGAACGAACGGTCGATCTTAAGCGTGTCGATCGGCAACTGAGCCAGGCGAGCAAGCGAGCTGTAACCCGTCCCGAAGTCATCGAGAGCAACCTTGACGCCGGTCGCCCGCAACCCAGACAGGATGGCTAGGGTGGCCGGGGAGGCATCTAGCAGCCCGCTTTCGGTCAGCTCGAGGGTGAGCAGCTCTGCCGGCAGGCCCGACGCGACCAGCGCGCCCGTCACGGCGGTTGGGAGCTCGGGCGTGAGCTGTGAAGCGGATATGTTCACCGCCACCCCGATCGGCTGGGCACCTGCTCCGGCCCAGCGTGCGGCGGCAGCGACCGCCGTCCTGATTGCCCACTCACCGATCGGGCGGATGAGGCCGGCCTCTTCGATAACGGGGATGATCTCCCCTGGCATGACGATGCCCTCGTCCTGGCGCTGCCAGCGCAGGAGTGCTTCTACGCTCACCGTCTTGACCGTGCTCATGTCGACGATGGGCTGGTAATAGAGCTCGAGGTCCCCACGTTCGGCTGCTAAGCGAAGTCCTGCTTCGAGCTCAGCCCTGCGCTCCCAGCGGGCAGCGACGTCGGCCCCATAAACCACAACAGCGTCGCCTCCGCCGGCCTTCGCGTTGTACATGGCAATGTCGGCCTCCCGGAGCAGGGCAAGTGCGTCGGCCGTGCGGCCCGTGGGCGCGACAGTCAGGCCGGCAGACGCCCTCACCTGCTGGGCTGCACCTCCAAGGTCAATCGTCACCTGACGGATTGCACCCAGTGCTCGGCGCGTGATTGCGAGGACGTCGTCGATGGACGTGACCGCAGAGTAAAGGATCGCGAACTCGTCCCCACCCATCCGGGCCACTGTGTCGCCCCCACGGACAGCCCCGAGTAGTGCCTGAGCCACCGCCTGGAGCAGGCCGTCTCCTTGCGCGTGCCCGAGAGTATCGTTCACCTGCTTGAAGCGGTCAAGGTCGAAGAAGGCGACCCCTATGGGGCCGGGCCTGGCCCGCCTCGACTCCAGGGTTTGAGCCAGCCGTTCCTGGAAGGCGTTCCGGTTGAGGATGCCGGTCACGGGATCGTGGTAGGCAAGGCGCGCTATCTCCGAGCTCTGCGACTCGATCTGGGCAGTGCGCTCTGCGACCCGTGCTTCGAGGTCCTGGGTTGCCAACATCAGCTTGGCCTGGGCGACATAGGAGCGCGCAGCCAGGGTTGCCACGACCATAACGATCCCCAGGCGGGTGACCGGCGAGCCCAAGCCCGGCCCCGACGGCAAGAGCGCCGCTGCCCCGACCGCCGGCGCCGCCACCCATGAAAGGACCTTGGCGACGCGGCTCGGCGACACTGGAGGCGCCGCCGAGGCCGGTACGTACGCGGCGATAACCACCAGGACAGCGCCGCCGAGCCAGCCGAGCTCGACGAGGCTCCCCGGACGGTACGTGCCCGCGGCCACGGTCATGGTGAAGGCGAACGAGGATGAGCTAATGGCGCCTGCGGCCGCCGCGAGGAGGACGGCCTGCCACCTCCGCCGGCGGAGCGCTAGGACGAACAGGAGGCAAGCCAACAGGAGGGCGACGGCCTTCAAGGTGGCGAAGGCAGCTCCCGTGTAGTCGACCCAAAGGTCCGGCTTCAGCCGGTAGAGCCAGCTGCTCACCAGCCAGACCACTACCACCGAGCAAGAGATCCCTAGGACGGTGTCCACCACGACGAGCCGGGTGGGCTGAGGGAGCCGGACTGAAGTGCCGAGGAGCCCGAGGAACAACAGCACGGCGCTGACGACAAAGAGCCCATCGGGACCCTGCGGCATGAGAGAGGCGGCCGTTACCCCACCGTGGAGCGCGGTCGCGGTCCACCACATGTTGGCACCAGCCCACGAAGCAAGGGCACCCGTGTAGCACCAAAGCGCCCAGCGTCGCCCCTTCGGGCTCCTACTGGCCCGCGCCCCGAGGACGACGGCGGCCGCTAGGGTGGCTACCGACAGGGCGAGCGAGCGGCCGAGGAAGAGGTGCATACCCGTCAGCTCTGCGCGAGCCCATGCCCAAACGCCCGTAGCCAGGACGGGGACCGCCACTCCAGCGATCGTGGCTCCAGAAAGGTGGCGGATCTTCCTCATCGACGGTCTCCGACGCTAGGAAGCAGCGGGCACCAACCGAGCAACAGCCTTGCCAAGGTCAGGGCCATGGTTTCAGATTTCCAATTTTTCGCCGACCATCCGGTCGCAAGAGGGTGCTCCATCCCGATAGATGGGGCTCAAGACGGGTCCTCGAGCAGGTCTCTCAAAAAGAGAGGATCCACCAAAGCGCGCCCCCAGTGCCGGACAGACGGGCAAAGCGCCTTAGGTAGTTAGGGTATTTGACCACTATCTTGAGGAGACTACCATCTCTTGGGCACCGGGCGTCCTCGATCTTGCAAGAGATTGGTTGCTAGGGGCCCCTACTGGTATAGACCCGTGCCCACTCGACCATGCCGACCGCCCATCCCTACCGGCCTCGCCGCTCGGCGGACCCACGGCCATCGTGGCATCCCGGAGGAGACCTCCTCCGCATCGAGGTACTGTCGCTCGGGATGAGGACCCGGTACGGCGTCGTGAGCAACCGCCCCGGTAGCGGCGTCCTCGCTGGCGTGGTCCCACGCGAAGATGACAACGGTAGGCATCCCGAGGTCGTCTCGCGCCTCGCCGCGATTGAAGGCGCAGGCGAGACCGGCGCCCTCGGGGCCCTCGCTCGACCAGGAAGGCCGAGGCGGACGAAGGGCCAAGACGCGCCATGACCCTTTCGGGTGGACAAGACCTCCTGCTTGCTCTTGCAGGCCTCGGAGCAGGGTTCGTCAATGGGGCAGCCGGAGGTGGCACATTAATTTCCTTCCCGGCCCTTCTTGCAGTTGGCTACCCAGCCCTCACCGCCAACGTCACCTCGACGGTCGGCATCTGGTCCGGGTACTTGGGAGGGTCGGCAGGCTTTCGCGAGGAGGTAAGCAGCCAGCGCGCGCAGCTCCGGATGCTCGGGGCTACGGTCGTCGTGGGAGCGGTAGCGGGCGGTGTGCTCTTGCTCACCACCCCGAGCCACGACTTCGCTGTACTCGCCCCTTACCTGCTCCTGGCCGCGTGCGGCCTTTTCGCGCTGCAGCCCTTCCTGGCCAGCAGGCTTCGCCGGCATGGGACGGTGGAGCACACCCACGCTGCCCTGCTCCATGCCGGCACCTTTCTCGCCGCTGTGTACGGTGCGTATTTCGGTGCAGGCCTCGGGGTGGTCCTTCTCGCAGTGCTCGGCACCGCGCTGCCCCAACCGCTTGTGCGCGTGAACGGTTTGCGAAGCGTCATAGCACTCGTTGTCAACACCATTGCGGTCATGATTTTCGTAGCCCGCGCCCACGTCGCGTGGCAAGCAGCAGGGCTCATGGTGATCTGCGCGCTCGTCGGCGGGTACGTGGGCGCGCGCGTTTCCCGGCGCATACCGACGCAGGTGCTGCGGCTAGCCGTCATCGCAATCGGCCTGGCGAGCGCCCTCGACCTCCTACTTTGACACCGAGAGCAAAACAGAGCCTCGACGCCAGCCGCTGTGCCGCAACCCCCGGGTTTGCCAGCACCCACCACCACATCTTTCAAAACCCGACCCCCACCGCCTCATCGTTGGCTACTTAGATGTTCTCCATGGACGACGACCTCACCCAGGTGGCCCGCGCCCTCTGGAGTGCAACAGCTATCGAAAATGACCCGGCCAAAGGGCCACTTCACCGGCTCAAGACGACAGGACCTCGGGTGGTCCAGCCGGCCGCGTTCGACGTGACCGGCGTCGCGACCGGCGCCGTCGCCGTTGCGACGCTTGCGGCTGCCCAGCTGCTGTCGGTTCGGCGGGAGTCGCCAGTACCAGCCGTCACGGTGGATAGTCTCGAGGCGAGCGCCGCGTTTGCCGCGGAAGTGCTCTTCTCGCCGGTCGGCTGGGCGCAGCCACCGCTTTGGGACCCGATCGCAGGCAACTACCGTGCCGCCGACGGTTGGGTAAGGCTGCACACCAACTACGCCCACCACCGAGCGGCCGCCGAGAAGGTGCTCAACGCCCACGACCGCGAGGCAGTGCGGGAAGCCGTGTCTGCCCTGCCAGCCGAGGAGATCGAGGGCGCGATCGTCACCGCGGGTGGCGCGGCCGCGGCCATGCACGGTCGCAATGAATGGCTGAGCTCGCCGCCCGGTGCCGCGACAGCGGACGCACCCACCCTGACGGCCCGCGAGCGCCAACTACAACACCGGGTAGGCTGGGCCGAGAAACCGGGCCAGCTGCCCTTCAGCGGTGTGCGCGTCCTTGACCTGACCCGCGTGATCGCCGGGCCGGTTTGCACCAAGTTCCTTGCGGGCTACGGCGCTGACGTACTTCGAGTGGACCCACCGGGCTTCCCCGAGGTACCTTCGCTGCTTCCCGAGACCACCTTGGGCAAGCGCACCGCCACCTTGGACCTCACTTCTCCCGACGACCGCGTTGGGTTCGAGGAGCTGCTTAGAGGAGCAGACGTCCTTGTCCTGGGGCTGCGCGCCGACGCAATTGGGCGCCTCGGCTACGACGACCAAACCATACTCGCAGAGAACCCTGACCTTATCATCGCCAGCCTCGACGCTTATGGGTGGGCCGGGCAATGGCGCGAACGGCGCGGGTTCGACAGCCTCGTCCAGATGAGCTGCGGCATTGCGGCTGACGGCGCCACCGTGGCCGGCCGGGACGAACCGACCCCCCTCCCCTACCAAGCCCTCGACCATGCAACTGGCTGGCTCCTCGCGGGCGCGATAGCCCTGGCACTTACTCGCGAGATCACTGAAACACTGACCGCCCGGGTACATGCCTCCCTAATCGGCACCGCCAACCTCCTATACAAATTGCCACCACCCGAAGCTCGTGCTCTAAAGCTCGCTCGCAAAGACCTCAAGCTGGAAGAGACGATGACGGTCTGGGGAGCCGCGAAGCGGGTGCCAATGCCAGGTGACATCGAGGGCATCCGCCCACGCTGGGCCCACCAAGCGGGACCCCTCGGACGACACCGAGCGACATGGGACGAGCTTTAGCCACACGAGCCCCTGGGCTAGGAGTAGCCGAGATCAGGGTGGCGACTGTGGCCTCTCGGAGGCACGCGAAACAGTGGCGCCAGAGACTCCGGCAGCCGCTGCTACATACCTCAGTGTCGCACGCCTGACCATTGCGAGCAGCCTGCGACAGCGACGCCCCGACCTTCTCTCCCGTGATAGCATAGCAAGGCCTTTCTATAACTCAAGAGAAGGGGAATCCTGAGTGAGTAGGCGTGTGATGCGGATAGCCATGAACGGTGTCACCGGACGTATGGGGCACCGTCAGCACCTGGTGCGCGCCTTGCTCGCCATCCGCGAGCAAGGTGGGCTAAAGCTGCCCGGGGGGGACGAGCTGTGGCCGGAGCCCGTCCTCGTCGGTAGGGACGGTGCAAAGTTGGCTGCGCTGGCTGCCACCCACGGGTTGTCTGATTGGACAACGTCCCTTGACGAGGTGCTCTCGGACCCGAGCATCGAGGTCTACTTCGATGCCCAGGTGACATCGGCTCGTGGCCCCGCACTTCAAGCGGCAATAGACGCAGAGAAGGCCATTTACGTCGAAAAGCCGGTCGCCGACACGCTCACAGGCGCCTTGGCAGCAGCCGCAGCTGCCCGTAAGCGAGGCGTACCGAACGGCGTCGTGCAGGACAAGCTCTTTCTTCCCGGCATGCGCAAGCTCCGCTCGCTCGTTCAAGGCGGCATGCTCGGGCGATTGCTTTGCGTCAGGGGCGAGTTCGGGTACTGGGTTTTCGAGGGCGACGGGCGGCCCGCTCAGCGGCCGTCTTGGAACTACCGAGCCGACGATGGTGGCGGCATCGTGGTCGACATGTTCTGCCATTGGCGTTACCTGCTAGAAGACCTGTTCGCACCCGTGCGGAGCGTCTTCGCTCATGCTGTAACCCACATACCAGAGCGTTGGGACGAACAGGGCAAGGCCTACAAGGCGACCGCAGACGACGCGGCGTACGCCGTGTTCGAGCTCGATGGCGCCGTCGTCGCTCAAGTAAACTCGTCTTGGGCAGTAAGGGTCTTTCGCGACGAGCTCGTTGAGTTCCAAGTGGATGGCACGGAAGCGTCGGCGGTGGCCGGCCTACAGCGGTGCCGGTTCCAACACCGTGCGACTACGCCGGTTGCCGTGTGGGACCCAGATGCGCCGCCCAGCCATGACTACCGTTCCCTCTGGCAAGAGGTGCCCGACGACGCCCAGGAGCAAAGTGCCTTCAAGATCCAGTGGGAGCGCTTTCTTTTGCACGTCGCGACGGGGTCTCCCTTTCCCTGGGACTTGCTCGCAGGCGCACGTGGTGTCCAACTGGCCGAACTGGCCCTTGTCTCCGCCCGTGAAGGCCGAATGGTCCAAGTACCAGCACTGGAGCTACCAGAATGACCCGCTGCTGCAGGCGACCTGCGACCGCCAACACTTCGTTGCCTTGGCGCGCAAATGAATCCTGATTGGTCGGCCCGCAGGGATCTCTCGATAAACCAGGCCACCGTGCCCCGCTGGAGCGCCTCCGAAGTCATAGAAGGCTGCGCCCGGGCTGGTTACGCGGGCGTTGGGCTCTGGCGTGACCGGGTGCAGGCTGAAGGGCCGGGGCTTTTGGCGAAACGGGCGCGCACCCTCGGCGTCGAGGTGACAAGCCTCTGCCGAGGAGGGTTTTTCTTGGCTCCGACCACTGAAGGGACAAAGGCGCGCATCGAGGACAACCTAAGAGCAGTGGACGAAGCTGCGGAGCTTGGGGCCGCCGTGCTGGCGCTGGTTTGCGGCCCTGCGCCGGGTCGAGACCTCGCCGGCGCTCGCCAAGCCGTGGCTGCTGCCATCGCCGAGCTCGCTGCCTATGCCGCGACAGCGGGGATCGCCCTCGGGATCGAACCGCTTCACCCGCTTTACTGCGGCGACCGGTCTGTGGTCGTGACGCTCCCTCAGGCCTTGCACATGGCACGTTGTGCGGGAAAGGGCACGGTGGGCTTGGTGCTCGACAGCTACCACCTTTGGTGGGATCCCGAGCTGGAGCGCAACATTTCCCAGGCTGCCAGCGCCGTCCTCCTGGTCCAACTTGCCGACTGGCTGGCACCTCCACCCGACCCGCTAAACGGGCGTGGCATGTTGGGCGACGGGTGTATCGACTTAAGGGCTTTCTGCCGTACCGTGCGCTCAGCCGGTTACGCCGGGAAGTTTGAAGTCGAGATATTCAACCCAGAAGTATGGGCCCTCGACCCTGCCGACACGCTCGAAGTCGTAGCTCTCCGGTACGAGGAGCACGCTCGTTGACTTTGCCCCTGGGGGTGCCCGCTTGATAGTAGGACGCGCCGTTGACCCCGTGGAGCTGAAGGGTGCGCTCACGCACCTCTGGCAGCTCTCCGAGGTGAAGCTGTTGAAGCTCTCCGAGCGCCACCAAGAGACTGAACCGCCGCCTGTCCATACGGTGGCCGGCCAGTACGTGCCTCGGCCCTGGACGGACTGGACGCGCGGCTTCCACCACGGATCTCTCCTCCTCCAGTTCGAGGCAACCGGCGACCAGCGGTTCTTCGACCTTGGCAGGGTGCGCACGCTGGGAGAGATGGGCGAGCACCTAACCGACTTCGCTGTCCACGACCACGGTTTCAACATCGTGAGCACGTACGGCAACCTTTGGCGTCTCGCCCACCGAGACGGCATGCCTGAGAGCCATTTCGAGCTCCGGCTCTACGAGCAGGCGCTAAGAGTGAGCGGAGCCGTCCAAGCCAAGCGCTGGTCCGCACTTGGCGAGGAGGGCGGGTATATCTACTCCTTCAATGGCCCCCATTCCCTCTTCGTTGACAGCATCCGCACGTTGCGTTCGCTCGCGCTTGGCCATCTCCTCGGCCAGTCCCTGCGCGACGAAGCGGGCCGCGCCATTTCCCTCGTGGAGAGGCTGCGGCACCACTTGCTCTCGACTGCGCGCTACAACGTCTTCTACGGCGAAAGCCGCGACATTTACGATATCCGTGGCCGCGTGGCACACGAGGCACTTTTCAATTCTGAAGACGGCAGCTTCCGGGCGCCAAGCACCCAGCAGGGATATTCGCCCTTTTCTACTTGGTCCCGCGGGCTTGCCTGGGCGGTGCTCGGCTTCGCAGAGCAGGTCGAGTTCCTGCGTCACATAGGCGCCGACGGCGACGAAGCGTCCCACAGAGCCCTCCAAGCCGCCACGGCGACAGCTGATTATTACATTGAGGGGGCGAGCGCCGCTGACGGAGTGCCTTACTGGGACACGGCTGCGCCCGGCCTCAGTGAGATCGGCGACTGGAAGACACTGCCTGCTGACCCCTTCAACCCCTACGAACCGGTGGACAGCTCAGCAGCGGCCATCGCCGCGCAGGGCCTGTTGCGCCTAGGTTGCTACCTAGGAGAGCGACGTTATGTCGACGCGGGCCTAAAGCTCGCCGATGTCCTCTTCCGAACGCCCTACCTCTCCGAGAGCCCAGACCACGAAGGCCTGCTGCTCCACGGCATCTATCACCGACCGAGAGGGTGGGACTACATACCCCCGGGCCACACGGTGCCCTGTGGAGAGGCGACCATGTGGGGTGACTACCATGCTCGCGAGCTTGCCCTCTGCGTCGGCGCGCTCGCCAAAGGGGAAAGGCTTCCGACATTTTTTTCCCCAAGGGCTGGCCCAACGCCATGAAGGTACCCAAACCCATGAAGGTACCCAAACCCATGAAGGTAGCGGTTGTCACGGGTGGTGCCCGGGGCATCGGGCTCGGGATTGCAAGGTGCCTCGCCGGCGAGGGCTTCGACCTTGCGATCTGCGGGCGGAGAGAGCGAGGGGAGGTTGCTGGCTCGCTCGAAGAACTCGAAAGCAGGGGTGCAAGGACCCTTTATGTCCGAGCAGACGTTGCCGAGCAGGCGGCGCGCCAACGCCTGATCGCTGCCGTCCGCCAGGAGTTTGGGCGCCTCGACGTCCTCGTGAACAACGCAGGCATGGCCCCCCGGCAGCGCAAGGACCTCCTCGAAGCCACCGAAGAGAGCTTCGAGGAGGTCCTTAGGACCAACCTCCAGGGCCCTTACTTCCTCACGCAGGCGTGCGCGCTCTGGATGATCGAGCAGCGCACGACGGCCTCAGCCTGGAACGGTTGCATCGTCAATATCTCTTCGATGTCTGCAACGGTCGCTTCCACGAACAGAGGCGAGTACTGCATCTCCAAAGCGGGCGTATCTATGGCCACCAACCTCTGGGCCGCTAGATTAGGCGAGTTTGGGATCCCCGTCTACGAAGTCCGCCCCGGGGTAATCAAAACTGATATGACATCCGCCGTCGAGGCACGCTACAGCGACCTTATAGAACACGGGCTCACGATAGAACCGCGCTGGGGGACGCCTGATGACGTAGGCCGAGTAGTTGCGGCACTGGCCCGCGGCGATCTCCCGTATTGTACCGGCACAGTCGTCAACGTGGACGGGGGCCTCACCGTCGCGCGCCTGTAGCCAACCGTCGCCGGCCGCTCCCTGAGGCCGGCTCTCAGGTAGAAGGCCGGTAACCTTGTCCGGGGGTACCAAGCGAGGGAGGGGCATGGAACGTCTCTGCTTTTTTATCGAGCTCCACGAGGGTGCCGAGGAAGACTACGAGCGTCGGCACGACGAGATTTGGCCAGAGATGCGCGACGCCGTTTCTGCCGCCGGTTACACCAATTACACCTTATTCCGCCGCGGCCTCACGGTGATCGGCTACGCCGAGTGCGTGCCCGACGTCGCGACGGTCCTGGCCAACATGGCCAAGGCCGAGGTCACCCCGCTATGGGACAAGTCGCTCGAAGGTGTGATCCGGCGGCTCACTGACGACGATGGCAACCTGGTGCGGGCGACCGAGGTCTGGCACCTCGACTGACCATTAGGCCGAACTGCTGCCGAGCGACGGGGTGCCCGGCGCGCTCATTGGACGCCCCACTCGGGACCCGAACCTTCACTTGCGGCCGATGGCTTGACACCAGCCCCCTCGACCTCTATCCTGAACAACTGGGTCTGTATGAAACGATTCAAGGCCAGGGGAGGGAATGACCGGTTTTGGCACGATGCAGCCCGTGCTATCACTTGAGGAGGTATCCAAGAGCTTCGGGGCCGTACGGGCGTTAGAAGACGCCTCACTGGAGCTCTACCGCGGGGAGGCGCACGCACTCGTCGGTGAGAACGGTGCTGGCAAGTCGACCCTCGTCAAGGTCCTTGCGGGGGTGTACCGCCCCGACGAGGGCCGGCTCCTGGTCGAAGGCCGCGAGGAGGTATTTGCGACGCCCGCCTCTGCCCGTGACGCCGGGATAGCCGTAATTTACCAGGAGCCCACGTTGTTCCCTGATCTCAGCGTCGCGGAGAACGTGTTCATGGGCCGCCAGCCTCTCCGGAGCGGACGAAGGGTGGACAAAGCAGCCATGCGCCGTCGCGTCGAGGACGTGCTAGGCCCCCTCGGGGTCAAGCTGGATCCCGACCGGGTGGCACGAGGGCTATCGATCGCGGACCAACAGATCGTCGAGATCGCCAAGGCGTTGACCCTTGATGCCCGCGTGATCGTCATGGACGAACCCACCGCCGCCCTGTCGGCGTACGAGGTCGAGCGGCTCTTCGGCGTAGTCGAGACACTGCGTAACAGAGGAGCCGCCGTCCTTTTCATATCCCACCGCCTCGAGGAGGTCTTCGGAATTTGCCAGCGCGTGACTGTTATGCGCGACGGCCGGCGGGTCCTTTCCCAGCCCCTCGCCGGCCTCTCCAGTGACGACCTCGTGCGAGCCATGGTCGGCCGAGAGCTGGAGGGGCGCTCGAGCCACCAAGGCGCCGAAGGTGGCAAGACTGTGCTCAGCGTGGAGCGCTTGACACGCGAAGGTGTCTTCACAGACATATCCTTCGAAGTGCGCAGCGGCGAGATAGTGGCCTTGGCCGGACTAGTCGGGGCCGGGCGGAGCGAGGTCGTGAGGGCAGTGTTCGGGATCGACCGCTACGACGCCGGCAGGGTCCTTGTGGCAGGAAAGGCGCTCCGTAAGGGTTCTCCGAGCATAGCGATGGCCGCTGGCGTGGGGCTTGTGCCCGAGGACAGGCGCCTCCAAGGGCTGGTGATGGAGCTCTCCATCGCGAGCAACGTCGGCCTGGCTTCTCTCGGGCGCCTGGCACGCTTCCGGCTCTTGCGCCGGGCCGTGGAGCAACGTTTTGCGGGGGAATGGTCGGCACGCCTGCGCCTCAAGTACGGCCGGCTGTCCGACCCGGTTTCCACCCTTTCCGGTGGCAACCAGCAGAAGGTCGTGCTGGCGAAGTGGCTGAGCCGCGAACCGCGCCTCCTTATCGTCGACGAGCCGACCAGGGGGATCGACATCGCTACAAAGGCCGAGGTCCATCGGCTTCTTGTCGAGCTGGCGCGCTCGGGCGTCGCGGTCCTAGTGGTGTCCTCGGAGACGCCTGAAGTGCTGCGCGTCGCAGACCGCGTCCTCGTGATGAGGGAAGGCCGTCTCGTGGCAGAGCTCGGCCACGAAGAGGCCACCGAGCACGCCATTGTCGCAGCGGCAACGGGGCAGCGGGAGGTAGCGGCCTGATGAGCCCTGCGCCATCCGCTACCGGGCCGGTGCAGGGCCGAGGACCTCAGCCCGTGGAAGGTCATGGAGCCGGCAACCCCGGCCAGCCCTCGAGCACACTGACGTGGAGCTCGCGCCGGCTCCTGGATGCCATCTTAAGGGTGCGTGAAGTCGGGATCGTTGCGGTCCTTGTGGTCTTTGTCGCAGTGGCGACCTCGGTCCAGCCAAGGTTCATAGACCCCCAAAACATCAAGTTCGTCTTCTCAAACGCCATCATCTACGCCCTATTGGCCCTAGGTGAGACCGTCGTGGTGCTCTCGAGGAACGTCGACCTGTCCGTGGGGTCAGTGCTCGGCCTCTCGGCCTACTTGTCGTCTGACCTCTTCTCCCAGGTGCACCACATCCCGATAGTCGCGGTTTTCTTAGCCGGTCTAGCGATCGGGCTTGCTTGTGGAGCGGTCAATGGCGCCGTTGTGGCTGTTGCCCGCGTCCCAAGCCTCGTCGTGACCTTGGCGACCCTTTACATATACCGTGCAATCGACGTCCTCATTGTGGGAGGTGGCATGGTAGTGGCCAGCACCCTGCCGGGAGCGTTCCTCTCCATCCCGACGTCCAGCCTTGGGCCCATCCCGTACCTGGCGATCGCGGTCGCTGGGACCGTAGCCGTCGGAGCCTACGTCCTCGCTTCCTTCCGACCTGGCAGAGAGCTCTATGCGATCGGCTCCAACCCCGACGCAGCAAGGTTGGCCGGCATTCCCATGGGCAAGCGGATCTTTTGGAGCTTCGTCGTCTCAGGAGGGATCGCGGGGCTGGCGGGCGTCCTTTGGGCGGCCACGTACGGGACGATCGATTCTACGGCAGGGTTGAACTACGAGCTCACCGTCGTGGCAGCGGTGGTCGTAGGGGGGGTCAATATTTTCGGTGGCAGCGGCACCGTAGTAGGAGCTGCACTTGGGGCCCTGCTTCTGGCAACAATAAACCAGGCTCTCTACGTCCTTGGGATCTCGTCATTCTGGGATCCCGCTATCGACGGTGCGCTGATAGTGCTCGCCATCTCCCTAGACCACTGGATCACGCTCCGCCTGACGAGAGCGTTGCGCAAAGGGGCCGTCCAGCATGCAACCTGAGGCAGCCCTACCGGCGGTCGGGGCAACGCCGCGACCCCCCGCCACGCTCACCCAAAGCCCTCGAGAGCCGCGGCCCACTTCGCTAAGCGGGAAGTTCCGCTGGGCACTGCATTGGGAGAGCGCCCTCGTGGTCGCGTTGGTGCTTACGGTCGCCCTCGGTGCAGCCACGTCGGCAGAGTTCCTCACGGTCTCCAATATCTTCAGCAACGTGTGCCTGCTCTATGGCGAGCTCGCCATCATGGCCCTCCCAACGACGCTCATCATCCTCTCGGGCGAGATCGACCTCTCCATCGCCTCGACGTTGGCGCTGTCTTCCAGCCTGGTGGGGTACCTGTCGTCAAATCATTGGCCCATGCCCTTGGTGATCATCGTGGCGCTCGCTGCCGGCATCGCCTGCGGGCTTCTCAACGGGCTACTGGTCACGCGCCTCAATCTCCCATCCTTGGCGGTGACCATCGGGACCATGACGCTCTACGAGGGGATCTCCGAGATCATCCTTGGGCCAGCGATCATCACGAGCTTCCCAGCTGCCTACACGGCGATCGGTGTCAAGGCCTTCCCCGCCACAGGCGGGCTCCTTTCGTACTCCGCGGTGCTCTTCATAGTGCTCGCCGTCGTGTTCGGGGTCGTCCTCCATGCCACGCCCTTCGGCCGCTCGGTCGTCGCCATCGGCTGGAACAAGCAAGCCGCGCAGTTCGCCGGCATCCGCGTGAAGCGCGTAAAGACCGCCTTGTACATGCTCTCCGGCCTCATGGGGGCCCTGGCCGGCATCCTCTACACCTTCAGGCTCTCGACCGCCGAGGCCGACAACGGCACGACCCTGATCCTGCCGGTGATAGCGGTCGTGCTCCTCGGGGGTGTCTCCATCTTCGGAGGCAAAGGCACCATACTGGGTGTGGTACTGGCTGTCCTCGTATATTGCAGCCTGCAAAGTGCCCTCCTCCTCACCAACTTCAACTCCAACGCCCTCGAGATCGTGACGGGGGCGTTGCTCCTACTGAGCGTGCTGATACCCAACGCCGGCGAGATCGCCGCCCGGGCTCGTCGCTTCGCCGGCGGCCACGGCACAAGCGCGCCCAGCGCGAAAGGAGGTAGACCACCCGCATCAGCACAATAAGCGCATTGAAGATGAAACGAGTTCCCAGACAAAGCCTTTAAATAGGGAGGACATAGAAGAACCATGAAATCAACATCCTCGAAGTGGAGAGCCCTCGTGGGGGCCGCCGTCGCCTTGGCCATGGCCTCGGTCGGGACCGCGAGCCCAGCCATAGCCGCGACCACGTTGAAAAAGGGCCTCAAGGTCTTTGTGGTGCCGAAGAACCTCGGCAACTCCTATTTCACGACCGCCGACAGCGTGAAGACTGGCGGCGCCCTCCTCGCCCTAAAGCAACTCGGCGAGGTCGGCCAAGAAACGAGCGGCACCACCGACACCCCGGCATCGCAACTGCCGGTCATCCAAGCCGACATCACCAAGGGGGCCAACGCCCTCATCATCTCGGGTACAGACCCCAACGCTCTTTGCCCGACGCTCAACGCTGCCATGAAGAAGGGCGTCACAGTCGTCACCTACGATTCGGACACCAACTGCCGGGACTTGTTCGTCAACCAAGCCTCACCTCAGGGTCTGGGCAACATCGAGGTCCAGATGATCGCCAAGGAGATCAACCCCAAACAGCCGACCGCCGCAGCCGGCCAGATCGCCATCGTGTCCGCCTCCATCTCCGACACCAACCAGAACACCTGGATCAAGTACATGAAGCAGGAGCTGACAAATTACCCCCACCTGAAGCTCGTTAAGGTTGTCTACGGTAATGACGATACGGCAACCTCAGTCCAGGTGACTCAGGGCCTGCTCTCTAGCTACCCCAACCTGAAGGGCATAATCTCGCCGACCACGGTCGGCATCGCGGCAGCGGCTTCGGTGCTGGATACTCCCAAATACCGCGGCAAGGTAAGGTTGACCGGCCTCGGTACTCCTAACGAGATGAAGAAGTACGTGGCCGATGGCACCTTGTCCGAGTTCGCTCTCTGGAACCCGGCCGACCTCGGCTACCTCGCAGCTTACGCGGCTGTCGAGCTCGCTTCCCACGCCATCACCAACGCGCCGGGCCAGAGCTTCGTCGCCGGCAAGCTCGGCCGCTACAAGGTCGGCGCCGACCACACGATCTTGCTCGGCCCGCCGTTCGTGTTCACAAAGGCCAACATAAACAAGTTCAACTTCTAAAAGTTCCAGGGGGTGGGGCGCTGCCCCACCCCCTCACCAAACAGGGAAAGGCTATGGTAGCGATGGCAACGACATCTGAGGTCAAGCAGGCGCTGCGCCAGCAGTGGATCGAGACACCCTCATGGGCCTATGGCAACGTCGGGACACGCTTCAAAGTATTCAAGGCGCCGGGAGCGGCCAGGGATGCCTACGAGAAGGTTGACGACGCCGCCTTGGTCCACCGGCTGACGGGTGTCGCTCCATCCGTGGCACTGCACATCCCCTGGGACCGGGTGGCCGACTACAGCCACCTCGCCAAGCACGCCTCCGACTCGGGCCTACGGATCGGCGCGATAAATCCGAACGTGTTCCAAGACGACGAGTACCGCCTCGGCAGTGTGTGCAACCCCGACCCTCGCGTGCGCAAGAAGGCCCTAGGCCACCTTCTCGAATGTGTGGACATCGCGGCGGCCGTCGGTTCGCCCGCGGTGTCGCTGTGGTTCGCTGACGGCACGAACTACCCTGGTCAGGACGACATACGTTCGCGCCAAGACCGTCTCGCCGAAGCTTTACACGCCGTCTACGAGGCGCTCCCCGAAGGCGTTGGCATGTTGCTCGAGTACAAGCTGTTCGAGCCAGGCTTTTACACCATGGACGTGCCTGACTGGGGTACCTCGCTCGTCCATTGCGAGTCCCTTGGCGACCGGGCGAAGGTCTTGGTCGACACCGGGCACCACGCCCCCGGCACCAATATCGAGTTCATCGTGGCGCAGCTACTACGCCTCGGCCGCCTCGGCGGGTTCCATTTCAACAGCCGCTTCTACGCTGACGACGATCTATTGGTGGGTGCCGCAGACCCATACCAGCTCTTTCGCGTCATGGTGGAGATAGTCGGTGCCCGTGCCCACCTTCCCGGTGCCGGCGTGGCGTTCATGCTCGACCAGTGCCATAACATCGAAGAGAAGGTCCCCGCAGAGATCCGCTCTGTCATGAACGTCCAGGAGGCGACTGCCAAAGCGCTCCTAGTCGACCGTGACGCGCTCGCAAGGGCCCAATCTTCTGGGGACGTGCTCGCCGCCAACTCGGTGCTCGTTGACGCCTTTTCCACCGACGTCCGCCCTCTCCTCGCCGAGATGAGAGAAGAAATGGGCCTCGATCCCGACCCCTTGGCATCCTACGAGCGTTCTGGTCATCGCGAGCGCGTCCGGGCCGAGCGCGTCGGTGGGTCGTCTACTAGTTGGGGAGGTTGAGACAATTGAACGGCCAACAAAGCGCTGTCCGTGAGCTCCTCGAGCGCTCCCACCGCCTGGGGGCCGACCCGAGGAACACCAATTACGCGGGTGGCAATACCAGTTGCAAAGACAGCCTCCCCGACCCAGTCACAGGAAAGACCGTCGAGTTGCTCTGGGTGAAGGGCTCGGGCGGCGACCTGGGGACCCTCAGGGAGGCTGGGCTAGCTGTCCTGCGCCTCGACCGCCTGCGCGCCCTCGTCGACGTTTACCCGGGCGAGCAGCGCGAGGACGAGATGGTAGCGGCCTTCGACTACTGCCTCCACGGCAAAGGCGGGGCGGCGCCGTCCATCGACACGGCCATGCACGCATTGGTGGACGCGCCCCACGTGGACCACCTCCACCCAGACGCCGGCATAGCCCTGGCCGCTTCCGCAGACGGCGAAGCCCTAACCAAGGACTGTTTCGGTGAACGAGTCCTCTGGGTGCCCTGGCGCCGGCCGGGCTTCCAGCTCGGCCTCGACATAGCCGCGCTTGCATACGAGCATCCAGAAGCGATCGGCGTGGTGCTTGGCGGGCACGGGATCACTGCCTGGGGCGCGACGAGCGATGAGTGCGAGGCCCGCTCGCTGGAGATAATACGCAGCGCACAGGCCTACATCGATACTCACGGCCACCCCGAGCCCTTCGGCCCGGCCGTGGACGCCTTCGCGCCCTTACCCGCAAACGCGCGCCGTGCCCGGGCGGCTGCCCTGTTCCCGGTGCTCCGGGGGATGGCGAGCACGGACAACCGCCAGGTCGGCCATTACAACGACAGTGACGTGGTGCTCGAGTTCCTAGCTCGTGAAAAGCACCCCATCCTCGCCATGAAGGGCACCTCCTGCCCTGACCATTTTCTGCGCACCAAGGTCCGGCCGATGGTGCTTGACCTACCTGCCAGTGCTCCCTTGGAAGCCGTGATAGAGCGCCTCAAGGATCTCCACGAGAGCTACCGCTCGGAGTACCGGGAATACTACGAGCGCCACGCGGCTCCTGGGTCGCCACCGATGCGAGGGGCCGACCCGGCGATAGTCCTCGTGCCAGGCGTCGGGATGTTCAGCTTCGGCAAGGACAAGCAGACAGCGCGCGTGGCGGGCGAGTTTTATGTCAACGCAATAAACGTCATGCGTGGTGCTGAGGCGCTGTCCACCTACGCCCCCGTCCCCGAGGCCGAGAAGTTCCGCATCGAGTACTGGGACCTAGAAGAGGCCAAGCTCCGCCGCCAGCCACCCCCCAAAGCGCTCGCCACCCGCGTTGCGTTGGTCACGGGAGCGGGTTCGGGGATAGGTGCCGCTACCGCGCGCCGTCTCGCTGCCGAAGGTGCCTGCGTGGTGTGCGCCGACCTAGACGGCGAGGGAGCGAAAGACGTGGCCAAAAGTATTGGAGGTACTGACGTCGCCACGTCGGTACAGGCCGATGTCAGCTCGGAGGCAGAGGTGTCGGCGGCCGTTGACGCCGCCGTCCTCGCCTTCGGCGGAGTGGACCTCGTCGTCAACAACGCCGGCATGTCGATCTCGAAGAGCTTGCTCGACACCACCATCGAAGACTGGGAGCGCCAGCACGCCGTCATGGCCCGAGGCTCGTTCCTCGTCTCCAAAGCGGCAGCGCGGGTAATGAAGTCCCAGGCGATGGGGGGCGACATCGTTTATATCGTGAGCAAGAACGCGATCGTCGCCGGCCCCAATAACCTCGCTTACGGGGCCACCAAGGCCGACCAAGCCCACCAGGTGCGCCTGCTGGCGGCCGAGCTAGGCCAAGACGGCATCCGCGTCAACGGGGTCAACCCCGACGCCGTGGTACGCGGTTCGGGCATCTTCGCGTCCGGCTGGGGGGCACAACGAGCCTCGGTTTACGGAGTGCCCGAGGAGAAGCTCGGCGAGTACTACGCATCACGCACCCTCCTGAAGCGCGAAGTCCTCCCAGAACACGTGGCCAATGCCGTCTTCGTGCTCACCGGCCCAGAGCTTTCGCACACGACCGGGCTTCTCGTACCCGTCGATGCCGGCGTGGCGGCGGCCTTTTTACGGTGAGGCTTGCCGCTGGCCCCCACGCCGCCATAGATCTCGGTGCTTCGAGCGCCCGGCTTTTTGCCGGTAGGCTCGAGGACAGGCGCCTGGTGGTCTTCGAGCGGCGGCGAGTTGCCAACATCCCTGTCCGCCTACCCGACGGCCTCCACTGGGACCTGCTCGGCATATACAGGGACATGTTGGAGGCCCTCGCCGAGGTTTCCCGTGAAGGCGGTCTTGTGTCCGTTGGCATCGACGGCTGGGGAGTCGACTACGGACTGGTCGACCCAAGTGGGCGGCTCCTCGGCCCTCCGTACCACTATCGAGACGAACGCACGAGCCGGCTCGGTCGGCACGTGAGCAGTGTCCTCGGCCCGGGAGGGCTCTACCAAGCGACCGGCGTCCAGGAGATGGAGATCAACACGGTGTTCCAGCTCCTCGCCGAGGTACACAGCGTCGCCTACCGCGAGGCCCGCTTCCTCCTCATGGTTCCCGACCTGTTCGGCTATTTCTTGACAGGCGAAGCGCGCTTCGAACGCACCAACGCCTCGACCACCCAGTTGGTTGACTCCCGGACGGGCGATGTGGCGGGAGAAGTCCTACGCCACCTCGGTCTCCGCACTGACATATTTGCGCCGGCGGCCAGCCCTGGCGACGTCCTCGGACCGGTCCTCCCCGACGTCGCCGCCAGCGCCGGCCTCGCACCGGGCGTGACGGTCGTGTCGGTAGCCTCCCACGACACGGCGTCCGCTGTGCTCGCCGTCCCAGCCGAGGTGGAGGCCTTCGCCTATGTTGTCAGCGGCACTTGGTCGCTCGTGGGGTTGGAGCTCGAGGCCCCTGTCATCAGCGAGGAATCGAGACAGGCCAATTTCTCCAACGAACTGGGGGCGGACGGCACGGTCAGGTTCCTCCGCAACACCATGGGGCACTGGGTCCTCCAAGAGTGCGAGCGCGCCTGGGCGCACTCTGGAAAGCCGCGCGACCTGCCAGCCTTACTCTCCCGGGCGCTAGACGAGCCAGCGTTCGCTTCGATTATCGACACGGGTGATGCCGAGCTCGTTCGGCCCGGCCTGGACATGGCCGACCGAGTGCGGGCCGCGTGCGCCCGTTGCGGTGAGGCTGTCCCCGCGAGCGACGAGGCGCTCGTCCGCTGCGTCGTCGACTCCATGGCCCTGGCGGCCGCCGCCACGCTCGAGGAGGCGCAGCGCCTCACGGGACGCTCGGTCGAGGTGGTGCACGTCGTTGGCGGCGGCGCTGCCAACGACTTGTACCTCGAGGTGCTGGCAGCGGCTTCGGGGCTCCCCGTCGTAGCCGGTCCCGTGGAGGCGTCCGCTATCGGCAACCTTCTCATGCAGCTTCGCGCCAGCGGCGAAGCGGGCGACCGAAAAGACATGCGATCCGTTGTAGCCGCTTCCTTCCCGACAAAGAAGCTGATGCCCGATACGGTCCTTTCCGAGAAGGCAAAGGCCGCCCGCCACCGGGTCGAGGGCACCAGAGCGCGCCAATGGCCCGCCGGCGCCGGAGCGCCCGCTGTATGAGGGTCGCCCTCTTCGTTACGTGCGTCAATGACGCCCTTTACCCCGAGACCGGACGGGCCACCGTTTCGGTGCTCGAACGTCTCGGTCATGAGGTAGTCTTCCCCGCGGCACAGACCTGCTGCGGACAGATGCACCTGAACTCTGGCTACCGACCCGAGGCGCTCCGTTTGGCTCGGCGCTTCGTGGACATCTTTTCCTCCTATGAGGCTATTGTCTGCCCCTCGGCCTCTTGCGCCGGCACCGTGGCGGAGGCCTACGCACACGCAGCGGAGGACGCTGGCGAAACCTCCCTAGCCCAAGACGCTCGTGCACTTTCGCCCCGGGTCCACGAGCTGTCGAAGTTCTTGGTCGACGTCCTCGGCGTCACCGACGTCGGGGCCTCGTTCCCCCACCGCGTGGCCTATCACCCGACTTGCCACTCGCTGCGCGTCCTGCGCGCCTACGACCAACCGCTCTCCCTGCTCCATGCCGTCCGTGGCCTCTGCCTTGTCGAACTGCCGGGTGCCGCAGTTTGCTGCGGCTTCGGCGGTACTTTCGCCCTCAAGAACTCCGATGTCTCGTCTGCCATGCTGGCCGACAAGCTGGCAGCAGTGCGCGCGAGCGGGGCCGAGGTCGTGTGCGCGCTGGACAATTCCTGCCTTACCCATATAGGTGGGGGCGCTTCGCGGTTGAAGATGGGCGTGCGAGCCCTCCATCTGGCGCAAATCCTGGCAACTCCCGAGGGGGGCCGCCCATGAACCCGAGCGGTTTCGAGACCTCTCCACCTTTCCCCCTAGCTGCACGGAGTGCGCTGCAAGACACGCAACTTCGGGCAAACCTCCGCCAAGCGACGACGACGATCAGGCAAAAGCGCGACCGCCTGGTCGCCGAGCTCCCGGACTTCGAGGAACTGCGGACGGCCGCAGCAGGCATCAAAGACGACGCCCTCTCCCGGCTCGACGAGCTTCTCGGGCAACTGGAAGCTTCGGTCTCCGCGAGAGGAGGCCACGTCCACTTCGCCGCGAGCGCTGCGGAAGCCAACGAGGTCGTTGTCGGGATCGTGAAAGCCGCCAGGGCCCGCGAGGTGGTGAAGGTAAAATCGATGACGACCGGCGAGTGCCACCTGAACGACGCTCTCGCCGCTGCTGGAATAGACGTTGGGGAAACCGACCTGGCCGAGCTCATAGTGCAGCTCGGCGCCGACCTCCCGAGCCACATCGTGGTGCCGGCCATCCATCGCAACCGCGCGGAGGTGCGTGACATTTTCCTCGCCAAAATGGGCGAGCACGGCCGGGCTGCACCAGCGGACCTCTCGGACGATCCAGCCGACCTGGCAGGGGCGGCGCGCGCTCACCTGCGCGAGCGCTTCTTGCGTGCAGAGGTGGCTATTTCGGGGGCAAATTTCGCCGTCGCCGAGACTGGCTCGCTCGTAGTCGTGGAGTCCGAAGGCAATGGACGGATGTGCCTCACGCTTCCACGAGTGCTGATCTCTGTGGTGGGCATCGACAAGGTGATCCCGCGTTTCGGGGACCTCGGGGTCTTCTTGCAACTTCTTGCTCGTTCGGCTACCGGGGAGAGGATGAACCCTTACACCTCCATATGGAGCGGCGTATCGCCAGGGGACGGGCCAGAGGAAGTGCACCTCGTGTTGTTGGACAACGGGCGTAGCTCTGCACTCGCCGACCCAACCGGCCGCCAGGCCTTGCGCTGCATACGCTGCGCGGCGTGCCTCAACGTGTGCCCGGTGTACGAGCGCGTCGGGGGCCACGCCTACGGCTCGGTCTACCCAGGGCCGATCGGGGCCGTGCTCACCCCCCAGCTCCATGGTGTCGCGAGCGACTCTGTGAGCGGCTCGCTGCCGTTCGCCTCCACCCTTTGTGGCGCATGCTACGAGGTCTGCCCGGTGAAGATCGATATCCCCCGGCTCTTGGTGCACCTGCGCGCTCGCTCGGTGGAGCGCGCTAAGGACAAAGGCCCCGGATTGGAGAGCGTGGCAATGGCTGCCGCCAGTGCCGTCCTTTCGTCCGAGAAGCGTTTCGCTGCGGCTGAGCGCCTTGTCAGCTGGCTCTCTCGTCCCTTTGGCGCAAAGGGGGCGATGGGCCCATTACCTTGGCCTTTCCGGAGCTGGACTATATCCAGAGACGCACCGGTCGTTCCACGCCAAAGCTTCAGGGGCTGGTGGAGATCCGAGAGAGGCCCCTCGGTCACCCGAGGGCCCCAAGCCAAGCCGGTGAGACGCGCCCGACCGGCACGTGAGAGCGCGACTTCCTCCCCCGCCGCCACCGGGACTGCCCCCGCCGCCACCGGGACCGAAGGTGTCCTCAGCGCGGTGAGGGCGGCTCTCCGCTCGGCCCCCTTCAGCCTCACCGAAAGGCGGCACAGTTACCGAGACAACCCCGAGCTGGACATGGCGATGCCGCCAATCGACCTGTTGCTGGAGCGGCTCTCGGAGTACAAGGCAACGGCGACAATGGTCGGCATGCAGGAGGTGCAAGCTGCTATCGGCACAGTCCTCTCGCGGGGGAAAAGCACCCGGGTAGTCGTTCCGGCGGGCTTTCCCGAAGCCTGGCGGCCCGAAGCGTCGGGCGTCGTCGTAGAAATTGACGGCGGCGACTTCTCGCCGGCCGGGCTTGACGGCTTCGACGCGTGCCTAACAGGGTGCGCTATAGCCATTGCAGAGACGGGCACGATCGTACTGGACGGTGGCGAATCCCAGGGGCGTCGCGCCGTTTCGCTGCTCCCCGACCATCTCGTGGTCGTCGTGCGACAGGACCAGGTCGTCGCGACCGTGCCCGACGCAGTCGCGCGGCTCACTTCATCGCCCACCCAAACGTGGATCTCCGGACCGTCGGCGACGAGCGACATAGAGCTCAACCGCGTTGAAGGCGTCCACGGGCCCCGCAAGCTCGACGTCGTCATCGTAGTGGGGCGACAGTCCTTCAGTTCGGGGCCCAGTTGCTCTCCAGAACCCAAATTGTGACCCCGAGCCGCCCACTCTGAGAGCGCTTTGCGGTGACCGGCACCTCGGCCTCCTACTCCCCTTCGCTCCCCGACACAAAGGCCTGGCATGCTTCGGTCGATGCCCTCCGTCGAAGCGTGCAGCGTTGGACAGGGCACCCCCTACACGCGGTCGAGCTGTCCACCTGGCAGTGGTTCAAGCTGCCCACCAGCGACCCGACGTTGTGCGACGACATTCGCCGCCACGGCATAGCCGTCGCCGGGGCGCCAACCTGCCGATGGTCCCCGCCTGTGCCTAGAGCAGCCCGCTCATCCGTCGCTCACCGTCGATCGGCGCTGCTCGCGGACCGCGGATCGCCCAAAAATACTCACCTAATAACGGTTCTTCTGCGCGCACGAAAACGAGGGCTGTGGCCGTCGAGGCAGGAACGGGACTCGGTGGGGTCAGGTGGCCGCCAACGTCGACGAGGTGGCCCTTGACAACGACGCCAACTTGCGCTGGACGGCAAGAACTACGTCATCCAGGTTCGCGCAGGGCACTCCTCAGGTCGGAGGCGCTTCAGCACCTGCCACGAGGTAGTACACACCTTTTTCTCGGACGCTCGCACACGGGACGAAGTTCGCGAAATGGGCATCGCGTACATGGCCATGTACGCGAGATCGCCCGTATGGGGCGAGGCAGCGGCGTAGCCACGAGCACAGCCCAGGCTGCACCGCCCCAGCTCTATTGGACCGCCGATGACGGCACGACGTGGTCCAGGGCGACCGTCGGCGCGGGGTTCGCTCAGTACGCCGAGTCGAGCTGGCAGCTCGGTGCACCTACGTGCTCGGCAAGGTTGTGCCTCGTCGTCGGCGGTGACACCTGGTACGGCACACCTGGGCTGGCGTTGGTCTCTAAGGACGCCGGCAGGTCTTGGTCCGCCACCGAACTCCCCCGGGCTCGTCGTTGCTGACAGCTGCCTCGTGCACTGGAGCCTTCAACTGCTTGGCGGCCACTGAGACCCGGTCGGGCCACGGGATGTTCGTGGACGCGAAGCTCGGGGCAGCAAGTTGACTCGCCGGGCTCAAAGAGGCCCACGAGGCCGACCTCGAACGGGCGCGTCGAGAGGTTACCGAGACGCTCACGTCGCGCTACGGAGCCGAGTCTCGAGAGCGTCCGTGCCAAGGCGGACGGCCAGGTGGCGCTAGCTGAGGCCCGGGCCGAGGGTGCAGCTGAGCTGGCGGCCGCCAAGGCCGAAGAGGTCAGCCGCCTGGTCTCCCAGCTTGCCGAGCTGCGCGCCATTGTGCCAGCTTCGCAGCCCAACCGGTCGCGTCCGCGTAAACAGGCAACCGACGAGGGCCCGCTTAGCCTGTTGACGGAACGGGGGGTTTTATAAGGGCGAAGCTCCGTCATCGGTTGGTCTCGTACCGTGTCGCCCGATAGGGGAGAGGCACAACCCTGTAACTGGGCGGCCGGCACGGGCGTGTTATGTTGCGCGGTTATGTAGCTCGGACTTGGTCGTTTCGGCCGTCCAGATCGCCAAGTATGGGCCGGGCAGCCGGATCGGCTGGACCGTCTTGGCGGGGTTCATATCTCCCCGATCTGCTCGCCGGGGGAGGCCAGGAGCGTGGCGGAGACGAGGTCCCATGCGGCTTGGCTGGATGCCACCAGGAGTCCCGTGGTGTGCTGAGCCGGATTGTAGGGGGTGCCGTCGAGCCGCCTGGCCACGCCGCCCGCCTCGCCAAGCAGGAGAGCACCGGGTGCGTGGTCCCATGGCAAAGTTCGCCAGAACAGGACGAACTCTTGGTCACCTTCGATGAGGGCGGGGTAATCCACTCCAGCACATACCCGGCCCTCGCCGACCGATCTGAAGCGATGGCGGTTCGCGGCCACGCTTGTTGAGGTGTCATGGTCGAGGAAGCGGGTCAACACGGCGCCTCGCATCTCGGCCACTGGGGGTGTCGGTCGTCTCCGTTGGAGCGCGATGCCGTTGCGAGTTGCTCCTTGACTCAGTTCCGCCATGTACATGACTCCATCTACCGGCCGCCAGATCCACGATGCCACCGTGGCGCCGTTTTCGACGAGGGCGACCATCACAGCCCAGTCCGGGCTGCCGGCCACGAAGTTAGCGGTTCCGTCGAGCGGATCGACCAGCCAAACACGATGGCTGTCCAGACCGTCCAGTAGCGACGGATCGAGCGATGAGCTTTCCTCGCCTATCACCGGGGTACCGGGAAGCAGCTCCCCGAGACGGCGAACCAGCAGCGCCTCGGCTTCTTCATCCGCGACCGTGACCACCTCGCCTGGCGACTTGAACCGCACATCGTCGCCGTGAAGAGCGTTGAAGCGAGGTTCGATCACCTCCGCGCTGACGTCCCGCAGAAGCTGCTCGACCCGGTCCATTAAGTTGGTTTCCGCCCGCCGCACGGACCACATCTTGACATGGTCGTCGCCGAGTCGGCGGGGACGAGGTCCTCGTTGGTGGGAGGATGTGGCCATGGCGGACACCGACCTCCTAGCGCTCGCTCGAGACGCTCGTGGCGGAGGCGCTCGACGAACTCGGTCGGGTCGAGCGGTTGGCCCAGGTGTTGGTAGTGCTGGGCCAGGCTGGCCTCGAAGTCCTTCGGCAGGTCGTCGTCGGGGTTGCGCCAGCGGTCGGCGCCTTGGACCCAGATCTCCTTGCAGCGCAACCTGTCCCGGAGCGCTTGCAGCACGCACGTAGGCGACGCGGTCGACCCTCGGCTTGCCATACCGGTCGGCCGAGACGACGAAACCGAGCCACCCTGGCGGCACCACCTCGTCCAGGGGGATCCTCCCTCGGGACCGGGGCCCCGGCCGGTGCCTGGAGAGGAACCGGCCCAAGTCGCTGAAAGGAGGGTGGCATCCTTGCGTGTCGGCAGGTTCATCCGCTTCGACTTGACCGACGTGGCGGAGTGGCTCCGATCCACCCGCGTACCGGCAACGACCTTGCCCACAACAGAAATCTCGCCACCTCGACCCCTTCAGGTCTGAGGCCCGGTCCCGCGGGCCGGAGAGCAAGGAGGTCACCTATGAGAAGTGCGGGGGAAGAGGCCACGCCTTCGGGGGCAGAGAATGGCTGGCAGGCGCCGAGCAAGGTGGCGGCTGACCCCTACGTCGCCTCGGTCCCTGAGGCTGCCGAGATTCTCGGCATCTCCAAAGACCTGGCTTACGACCTGGCTCGGCGCGGTGAGCTACCTGTAGCCTTCCATCTGGGCAGGCGGTGGCGGGTCAGCCTGATCAAGCTTCGAAACGCGGTTCACGGGGCCGAGCACGACGCTACCGAGCATACCGGCTAGCTCCCTGTCCCGAGCCTCCAGGGCATGCGCATACACCCGCAGCGTGACCGAGGCGTCGGCGTGACCGAGCCGGCCCGCCACCTCTGAACGTCGGCGCCCCCGCGATAGCGGTCGTGGCCGCGAAGTGCCGCAGTTCGTGGAAATGGGGTCAGACAGCCCGAGCCTGGAGGTGAGGCGCTGGTACTGGTGCGAGAGGCCGTCAGGCAGCCATGGGGTGGAGCCGTCGGCCGACCGGGAGAGAACGAAAGGGTCGCCGACGAGCGGCACCCCGACCGCTTCGGCATAACGCTCCTGCTCGGCACGCCGACGGGCCAAGAACGCACCAAGGGCTTCGTCGATCGCGATGTCCCGGCGCTGGTGGGTCTTCGTCGGCCCCTCGGTCACTTGCTTGTCGACCACTGTCAAGGACCGGGCAATGGTGAGTGTCCTTCGCGACGAGTCGACATCGCTCCACCGGAGCGCGCAAAGCTCCCCCTCCTGGCACCGGTGATCGCGGCCAGTGCCACCGCCATCGCCAGTACGGTGTCGGTTTTCTTGGTGTACGCCGAACGGTGCGCGGCGATGTCGTCGAGCCATCGCTCGATCAGCTCCCCCAATGTGCCCGCGTACCCGATGGCGACCTGCTGGCGCTCCACGTCCGCCACCAGCTTGGCCAGCGCCGACTCGGCCTGGCGCTCGGTGCCCTTGAAGTTGCGGCTCACCTGGCGCACCTTGCCGCCCTCCCGCCCAGGGAAGACCCGCAAGCGCCAGTGCCCGTCGCCTAGCTCTTGGAGGCTCCCTTTCATACCCACCTCCGTTGTTGCCCATTTGTTGCCCACAGGCTGCTCGGAGGAGGTGACGGCTACGGAAAATTGCTGGTCAGATAGTAGTGCGCCCCCTGGGATTTGAACCCAGAACCTGCGGATTAAGAGTCCGTTGCTCTGCCGTTGAGCTAGAGGCGCCGGCACCCGATAGTACCTACCCGCTGCCGGGTCGCAACAGCGAGGGCCGAGCGGGGCGAGACGCTGCCTGTCATCTAGCGACACCCGAAAGGCGCCTCAGGCCCTACGCTGGGCCTATCGGTATCGAGAAAGGAGGCTATCGCGATAACTGAGTGCGGCACTGGCCTGCTGCGTGGGGTGACCGAGGGGACTCGAACCCCCGACCTCCAGGGCCACAACCTGGCGCTCTAACCAACTGAGCTACGGCCACCATCGACTTCTCAGTTTGGCACAGTTGCCGAACCACCCGCGAGAGCACCTACTAATGCTGGGGCGTCTGGCCGAAACCTACTTCAAGGCGGAGGGAGCATATGGCCCGGATCAACAACGAGAGCCAGGACAAGGACCTGGTCCGGCTGTACCTCGACACGATCGGGAGGTACCCACTCCTCACCAGAGAGGACGAGGCGCGCCTCGCCCAGGCCATCCAGGAGGGCCGTGAGGCCAAGGAAGAGCTCGCATCCAGCACGGTCAACCCCGCACGCCGACGCCAGCTCCAGTGGAGCGCGCAGCGCGGTGATGCTGCCACGGTGGAGTTCATCAACTCGAACCTCCGCCTGGTGGTGTCTATAGCCAAGAGGTACCAGTCACAAGAGCTCCCGCTGCTCGACCTCGTACAGGAGGGGAACCTCGGCCTCATGCACGCCGTGGGCAAGTTCGACTGGCGCAAGGGCTTCAAGTTCTCAACGTATGCAACCTGGTGGATCAGGCAGGCCATCAGCCGGGGGATCGACAACACGGGGCGCACAATCCGCCTGCCCGTCCACGCCCGCGAGCAAGTGCGGCGGGTGGTCCAGATCAAGCGCCAGTTCGAAGACCGCAACGGCCGTTCGCCAAGCCTCTCCGAGCTGGCCGACATGCTGGACATACCCCACGCCCAGGTCGTTCAGCTCCTCCTCGAGGGCAGCGAGCCGATAAGCCTGGACTCCCCGGTCGATGCCAACGGCGAGACCGAGCTCGGTGACCTCGTTGCCGACTCGTCGTCGCCATCGCCATTCGACACGGTGACCCAGGCGATGCTGGGCGGCGAAGTGGACAAGCTACTCTCCGTGCTGGACGAGCGGGAGAAAGAGGTAGTGCGCCTTCGCTTCGGCCTCGGTGGTGAGGACCCGAGGACATTGGAGGAAGTCGGCACCGCGCTCCATCTCACCCGCGAACGGATCCGCCAGATCGAAAGGACAGCCCTTTCCAAGCTCCGCCACCCCTCGGCATATCCCGAAAGTGGAGGGCTGCTCGCGAGCTGAGCTGCCGGGCACCCTACATGGGGGAACCCTGGTCAGTGCCCTCCGAGCACGCTACCGTCGAGGGTGGCCCCCGTAGCTCAGCGGATAGAGCGGCCGCCTTCTAAGCGGAAGGTCGCAGGTTCGAACCCTGCCGGGGGCGCGTACAAACTGGCTAGTCAAGTAGGGTTTATCAGTGTTCGACGGACAGGTGTTCGAGCCCGGCGTGCCCGATCCGTGCCCGAAGCCTGCGGGTTTTCTAGACGGGGACGCTGCGCCAGAGCCGCCGAACGTGACCGCTCCAGGCCCGCGGTCAGCGCCTCCTCAAGGTGCGGGAAGAGGTGGCCGTAGCGATCGAGTGTGACGGTGATCGAGCTATGCCCGAGCCGTTCCATGATGGCCCTCGGGTGCGCTCCCTCAGCCACCAATAGAGCAGCACAGCTATGGCGAAGGTCGTGGAACCGCACCCCGTCTAAGCCAGCTTGTCGTGTC
>JAJYMM010000125.1 GCA_021787035.1 Actinomycetes bacterium
CCCGCATCGCCGCGATGGGCTTCGACGTGCTCTACCTGCCCCCCATCCACCCGATCGGCCGCAGCGCCCGCAAGGGGAGGGGGAACACCCTCGTCGCCGGCCCCGACGACCCCGGGAGCCCCTGGGCGATCGGCGGCCCGGAGGGCGGCCACGAGGCCATCCATCCCGGCCTCGGGACGCTCGAGGACTTCACCCGCTTGGTCGAAGCCGCTCGGGCCCACGGCATCGAGGTCGCGCTCGACTACGCGCTCCAGTGCTCCCCCGACCACCCCTGGCTCGACGCCCACCCCGAGTGGTTCCGCCACCGCGCCGACGGCTCGATCGCCTACGCGGAGAACCCGCCGAAGAAGTACCAGGACATCGTGCCGCTCGAGTTCTGGCCGGAGCGCGAGGCGGACCGGGTCGCGCTCTGGGAAGCCTGCCTCGGCATCCTCGAGACCTGGATCAACCGGGGCGTCACGGTCTTCCGGGTCGACAACCCCCACACCAAGCCGGTCGCCTTCTGGGCGTGGCTCATCGGCGAGCTGCGGGCGGCACACCCCGAGGTGGTCCTCCTCGCGGAGGCCTTCACCCGCCCGCCGATGATGGCCAAGCTCGCCGAGGTGGGCTTCACCCAGAGCTACACCTACTTCACCTGGCGCACCAGCGCCGCCGAGCTCGCGGCCTACGGGACCGAGCTCGCCACCGGTCCAGCGGCGGACTACCTGCGCCCGAACCTCTGGCCGAACACCCCCGACATCCTCTCCGGCCCCCTCCGGCGAGGCCCCCGGGCCGCCTTCGCGCTGCGGGCGGTGCTGGCGGCGACGATGTCGCCCAACTGGGGGATCTACTCGGGCTACGAGCTCGGCGAGAACGAGCCCGCGTCGGAGGCCAACGAGGAGTACGCCGACTCGGAGAAGTACGCGATCCGCCCCCGGGACTTCGACGACCCGTCCTCGATCGCGCCCCTGCTCTCCACGCTCAACCAGCTCCGCCGCCGGCACCCCGCGCTGCAACGACTGGCTGGTTTCGCCCCGATGGACTCGAACAACCCGGCGATCCTGGCCTACGGGCGGGCCACCCACGACCGGAGCGACGTCGTGCTGGTGGTGGTCAACCTCGAGCCCGAACGGGTCCAGGAAGCGACGCTCGGCCTCGATCTCGCCTGGCTCGGCGTCGACCCCGGCCAGGCCTACGTCGTCACCGACGAGCTGGCCGGGGTCTCCTACACCTGGGAGGGGCCGTCACCGTACGTGCGCCTCGACCCCTCCGTCGCCCCCGCCCATGTCCTCCAGGTCGGGCTCACCCCAAAAAGCCCTGCCCGGTAGAGGCCGTTCCGCTGCCAATACGGGGTGCTCCGTTCCCGGTCGGCTCACCGTCTACCGTGCCCCCGGACCCTCTGCACCGCGCCAGTTACTCTGCGCGTTCCCAGACGTGGCGAGTACCGCGCACTGGCCGCTCGCCGAACCGGCCACGGCATTCGGCTGACCGTAGTCCGAGGCGGCTGGCTCGTTGTCCGAGCACGCGAGATACCCGCCGAAGGAGTTCGCCGCCACTCCGGTCACGGAGAACGGCCCGCTCGAGGGTGAGATATTGGAGGACACGTTCCCCGTCCCGATGACCGTATTGCCACCGACGAACACCCCGGCGATGTTTCCGAGGAGGCTCACGCCTCCCGAGATCGCGTTCCCAGCGCAGCTCGGCATACCGAGGTCGCCGGCGTCCCCGATGACCACGGGGCCCGTCGCTCCGCTCGCGGCGATGCTCCCGCCGAGCCAGCTGCCGCACACGCTGAGGGAGCCACTACCGTCCGCGCTCACCGGTCCCTCGAGGTGAGCCCCCACTGCCGTAAGAGCCGCCCCATTCGTAATGCTGAGGGGGCCCGTCACGGTACCCCCATCGATGCAGGTGACACCCGAGTTCAGCGCAAGCGGGCCGCTATAGATGCCGGAGATAGTGCGAGTACAGCCGCCGACTGAGAGCTGAAGCTCCGCTGTGGCCGTCTCGGCCCCCGAAGTCACCTCGACCGTGAAAGAGGCGCTCCCCTGCACGACGGGAATTCCCGACAAGACTCCGCTAGGGCTGAGCGCGAGACCAGTCGGGAGGGACCCTTGGACCACCGACCAGCTGTAAAGGCCGCTGCCACCGCTCGCAGCGAGTTGTTCATCGTAGGGACTTCCGAGGGTCGCGGACGGGAGGGGGGACGAAGTCGTGACCTGGAGACCGCCGACACCGAGACCGCCGCCGAGAGGGAGGACCGTCACACTCCCATTACCGGCATTAGCCACGTAGGCAACCGAGCCGGACGGATCGATCGCGACGGCGTCGGGCTGGTCGAAGCCCGCGCTCGCCGGGTAGGTCGTGGTCTCGTACGGCGACGCGGTATTGACCACGCTCACGCTCCCCACATCGCCCGCTCCGATGTACGCGGCACCAACGTTTGTGACCACGGCCTCCGCTCCGCTCGGTGTCACGGCCACGGCGTCTGGGTAGGCGCCTCCGCTCGGCACGGCGACAGCCGAGGGCGACGTGCTGGAGCCGAGTCCAGCAGTCGGTATGACGTAGACTGTGCCATCCAACTGCTCGCTCGTAAGCCAGAGATGGCCGCCACCCGGGGTCACAGCGAGCCCTCCCGGCACCGCACCCGCGGGAAGCGAATAGGGCGCAGCGAGGCTGACCGTCGGGGCGCTACTCGTCCCGCCGACGTTCACGACCCCCAGTTCCGGGGCCGCGGTGCCGGCGAGGCTCAGGAACACCGACTCGCCTGAGGGCAAGACCGCCTCCGCGACCTGTGCGGCCGGCAGCGAGGCTGCCGCGACGACCGAGCCTGGGCCGGTTGTGCTTGGCCCCTGGAGCACGGTGACGTCATAGGCGCCCACCCCGTTGACGATCGTGGTCGCGTTGTCCGTGGCGACCCAGTCATCCCCAGCGGTGGGGCCCGCGGTCGCGAAGCTCACTGCCGTAGGGTACAGCCCGGTCTGCGGACCAAAGGCGTTCGCAGTGAGTTCTCCCGGGATGAGCCCTCCCGTCGAGGAGCTGCTGACGTCGAAGATGTAGACATCCCCTCCACCGGCGCCGCCAGCTTCCACCGTGAGGCCATCCGGGGAGACAGCAACGCTGGACACTCCGTTAACCTGTAGCTGTTGCACGACACATGGGGCTGCTGCGCCACTCGCAAGGCAGGGAGCGCCACTGTTTGTGTCAATTACGTCGACCTGGTTGCTGCCCTCATTCGCAACGTAGACGAAACCTCCCGATGGGGTATCGACCTCGCCAGCGGCCAGCCCCACCGGTTCGCCGCCAGTAGGGATCGTGACTAAGAGACTCGCGCTCGCGGGAGCGGCCCCGACGCTGCCCAGGACAAACGTCGCCATCGCGGTTGAAACCAAGGCCACCATCGCCCCACTCCAAGGGCCTCCGCTCCCAGCGCACCCTTTCCACCTCCCGGGCCGCAAGCCAGCCACTCTTCGGGCTTCGTGGCGCGCAATATTGGCGCGGGACCATGGCTCGAGAGATGTACCGGTGTCCGGGCACTCTGCCGTCCGCCCACTTCTCATCCTTGCCTCCTCGCGGCCCGCCAACATGACGGCAGCTGTAGCTATCCGTGAGGAAACATATCACCGGCATGCGTCGCCCGCCACAACTCCCACTCACCGGGCGCCCGTTTCGGCCTTCAGTTGTCGGCTGGCCGGACCGTCGTTCGACGCCTGCAACGGCCCGGCGTTCGAGCGTTCAGCAGTTGCCGGTCGTCAGGCTACAGAGATCTTCCGCATACGGACCTCCGGAATATCCAGTCGCGCGCGGTCCGGGGACGCTGAATGCAGCGATAAAGCTTGGGGGGAACACCCAGGCCTCCAACGCTCCCACCGTCCCCGTGCCGCCCTTCGGAAAGGCCGTGTAGAGGAAGACTGCCTGGAAGCCGAGGATCTCGCACGGTGTACTGCCGCCAGCGCAGTTCGTCACCGAGCCGGTGGCAGACTCTGTTCCGAGAACCGGAACAAGCCCAAAGCGGGGGTCGGATACGATCGACTTCGAGAACAGCGGGAGGGTCACGCTCGGTGTGCTCGGTTCGGTCCCCGCCGCCAGGTTCGCCATCGCAGACGAAAGGCATGCGTCACCTGTTCCTGCAACCGGAGACGGCTCCGGGGCCTGGGAGAAGTTTGGTTCCCAGATACTGTCCCCATAGGAGGGGCTTTTCTGGTTGAGGTTCAGATTGGTATCAATCTCATCCACGTTGCGCTGCGGCTCTGGACTCAACGAGCCATAACAATAGGAGAAGAGCTGTTGGTCCGCGGTGTCAAGATAGTCAGTGACATGCACCCCGTCGAGCGCGGATGGGTATCCAAAGGTTTCAGTCGTCGAGGAACCTGTTGGAGTCACCCCCGGGTTAAGGCTCGGCGACGGTACAGGCGTGCCCGGCGAGCAGGAGCTCGTACTCGTCGGTTCGAACCCAAGAGGATGAGCAAATCGCGGCGGCATCGTTCCGGTCCCACAGGGATCGGTCACGCCTGCGCCTGAAAAGTCGGAAGCACTTATACCAGTAAAAAGTCCGGCACCAACCACTCCAGCAGTCTGGCCCGTGTCGACGATCGCCGCGTTCCCATCCGCGTAGGGCGCCTGGGCGTTGTAGCTCTGCGGGTTGTAGGGGCAGTCGCTCGGGAAGGTCTTCAGGGCTGGGTTCCAGTCGCAGATCTCCGGCCCCGTCTCAGGGTAGACCTGGAGCGGGTGGTCCAAGCCCAGCACCAGGTCCTCCTGGAGGGGAATGTTGGTGATGCCCTGGTTGGTCGACTCGCCCGGGAAGAGCAGATACCGTGGGCTATTGATCAAGCCGAAGCTTCCGGACCCGTTCGCGAAGCCCGGACAAGGCGGGGCCGTGCCGCCCCCACTCGAGAACTGGAGGCACTGGACACCATCCCCGGTCGCGTAGTTGAGACCAAACGGCAAGAGGAAGTTGGCCACTGGGGTGCCAAGTGACGCCGCCGCCACGCTGGAAACTTGGGCACTCTTCACGCCACCGACGATGCCGAAGCCAAACTGTACCGTCTGCGAAGGGATGGCAACCACGATGCCGTTCGGCACCGGATTACTCGGCGGGGAGCTGAAGAATCCGATGCAGTCCGCCGTCGAGTATGGCGTGACACTGTATGGACCGCCAGCAGCAGCATCCTTCACCGCACTGCCACAGTCGTTCCACGCATTTGTCGGGGAAGCGGGGTTGAGGTTTGCCTGCGCATAATTCAGGTACGCATAGCTCTCGGCCTGCTGAACCGCCAGAGCCTCGGCTGCCGTGACCGCAGCGGCCGGCGGCGTCGCGCTCGCGCTACCGCTGTACGCCTGTGAGAGGTCACTGACCGCTGACAGCGCCGCGTCTTCGGCCGCGGTGACGACGTGCTGCTTCACCTGCGCCTCATTCCCAACGTCCACCGAGAGCGCAGCGAGAACGAACAGGGCTACAAGCGCAACCGTCCAGATCACGAGAATGGCACCTCGCTCATCTGATCGGACCGCCCTTCTTCGGCGTCGACTCATGTCGCCTCCCTGGCTCATCTGTCTAGCCACATGTGAAGCCGGGCGTTGTCGTCTCGTCCTGCGCCGTACCTGGCGCAGGGTTCTGTTCGGCGAGTAGCTCGCTGGAACTGGCGACTGCTCGCCCATTCAGGATAGGGCCGGTGATTCCCGTGGTCGACTGCAGGTCCACCTGGGCACAGACAGTGACGTTTGTCCCGGCGCTCACAGTCGGGCTGGAGTAGTCAACGGCCACCTCGAGGCTACCCGGCGCCACCCCCGTCAAGCCATGTATCTCGGCCTCAGCGGTGCAGAGCAGCGGCTCGGCATTAGTAGTGCAGGAGGCTGAGACAGCATCCACAGAGACAAGCCGAGCAGCAGCGTTCACTTCGCTCCGGAGAAGCACTACCCCACCGAAGGAAAGTCCAAAGTCGATGAAGGCCAAGAGTAGAAAGACGAAGAGGGGAACCACAAGTGCGAATTCGACAAGGCTTGCGCCGTCATCTTCTAGCCTTTGACGGGGATCTCCTCCCCGCCCCACCTTCGCTCCCGCCTCAACCGTCTCGCTCTGCTTGGTCGTACAGCCACAGTACATAGCGATCCCCTCAGTGGATCCCGAGCACCGGAAACAGCTGGCGGTACACCTCGATCGCGGCGGGCCCGATGATGACGACGAAGATCGAGGGCAGGATGCAGAAGACGAG
>JAJYMM010000122.1 GCA_021787035.1 Actinomycetes bacterium
GCGTTTCTACGCGACCCCCAGCCAGACGATCCACAGCCCGATAAAGAGCGCAATGAGGATCTTGGCGATCCCGTCTGACACCGACGCGATGAACGTCGCCACGAGGACCCCCGCCGTCATGTAGCCGATGCGGCCCCAGGGCTGGTTGTACCACGGCCCTTTCCCTGTGACGATCTGGCCCTTGGCGAGGTCCTGGATCGTGCCCGACTTCCACGAGTCGGCCAGCACGAGGCTGAGCCCAAGGAACGCGACAAACCCCGCCTTGCTGTCCACCTAGCCCACCTTCATGTTGCGGCCGGCGCCCCCGGCCCGCGTGCTCGTGGCGTTGCCCCCTTTGGGGAGGTGGCCGTACTGCGCCGCGACGGAGGAATTGGCGTAGGTGATGCCATTTATGGTCACGCTCTGGCCCGTCTCGCCCAACTGAGCCTGTTGCTGTTGTTGGGTGCCCTGGATGTACTGGCCGTTGCCGACCGGTATCCCGCCGCCGGCCCCGACTTGGTTGTGCGCCACGGACTGCCCGACAGGGATGCCGGAGGGCGTCGAGGCATTGGTGGTCGTATTGACCCCAGAGGGCGGCGGTGTGGAACCGTTCGCTACGGCCGTGACGTTATTGCTGGAGGGCGGGGGGGACGAGGACTGCTGCCCCTTCAGGAGGGCCGCGATCTGCGACAAGAGGGACTGGTTCTGGCTTTGCAGGGTCCCGTACTGGCTTTGCAGGCCCGATAGTTGGCCCGACAGGCCGGTAATTTGGCCCTGCATCTGCTGGTCGGTGGTCTGGAACTGGGCCTGCTGGGCCGCGAGTGCGGCCGCGTTGGCCTGTTGCTGGGACGTCAGTTCGCCTTGGAAGGTCTTGGATTGCGCCTTCATCTGGGCCGCGTTCTGTTTTTCGAGCTGGGAGATCAGGCCGGCTACGTTGTTGCCGCCTCCCCCGCCACCGCCTCCACCCGGGCTGTTCGGCGTGACAGTGGTACCGGGGCTGTTCGGCGTGACAGTGGTACCGGGGCTTGTGCTCGTGGTCGAGGACGAGGATGACCGCGACCGCAGGTAAACAATGAGCCCGATTATGCCGATCACCACGCTCGCGATCGCGAGCTTGTGGTCGCTTACGAGCTTTCCGACTTTGCCGCCCTTGGCCGCGTGCTCGCCCGGCTCGCCCTTGGGCTCTTCGTGCGCCTCGTCTTCGGCCACGGCTCAGTTCCCGACGCCGCTGCCAGGCTGCGCGTTGGCCTCCTGGGCCTGGGTAAAGGCGAGCAACGACGGGCCGCTCTGGGCGACCTGTTGTTCGGTGATGTTGCGCCGGAGCCCGAAGAGCGTAAAGCGCGAGGGCTGGGGCTGGCTCGGGGTGGCGTAGAAACGCTGCGTGCCCTGATAACTGGCGAGCTGCTTGGACTGTTGCCACGGCTGGCGCCCGGCAGGGTTGATGAGCTGAGGCTGAGCCCAGTTGACCGAAAGGCCGGCAACGCCGCACTTGCGCTGCACACCGACGTAGGTGGAGAGCTGGTGAGTGAGGGGCGGCCGGTTGTAGGCGCCTATTTCCTGCCATTCGGCCGGGACCGGGAGCCCTCGCCAGGTGACGGGGGACACGTCCATAGCCGTGCCGCCGGGGATGTACCGGCTCACCCGCTGGACGCGGGCCATGTTACAACCCCGCTTGGAAAGGTCCGGCGCCCTTCACACTGCCCACGTTGCCGGCATTGCCGGTAAGGAGAGAACCCATGTTCGTGACCTGGCCCCCTGCTGCCGTGACGGCCGTGGAGAAGCCGGACGCGTGCGTGACCACCAGGACGAGCAGCGCCCCGATGAAAAAGAACAGGATGACGTGGACTACGGTGTCGCTAGCTGCCATCTCAACCTCGCTTCCGGCCGAGCAGGAAGTGGTAAATCAGGAACAAAATGAGCACGATCACTAGGACCGTGAAGAGCGTGGGGACATGGACCTTGGGCACCTGGCATCAACCTTTCACGAAAAACCCTGCAAGGAGGCCGACAACGATAAGCGCCACGAGGACGCCCACGGCGACCCAAAACCCTGTTTTGAAGGACCCGAGCGCCATTTACGCACCTGCCTCTGCCGATTCGTGCATGGGGCCGACGTTCGCCTTTTCCTCGCCCGAGATAAGGGACTTCCCCCAGTGGATCTTGGTGAGGATCAAGAGCGAGAGGACAAGGCCGATAACGGCCCACAGGAGCGGGGAATCGCGCAGGCTCCACGGGTTCTGGTTGGCGGCCATCGTCGCGGCGGAGTTGAGGTTGGCCGTCCCGTAACCGCCCACCACGTCGGTGCCCTGGACTGCGCCGCCCATAGAGCCGCCACCGCCGCCTACCATCGGGGGGACGTTGACGTTCGAGATCGGCTGCATTTGCACCAACTGCCCGAAGCCAGTTGGGTTGTACGCGTTGCCCGTGGGGAACGTGAAGCGCTGGCCGTCTACGACCGCTGTGCTCGGGCCCATCGCCATTAGGCGTCACTCCTTGTCAACATGGCACCCCTCCGCATTACACGACGTACACAAGGCTTTCGGTGCCAAGCACCGCGTAGGCCTGGTTGGACGTGGGGGCCGCGAACTCTAGCGACCACTCGATGCCGGCCGTGTTGAGCGTATTTAGCGCCCGCTTGTTGCTAAATGTGCCCAACTCGTCCAAGCCACAGTCGTAGCCGATCACGCCCGGCGGGAGCAGTACGCCGTGCTTGGCGATCCACAACGCCTGGAACTCAAGCGGGGTCCCCTCAAACCGCGTGAGGCCCGAACCGTAAAGCAGGCTTACCTTGGTGAGGGCGCTCGTCTGGATCGGGGCACCGAGGCCTCCGTTAGCGGCCGGGTCCCACAGGCGCAGGTAGAGAAAGAGCACCTGGCCGGCATCGTCAGGGATCTGGATGATCTGGCGGGACACCCCGGCGATCGCGAACCGCTGGGTGAGCCACTGGTACTGCCAGGGCTGGGGGGCGGGCAGACTGGCCGTTACGTTGTTGCCGTAGACGCCGTGGCGGCGGATGTTGAGCGATCCGGTGGAGGCGACGGTGGACGTGCCGGCCGCGGCCTCGTTGTAGGGGCTCTCGTCCGAGCCGGAGCCCACTGCGATGAGCGGGTTGGTCTTGATCGAGGGCCTGATAAGGCGCTGTGTGCCCGCCATGTACTGCGGCGAGACAAAAGTATCGGCCGTCGCAGCGAGGAAATTACCCGACACGTCCAACGCGTAGTACTCGTCGAACCACACGCCCGCCGGCAGGTCGAGGACGATGTTGACGTTATCGGTCGTGTTGGCGGCGATGGCCGCAGACCCGAACTGGGCCGGTGCGACAAGATTGGCCTGGGGGTCGCCCGCGTAAAGAAAGCCATCGTTCGGGGTGCCCACCGGGGAACCGGCCGTGTTGGCGTAGTTGTTGGTGAGGCGGTCCGCGGCGGTCTTGCGGTAGGGCCGAACGAGGTTGAAAATGTACCAGTCGATCCCGTTTTCAACGTCGATGCAGGAATACTGGTTCTGGATCAACATTTTGACGGGACCGAAAATGTTATAGGGGAAATAGGCGCTCCGGTTTACGTCGGTCACGTCGAAGGTGACAACGTTGGCGAAAGACCAGACGTATTCCCAGTCGAACACGACGTCGGTGCGCCGCATGTCCTGAATGTTGAGCACGCTCTTTTGCGTGTTGCCCGGGGTGAGGGCGAGGTCCTGGGTGTCCTCGTACTGGTCGTACCACTGGGTCGCGTTGGGGACGCCGGGGATATCGAACTGCGAGCCCGGCTGCACTACGGGGGCTTGATTTGCCACTGTCTTAACCTCCGAAGACGGTGGCGCCGCCACCGAAGTTCCCGGCCTTTAGGGCCCATTGGATGATCGCACCGAGGGAGAACACGCCGATCGTCACCGCGAACAAGAAGACGATCGGGTGATCGAGTGCTTCTGTCATGCCGGCCATATCACCCTTGGGTGTCGGCCGTGAAGACTACGCGGAAGGGGTTTGTGCTCCGGCCCTGGTCAGAGGGCTAGGCGATAGGGCCCGTAGAGGTCGTCATAACCCCCTCGCTTGCGCCAGTACATGAAGGCGTGCTCTTCACGCGGCATGTCGTCCACGGTCACCGGCGCCCCCATCTCTTCGAGGCGCTTGATGTCACCGGCGGCGTCGAGGCGGAAAAGGTAGAGGCGCTCCATTTCCTCGATGATGCTAACGGGGATAGCTCGCGTGCGCTGAGAGCAATAGAGGCCACCAAGGCCCCGCTCCCTCCCGGCCCTCGCCACCCGGATCATCACGTCACTGCCGCCTTTTGGGTAGCCGTTGGCGGAGAAAAAATCGCACGTCTCGTCCACCTGCAGCAGGCTCGGGACCTTGGCGTTCGCCTGGCGGAAAAACGCCTCGCACACGTCGAGGACGCGCACGAGGTCGGCCATCGACTCGCCCTGGACTATGGCCACGCGGTAGCCGAGGTCCCAGGCGAGGGCTAGGTCCTCGGGCTCGTAGACGAGCACGGAGCCGGGCACGGCCTGGCCGTGGCCCCACTTCCGGTACAGGTGCTTGGCGTTGCGGCCCTGGACAGTAACCTCCGCGCGATAGCGGGGCTTGGTGTCGGCAATGAGCCGGCGAGATTTGCTATAGCGCCGCGTAAAGTCGGTGCCTAGATAGTCAGCGAGCGTGCTCTTGCCGGAGCCTACGCCGCCGACGACCAACGCCCGCTCGGCCCCGTTCTTGGTGACCCGGAGCGAGATTTGTTGCAGGTCCAACGCGTCACCGTACCGGAGGGCGCCACATGACGGCTTCGAGCCATGCCACGCTCACGTCGTAGCCCTGGCTCCCCTCACCTGGGGGCACCACCGGGTGCTGCTCGGGCCACGAGTACTGTTTGGCCTGATAGCCGGGAGGCACGACGGCCACGCCGTCTGGCTCTGCGAGCCAGCGATCATAAAGAGCGCCACTTACGCCCGCCTCCTGGAGAGCGTTCCCGAGTTCGGCCCACGTAGCCGCGTTGGCGTAGAGCCAGGGGCGGTAGCGGTCCTTGATGTCCTCTTGCACAAGATCGACGGCCTTTGCAATCGGCCAGACGCAGCCGGGCTCCACATCGATCACGCGCACGCCCGGGCGCCCGGTCACGGTGCATTGGAGCAGCCGGGCGTTCGGGAAATGCCGTTGCGCCCACGCCAGGTTGTCGTACTGCCCGTCCGCGTAGACGAGCAGTACGTCCGCGAACCAGGGGAAGGCCTTGGGCGCCGAGTCGTAGACATGGAGGTACAAAGCTCATTGCCCCCCGAAGAGGTCTTGGCCTCCGAAGAGGTCGGCCATCCCGGCCGTCATCTTGGCTTTCAGGGCACGGGCGAACACCTTAGCCGCTACGCCAAGGCCCAAGACGGAGCCCACCAGGGCACCCCCGAACGCCTCGATAAATATCAATGCGATCTCCTTTATTTCTTCAGCGTTTCGGCGGCGTGGACTATCGCTGTGAGGGCGAAGCCCCCAAGGGTTAGGGCCGCGCGTAGGTATTGGTTAGATATGTCGCCGGGGATGGCAGCTGCCACCACGGCGCCTAGGCCCGCCAGTTTGAGGATGGTCGGGCTCTTGGCCAGCTCGCCGGCCAGCCACTCAACCAATACTGCCAACAGGCTCGCTGGCGTCGGCGTCACTGGGGTGGGCGTCTGGGTCTGGGTCGGTACGGTGCTCATTATCACCTCCTGTCGGTAGCTCAAGGACGACGGGGGCCATGCCGGTCTCGTCACCGGCGATGTTCTCTAGACGCTCGGCAAATTGCTTGCACACCCGCCGGAGGGTTGGTTCGGGGATACGGGCCACATCGCGTTTCATCGACGGGAGCAGCCCCGCGAAGACTTGGACCACCCCGGCCGAACCCGGCGCTTTGGCCGCCTCGCGGATGAGCCCCTCGATCGTGCCGAGCAGCTCCTTATGCGCGGGGGACAGGACCGGCTCGGGCTCGGGCACGCGGTCGGCGCCTACAACTCTCGACAACCTCACTATTGATCACCTCTCAACATCGACCGCGACACCTTGACGCCCTGCTCATAGCCGCGCGGTGCGGTCGGGTCATAAGCGGGGTTCTGCCGCTCTCCCTCCGTCATACGCTGCGCGTGGGTGACCACCTCGGGAGAGGGCGCTATGACGGCATGGCCGTTCATGGCCGGAGGCGCCGGCTGGGCGATCTGGCCCCGCCTGAGCGC
>JAJYMM010000019.1 GCA_021787035.1 Actinomycetes bacterium
CGAAGTCGATGTCCCCCGGGGCGGTCGCGGCCGCCGACCGGGCGAGGGACGCCTACCTGCTTCGCGACCGCCACCGGACGCTCTCCGAGAGGCCGCTCGGGCGCTCGCCGGACAGGGGACGGGAAGGCCCTGGGATCGACCTGTGACCATAGCTCAATCCTCGGGGTGGGCCCGCTGGTATATCGAAACCCTCCGCCCTGGGACTAGGGCGTCACGTCGTGATGCTCGACCACGCGCTCGCTGCCGCCGGGGCTGTACTGCACGCTCTCCCGGGTGGTCGTGTGCCGGTTGGCACCTAGGGCAAACATTACGCCACCGATAACCACGGCGCAGATACCTACGACTAATAAGATTATACCAATGGTGTTCACATTGAATCCAGTGGTAGTAACCGAAACGGCAAATTTTAGAATGGCACCGACAACTACCAGTACGATCCCTAGGCTAATCAAACCGCTCCCAGTTCCTTTGGACATGTCTCCTCGTTCCACTCGGTGTTCCTCTTGACCTCAACCTTTATTGCAGGTTAGCTGTGACAATTACATACGGCGCAATGGCGGCCTCCTAAATCATCTAGGCCAGGTCTTGCTTGCAGCTCACCAGTGGCTTGCAGCTCACCAGTGGCTTGCAGCTCACCAGTGGCTTGCAGCTCACCAGTGGTAGAAGTGGTGCCTGCCGTTGCTGCCACGTCCCAGTGCGAGCCCGACGAGCCAGATGACAAGGAAAATGACTGCGGCGATCCACAATAAATGTATGGCGAACCCAATCCCCAGGAAGAACAGCACCACCAACAGTGCCAGCAGGATAACCATTTCAAGGTACCTTTCTCTATTCTATGACTAATGCCCTAATGTCTGAAGGGACACCTTCGGCCTTTTCGCACCACGCGCCTCGGCTCCCAGGGAGCTGACGCTAGTCCGGGGCAAATCATTTACTAAAGGCGTCCTTTAGCTTCTCGCCGACCTGCTTCAGGTCGCCTTTCGTCCGGTCGGCCTTGCCCTCGGCGCGGAGCTTGTCGTTGCCGCTGAGCTTGCCGGCCGTCTCCTTCAGCTTCCCCTTGGCTTGCTGGGAGGTGTTCTTTGCTTTGTCGATCGTTGTCATGGCTGGTCCCTCCTTGGGACGTGAGCAAATAGAAAGTGGCCTGCGCTCGTCGCGGTGTCCCGGTGCATTCCTGGCCAGTCAGCCATCTGCGCGGGTGCTAGCGGCGTCTTGACGGGGGACCGCTCGGTGCTCGAAGCGGTGCCGCCTGCGCCGGCCATCCACTGGGTTGAGACCGGCCTCGCCGTGGGATGAGCTGGCTTTCAGCACGCTCGCCGTTTCAGCGCGGGCGGCCTCGCGTTGGCCGAGCATGTCGTCGCGGTCGTTGCGGGCAGCGACCGTCTCAGAGCGGGAGTGTTCAAGCCCGCGCCGAGCAGCCCTGCCGCGGCGAGAGGTGCGGCGGGCGCCAGCCAGGAGCAGGATCAGCCCTAAGACGGCCACCGCCCCGACCACCACGCCGTAGAGGAACAGCGTCCCGTTGAGCCCGTCACGTGGTAGCCGAGCAGCGCGAACCCGTGGTTGAGGGTATGCGCGCTGCCATGGTTGCTGAGGACGCCCGCCATTCCGACAACTATGGCGGCGACGAGAACTATGAGACCGAGGACGATCATGGCTCGCCCCGATGATCACGTTGGGATGACGGACGTCGCGCGCGCGAACCGCCATGCCCGGTCGGACGCGCCGCGTGGCACCTCGTCCCTTCGAAAGAACTGCGTTGCGCTCTTTTTCACAGTCGACCTCGGCTTTGCTCTGGGGGCGTGGCCGGGGACCGGGGCAACACTGGGCACAATGAAGTGCTCCTTGTGCAACTCTACTTCGTCGCTAGTCAATAACCTGACGAAGGAGCAAAGTTTCTGTGATTGGAGCTTCTCAGCTGGCGGCTTCGGCCCTGGCCCGGTACCGGGCCGCTTCCTGTCCCAGCCCGACCTCGCCCCTCGACCATCTCCTCGTACCGGCAGACACTGGACGTCATGACCGCCGAGGTGGGGCCGTCGGTCCCGGTGAAGGAGCTGAGCGCCGCCGACCTCGCCGAGGTGGCCAAACGGCGATGGGCCTGTGCTGCCCCCGCCACATGGAACCGCCAGGTGGCGACGATCGGCTCCTTCGCCGCTTTCGCCAGGGCACGGGGCTGGTGGGGTGACGGGCTCTGGCCTGTCCCGGCGCCGGGAGCACCCCGACCGCACCCGGGCCATCCCGACCGGTGAACTGGAACGGCTGTGGCGCCCCCGCCTACCGTCGGGAGATCAACCGCCAGCTCAACAAGGGCGAGGCTTTCAACGCCCTCCGCCAGCGGATCTATTTCGGCCAGCACGGCAAGATCCGCCGGGCCGACCCCGACGCCCAGGCCGTCCAGGCCAATGCCCTGAACCTAGTCACTGCCGCCGTTACCTGCTGGAACACCGTTTACCTGGCTGAAGTGGTGGACCAGCTCCGCCAGGAGGGCTGGCAGGTCACAGACGACCAGCTGGCCCATCTGTCGCCCACCGAGTGGCGCCACATCAACCCCTACGGGGACTACCGCTTCGACCTCACACCCCACGTCGGACGCCGGTCCCTGCGAAGGCCGCCGTCGTGAGCACACCCGACCGCAAACGACCCCCACACTTTCAGGAGACCACCCAAATGACCTTCGACCGGATCACTGTCGACCCCGACCAGATGGGCGGGGTGCCCTGTATCCGCGGCATGAGGATCCCTGTCGCCACCGTCGTCGGCATGGTCGCCGACAAGATGAGCACCGAGGCGATCCTGCGTGCCTTCCCCGACCTCGAGCCAGAGGACATAACCCAGGCCCTCCGCTACGCCGCTGAGGCCGTCCTGGACCAAGAGCTGCCGCTCCGTCGCGGAGCATGAGGTTCCTTGTCGACCAGTGCCTCTCGGCCGAGCTCGCCAGACTCCTGCCCTGGGGAAGAGGTTCCAACGCCACGCTTAGGTTGGGTTGCCTTGAGCCAGCCGCTTACCGCCACGCCAGGCCGTCTGAGGCGCCCCGGGGTCTGGTTGGCAGTGGCGGGGCGGCGCTGAAGGCTGCTACTAATACTGCTTAGTGGAAGCACGCCGGCCCTCGGCTTCCACTAATATGGCCGCTGGCCGGCCCGTAGGGGCTGGCTCGTGCTTCCACTAACAGGGGAGGGCGTATGGCTGCACGGGCCAAGAGGCCGGTCCTCGCCGAGCGCGAGGAGGTGGACGCGGGTGCCGTGGTGGCCAAGTACCGCTCTTGGCTCCGCCGCCAGCCGCTCGCGGGGCGTAGCCGTGAGGCCTACCTCGCCCAGGTGAGCGGTTTCGTCTCCTGGCTGGCCAGCTCCGAGCACGGGGGCCAGGCCCTAGGGGCCGAGAGCGTGCGCGACTGGGCGGTGCGCGACTACAAGCGGTACCTGAAGAAGTCGAGGCGCCTGGCGCCGGCGTCGGTGAACCAGGCATTGGCGGCCATCGACAACTTCTACCGCTCCCTCGGGCTCGGCAGGCCCGAGGTGAAGAGGGAGGAGCTGCCAAGGGTTGCCCCCCGCTCGCTCGCCGAAGCCGAGCAGCGCCGGTTCCTCCGAGCGGTGCAGGCCTGCCCGTCGGCGCGCGACAGGGCCATCGGGACCGTGTTCTTCTACACCGGGCTCCGCCTGGCCGAACTGGCCGACCTCGACGTGGCCGACCTGTCGGTGTCGGCCCGCCGGGGGCGGCTCCGGGTGCGCTCGGGCAAGGGGGACGCCTACCGGGAGGTACCGCTCAACAGCGCCTGCCGGGCCTCCCTCGACGAGTGGCTGAAGGCCAGGACGGCCCAGCTCGCCGGGCTCGGTGAGGAGGGCGGCCCCCGTGCCGGCACGGAGGCCCTGTGGCTGAGCCGCGCCGGGGGCCCCATGAGCGCGAGGGCCGTCGACCTCGCCGTCCGGCGCCTCGCCGCCGAGGCCAGGCTCGAGCTTTCAGCCCACACATTGCGCCACACCGCCCTCACGAACCTGGTGCGCTCGGGGGCGGACGTGGTGATGGTGGCAGAGATCGGCGGCCACCGCCGCCTCGACACCGTCCGGCGCTACAGCCTGCCTTCTGAGGCCGACAAGGACGCTGCCCTGGAAGCCGTCCTGGTCGAAGTCTGAGCGGCTCGACGGACGGGCCAGCGTGCCGACCAGCAAGCCGGGGACTCGTGGCGGTTGGCCTCCCCTCACCGGGCACGTCAACGGGGGTCTTACGGGCACCGAGGGGCTGCATGAGGTGGCTGTCCGTAACGTTTAACGTTCATAACGTCGTCCGTTATACTGCTGGGGTGTGCTGCTGTCGTTTCGCGACCGGGACACCGAAGCCGTCTGGCAGCGCCTACGAGCTCACAAGTTTGGGCCGACGGTCAACCGGTCCGCACATCGCAAGCTGCTGTTGCTCCACGCTGCCCGGTCACTCGACGATCTTCGGGCCCCGCCGGGGAACCGGCTGGAGAAGCTCCGTGGTGACCGGGCCGGCCAGTACAGCATCAGGGTCAACGACCAGTGGCGCATCTGCTTCCGCTGGACCCGAGCCGGCCCAGAGGACGTAGAGATCGTCGACTATCACTGAGAACGAAGGAAACCACTATGGCCCACACGCTCTACCCCCCTATCCACCCCGGCGAGATCCTCCAGGAGGAGTACCTCACCCCCCTGGGCATCACCCAGCACCGTGTCGCCGTCGCGATCGGGGTGCCTCCCCGACGGATCAACGAGATCGTCCATGGCACTCGCCGGATCACCGCGGACACCGCGCTCCGTCTTGCCCGCTACTTTGGCACCAGCGATGAGTTCTGGCTGAACCTCCAGGCCCACTACGACATGGAGACCGAGCGGGACCGTCTTGCCGACACCCTCGTCCAGATAACACCCCTAGCCAGTTGAGCGACCTCGTCTCTACGGTAGGCCGGAAGGTCGCCGCTGCGAGATGTGGCCGCCTACAACGTCTTGGCTGGCAAGTAGTAGGCCCCTCATGACGGAAGCTGCGCTCAGCCGCAGGGTGAAGCGCCAACACCAGTTTCGACCAATCCATCGTCAAACGGTTGGGCCACAACCGCGAGGAGTGGTGCTCAGCTCAGGGGTGTGTCCTAGCGGGGACTCGGCTCGGATCCCTGCCGAATATGCGTCTGTCAAGTCGCCGGGCGTGCTGATAACGGGAGCATGCCGAACACCCTGATCTGGCTGTGCGTGCCTGTCGCTCGCGTTGGCGTCTCGCGTTGGCGTCTCGCGTGCAGCGAGCGGGCGTCAGGCCCTGCCCGTCGCACAGCTCAGCAACAGTCGGGGTCCATGACCCGGACGAGCGCACCCAGAGCAGCGCGGTCGGCTGCGTAGTAGGTGCTCGCACCCTGTCGCGTGGCCACCAAGAGCCCAGCGCGGGCGAGCTGGCCGAGGTGGTGGCTGACCGTGGCGTCGGTCAGCGCCAGCTCGTGGACGAGGTCGACGTTGCGCATGCCCTCGGAACCAGCGGCGAGGACCAGCGAGAGCAGCTTGATCCGCACTGGATCTGTTTACCGCGGAGCCGCCCTTTGGCTTTGGCGACCCTCATGCCTTCGCGGGTGCGCATGCGGGTCAAGTCGGCTTCGAACTCGGCGATCATGGCGAGCACGTTGAAGAGGAGCCGGCCGACCGGGTCGGTCGGGTCGTGGACGGACCCGCCGAGGCTCAACTTGACGCCGCGGTTGGTGAGATCTTCAACAATGTCGCGTGCGTCGGGCAACGAGCGGGCGAGCCGGTCGAGCTTGGTGACGACGAGGGTGTCTCCCTCGCGGCACGCTGCGAGCGCTTCACGGAGGCACGCTGCGAGCGCTTCACGGAGGCCGGGGCGCTCCCGGTTGGTGCCGGTGAGGCCGTGGTCCACGTAGGTGCGTTTCGGTGCGACACCGAGGGCCCGCAGCGCGTCGCGTTGGGCGGTGAGGTCCTGGTCTTCGGTCGAGACCCGGGCGTAGCCGACCAGCACATGCGAGACTGTAGCGGTTGGCCTCCCCTCACCGGGCACTTCACCGGGCGGGCCTTACGGGACAGTCATTTCGTAGAGCACGTGCCGATGGGCTGGGCGATCGCCGCTGCCCGTTGAGGGGCCGTCTTGCGGGACACTCTCGTGGCCGGGTCAGCTGACCAGCTGGTGGGCC
>JAJYMM010000068.1 GCA_021787035.1 Actinomycetes bacterium
TGACCAGCCATACCTCTCCATGAACCTTCTCGAGGGCGCCATTTCCCTATCTGTATCCCAGGTGGCATAATCACTATGTTCACTCTTCATTCCAGAACCCATTTTGCACACAACTGCGCACACAACTCAAGCCGGAGGAACAGTACGCCGTCATCGAGCGGATCAGCGACGGACCGTACCTGGAGCTGTTCGCCCGCCGGCGCCCGGCGTCGAAGGCCGGCTGGAGCGTCTGGGGCAACGAGATCGATGCCGACATCGTCATCCCCGGCTACCCCATCCCCTCGGACAAGCGCCCAGGGAGAAGGAGGGGTGATGCCGAGGCGTAGGACACGCAAGACAGACCGGAAGCCTCAGGAGGAGCGGCGGCTCCGGGTGCGCAGTGTGCGCCGAGGCACGCCGGATGCCCAGAAGCTGTCCAGGGCGTTCATCGGGCTAGCGCTGGCCAAGGCCGAGGCGGAGGCTCAGGCCCAGGTCGAGGCGGCGAGGGAGGCCGGTGTTTGGACTCAGGGTGCCGGTGAGGTAGGCGGAGACATCTCAGATGGGGCGAAGTAGCAGCACTCGGTCGACCGATCCGGGCGCCGGGTGGGTCTTCTCGCAGCTGCACCTGCCTCGGCCGCTCGAGGTTGACCAGGTCGACGCCATGCTGCTGCGGGTCGCCGCAGACCGTGCAGCGCCGCCGCTGGTATTCGAGGCTCGGGCCGAACACGACCAGCTGGTCCAGCATCTGGTAGGTACCCCGGTTGAGCACGTGGTGTGGGTGCAGCGCACGCTGCGGCACCTGCTCCCGGGGCTGGACATCGACGGTATCGACGGACCCCGGCTCCCCGTTCAGCGCTCGGTCCGGGTCCGGCTCCGTCCACGGGCGTTCGCGCTGTCGACCGAGCGCGCCGAGGTCACCTCCTTAAGCCTGCTGTCAGCGCTGGATGCTCGTCTTGAGGAGGGCGAGCGCCTGGTCGTCCAGATCGTCCTCGGGCGACGGGTGATGCCGAAGCACCTCCCCAAGGAGATCCCCGACCCTGCCCAGCCATGGTGGCAACTGCTCACCCAGGGGGAGGTCTCGGCCGCCAAGCCGGTCCGTGACCAGATCGACGTGAGGTCGGGCCAGCATGGCTTCGCCGCCACGATCCGGATCGGGGTCGCCGCCCGGACACCCGAGCGCCGGCAGCAGCTGGTTATAGGGGTGCTGGGGGCGCTCTCTACAGCTGAGGATCGCGGCACGTACATGGACTTGACCTTCGAGCCTGCTGGGCGGCTGAACGTCCCCACGCTGCCCTGGCGCTGGCCGCTGCGTCTCGGGGCCACCGAGCTGAGCGGCCTGCTCGGCTGGCCGCTGGGCGACAGTGACCTGCCCGGCGTTGCTTCGCTGCACCCGCGCCCGCTGCGCGTACCGGAGAGGGTCAACCGGACGGAGCGGCTGTTCGCCGTCCCCGGAGCCCCAGGTCCATCAACACCCGTAGGTATCTCTGCCCGGGACATCACGTCACACCTGCTAGCGCTAGGCCCGACAGGCGTTGGCAAGTCAACGGTACTACTGAACCTCGCGGCTGCAGACATCGCTGCCGGGCGGCCGGTGATCGTCATAGATCCGAAGTGGCAACTCATCCGGGACGTCATCGAGCGGGCTATCCCCAAGGAGCGGATTGACGACGTAGTGGTCATTGACCCGGCCGAGGCTGTGACCGGGAAGGTCGTCGGGTTCAATCCGCTCAACGTCGGTGACCGGGATCCCGACGTCGTCATCGACGGGTTGGTCGCGGTACTCAGGGAAGTCTTCCACGACGGATGGGGACCCCGGACCGAGGACATCATCCACTCGGCGCTGCTCACCCTCGCCCGCGTCGGCGCCACCAGGAAAACGCCGTTCACCATGCTCGACCTGCCCCGCTTGCTGGCAGACGAGAAGTTCCGACGCTCGATCATCGGTGAGGTCACTAGCGACCCCGGTCTCGGGTCCTTCTGGTCCAGCTACCTGGCCATGTCACCGGGCGCCCAGGCCCAGGCCATCGCCGCACCGATGAACAAGCTGCGCCAGTACCTGCTCAGGCCCAGCCTGCGAGCCATCCTCGGCCAGGCGGACCCGTCCTTCCGCCTACGGGACCTCTTCAAGGAGAACAAGGTGATCCTGGTGCCGCTCAACGAGGCGCTCATCGGCCCCATCACCGCCCAGCTTCTCGGGTCCCTCATCGTCACCGAGATCTGGTCAGCAACGCTGGAGCGCGCCAGCGAGCCGGACCCCGCCAGCCGGCCGGCAACTGTGATGATCGACGAGGCGGACTCGTTTCTGCACCTACCTGTCTCGATCGACAGTGCCCTGAGCCGGAGCCGCTCCTACGGCGTCGGTTGGCATCTGGCTCACCAGCACCGGGCGCAGCTGCCTCACTCGACGAGGGCGGCGGTCGACTCCAACGCCAAGAGCAAGATCGTCTTCCAGCCGCTCGACCCCGACGACGCATCGGCGATGGCCAAGCAGGCACCCGAGCTTCAGGCGGTCGACTTCCTCAGCCTCGGGCAGTACCAGGCGTACGCCAACCTGACCGCAGGCGGTGCCCCGGCGGGGTGGGCGCTGGTGCGGACCCTGCCTCCACCGGAGCCGACCGGGCTCGGGGAGCAGATCCGGGCCCGGAGCCGGGAGCGCTACGCCAGTCCTGTCCCCCATACATCCGGCTCACCAGCTGGCGGGACCGAGGCGGGCGGCGGCGGCGAGGTGGGGCGCAAGCGGAGGAAGCCATGACCGACAATCCCTCCCCAACCGCCACCGGAACATCCCTGAGGGGGGTCAGGAACCGAGGGGGCGCCCGTGACGTTCCGGTCGTCGTGTCGCGACTCCGAGCGGCACGGCTGCATCGCAGGACGATGGCGGACTTCCGCCTTTGGCGGGAGGGGACTGACCCCGCACAGCGGGGTCTTGGAGGGCGGCAGGAGCGGCAGGGCGCAGGAGGCTTAAGGTGACGCGCTCAGACCTGGCCAACCTGCAGGACCGGCTGACCGAGCGGGACGTCGAGCTGGTCAGGGACATCGTGAAGTACCGGCTGCTCACCACCAAGCAGATCCAGCGGCTGCACTTCGACCCTGCCCACCCCTCGCCCACAGCATCGGCACGGGCCTGCAACCGCACCCTGGCCCGGTTGAGGGAGTCGGGGCTCGTCAAGGCGCTCGACCGGCGGATCGGCGGGGTGAGGGCCGGCTCGGCTGGCTTCGTGTGGTACCTCGGCCCGGCCGGCGAGCGACTCCTCTGGAGCCTGGACCACGGCAGGGCACCTGGACGGCGGAACTACCGGGAGCCGTCTCGGCACTTCGTAGAGCACACCCTGGCCATCGCCGAGCTCGCCGTGGAGACGATCGAGGCCGGGCGTCACGGCGACGTCGAGGTACTGGAGCTGCAGACCGAACCAGCCAGCTGGCAGCAGTCGCTGTCCCAGTTCGGCACTCTGCAGACGCTGAAGCCCGACCTGAGGCTGGTCACTGCCAGGGGCGACTACGAGGAGCACTGGTTCATCGAAGCCGACCTGGCAAGCGAGCACTTGCCGGTCATCGTGCGCCAGTGCAAGGCCTACGAGGCCTTCCGGGCCACCGGGCGCTACCAGGCCGCACACGGCCTTTTCCCGGCCGTTCTCTGGGTGGCCCCCACCGAGGCCCGGGCGGCCGCCATACGGGCCGCTGTCGGGCGCACAGCGGGCCTGGACCCGGCGCTCCTACGGGCATGCCCCGCCTCGGAGTACCGGGCGGCCGTGACCGGCTCAGCCGGGAGGCCCTGAGCCGGGGCGTTGTCCCAGGTCAGGGGCCACTTCCGGACTGGACTTCCCGGCCAAAGAGAGCGTCAATCGTAAGGAGCGCCCTGGGACCAACCACCCCGGAGAGACATCAATGAAGCAACTAACCGAAAGGAGGCAATAAGCCTATGCAAGAACAAGAACCACAAGCACAGCCCTTCGAGGGCATGCCAGAACCTGAACAACAACAGATCCAAGAACAGCACCTCAAAACGCTCGCTATTCGAGTCGAAGAGGGGCTCCACGCACAGCTGCGTTTCATCGCCCAGCTGAATGGCAGCAGCATCAGCGAGGAGATCCGTAGAGCGATCGAGAACCGCATCGCTACAGCCCAAGACGACCCCGATCTCATCGCCCGAGCCCAGGAGGCTCGCGAAGAGATCGAGCGCGAGGCCGCTGCTCGCGCAGCCGCCATTGCCGGATTCCTCGGCAAACCGGCCGTTACTACTACGGCCGACCAGCCGGCCGCTGCTGCGCCGAAACCGCGGCGCAGCCGAGCCACAAACGAATAAGGAGGTGAACATGATGGGAACCACCACGACGAGCCCGGGCACGATGATCGAGCAGGCCCTCAAGACTGCGGTCACGTACCTGCGGGTCTCCACCGCAGACCAGGCCACCCGTGGCGGGCGGGAGGAGGGCTTCTCCATCCCCGCCCAGCGGGAAGCCAACACTCGCAAGGCAGCATCGCTGGGCGCCACCATCATCGAGGAGTTCGTCGACGCCGGCGAGTCCGCTACCTCAGCCAAGCGACCCGAGCTGCAGCGCATGCTCGCCTACGTGCGCGAGAACCCGGTGGACTACTGCATCGTCCACAAGCTCGACCGGTTGGCACGGTCCCGAGCCGACGACGTCGCCATCCACTTCGCCCTCAAGCAGGCCGGGGTCACCCTGGTCAGCACCAGCGAGAACATCGACGAGACCCCCTCGGGGATGCTCATGCACGGGATCATGAGCAGCATCGCCGAGTTCTACTCCCGCAACCTCGCCAACGAAGTCACCAAGGGGCTGGTCCAGAAGGCCAGCCTCGGCGGCACCGTCACCAGAGCGCCGCTCGGCTACAAGAACGTCCACGTCACCGACGAGCTGGGCCGGGTCAACCGCACCGTCGAGATCGACCCAGCCCGTGCCCACCTCGTGACCTGGGCCTTCTTCCGCTACGCCGAAGGCGACGCGACCCTCAGCACGCTGGTCGAAGAGCTCACGGACCGGGGGCTGACGACCCGGGCCACACCGAAGTGGCCCAGCAAGCCCCTGAACGTGAACGCCCTGCACCGAATGCTCCGGCACCCCTACTACAAGGGAGAGATCCACTACCGGGGTGTCATCTATCCGGGACTCCACGAACCGCTCGTCGACCCCCAGACCTGGCAACAGGTACAAGACCTCCTCACCGCCCACAACACCGCCGGCACCCACCAGCGGACCAACCACCACTACCTGCGCGGCAGCGTCTACTGCGGCAGCTGTGGATCCCGGCTCATGGTCACCACCGCCCGCAACAAGTGGGGCACCGAGTACCCCTACCTGGTCTGCTCCGGCCGGACACGGCGGACCACAGACTGCCAACGCCAAGCCATGCCGATCAGCCTCATCGAGGAGCTCATCGAGGACGAGTACCGCACCATCGCCCTCTCCCCCCAGCTACGGGATGACATCGAGGAACTCGTCCTGGAGGACTTCGACAGCCTGCAAGCTGCCGCTGCCGGTGAGCGGCAGCAGATGGAGCGGAAGCGGATCGAGCTGAACGCCCAACGCCAGAAGCTTCTCGACGCTCACTACGCCGGTGCCGTCCCTCTCGATCTCCTGAAGTCGGAGCAGGACCGCATCGGCACGCAGCTCATGAGGATCCAAGAGGGTCTCTCAGAAGCGGACGCGAACTACGAGCAGGCACGAGCGACACTTGCTGACACCTTGGACCTGACCCGGGACTGCCACGCTGCCTACCTGGCAGCGTCCGACGACATCAGGCGGCTCTTCAACCAGGCGTTCTTCGCCAAGATCTACATCGATGAGGACGAGGAGACCCGAGAGCGGACCGTCCGAGTGGACTACAACGAGCCCTTCGACAACCTGCTCTCACGCCTCGTGCCGGCCAGGGTCCACCATGAGCTCGCCCAAGAAGAAGCCGCCCCAGGGGTAGACCCTGTGGGCGGCGCCGGCGGCTGCAGCCGCCGCGTTGCGGAGGTGCAGAGTTCTCATACGGACACTTTGGTGGAGGTGAGCGGACTCGAACCGCCGACTTCTACGTTGCGAACGTAGCGCTCTACCAGCTGAGCTACACCCCCATTGCTACATACTCAAGCATATAGTTTCTCACGTACGGGACAGCATACCAGG
>JAJYMM010000128.1 GCA_021787035.1 Actinomycetes bacterium
ACAGGTGTGGGCCAACGGCCACGAGGCCCTGTCCACGTCCCTGGACGCCAGGCGGGTGCGCCACTCCCGCTACCTGAACGCCGTCGTCGCCTGCCCGAGGTGGGTCCTCGCCCAGCGCCTCGCCGACAAATGGAAGGCCTTCTCCCCCCGCATCGCCGACCTCACCGACACCCGGTTCTGGAGGGCCGACGCCGGCGCCGACTACGGCGCCCTCGACGCGCTCGCCCGTCACCGGGTGAACCTCACCCGGGTCGTGGAGAGCTGGCCCGACATGCTCCGGGTAGCCGGGTCGCTCGCCACAGGGACGGTACGGGCCTACGACCTCATGCGGATGCTGAGCCGGGATGGCCACCCCTCCCGTTTGGGACAAGCCTTTACCGAGTACGGCCGCATTGCCAAGACCCTGCACCTACTGTCCTACATCGACGCCGACGACACCTACCGGCGTCAGACGAGCCGCCAGCTGACCGTCAACGAGGGGTGTTATCGAAGGCACGTGCAGATATTTGGTTGCTGACCGCATGGATATAACCAGCGCCCGGTGGAGCGTTGAGGGGGCCGAGGCCGTCCTCAAGCTGCGGGCCGTGCGCGCCAACGACGACTTCGATGAGTACTAGAGCTTCCACCTGCGACAAGAAAAGCACCGAGTGCACGAGGCTCGTTACGCCAAAGCGACGCTGCCGATGGCCGCCTGACGTCACTCTGCGGGAGCCGCACCCAAAAGACTTCCTAGTTGCTCCCGCTCGACGACTGAATGATAATCGTCGACCGTACATTAACTGCTGAACCGGTTCCTGGTTCGACAGCGGCTACATGACCCGGTGGTACCGAAGACGACTGGACATACATAACCTGCGCGAATAATCCCAAGCGCGAGAGTTCAGCAGCCGCCGTGGGAGTTGGCTCGCCGACAACATCCGGCACCGTCACCTTGGCTGCCTGGCACGGGTAGGTTTCGCCTTGGTTATCCGTCACGGGGACACACGGCATCGAAGCGGGGGATGAGCCCAGCGGGACAAACCCGATGCCTGGGTAAAGGTGGCCGGCCAAGGTCTTCAGGTCCGGCCCGTAAACGGGGACAACACCCCCCAGAGGCCGCCTCAGGGGACCGGGTGTACTAGGTGCGACGACGTCAGCACGGGGAGCATAGCCGACGACCTTCCCGTCCCTGCCGATGACGCTGACAAAGTCCGCGGCATGGTTCAGCTCCAAACCTCCGCTCGGCGACCTCGGTACCGGTCCTTTGCTAACGAGAGTCGCCGCAGCACTTGCGCCTCCAAAGACAACCGGCACAAGAACCGCGATCGCCAACCAGCGCCTGGACCGGAAACGCAATGGGCGCGCCTTTGTGACCACTTCCTCTAGCTGCAGCCGTGCAGCTTCGTGACGTTCCGGGAGCTCGCATTCCGTCATCACCTGTACCTCCCTATCGGAGAACGGATTAGTTGCTGCAGTGGCACCTCGGGTCGCTCGTTCGGGCCAGCAAGCTTGCCACGAGCCGAAGCAACGGGCGGGTCATCAGGAACTGCCCGCGCCGCTGCCAACCGCGCTCGCACATGAGCGCGAGAACGCGACAAGCGAGAACGCACCGTCCCCACCGGGACCATCAAGGTGGTGACTGCTTGTTCGTAACTGAGGCCAGCCCAGTCGCACAGGGCGATCACCTCGCGCTCCTCTGCTCTCAGCTCGCTGAGCCGCCCGAGCAGGTCGTTCATGAGGCGCTCATCGCCCATCCTAGCGGCAAGCTCCTCCTCGTCGGCCGAGACAGCGCAGAAGCCGCTGGCAGCTTCGCCAGCAGGCCCGGGTAGCGGCGCCCGGCTCGCGTTACGCAGCACGTTGTTAGCCACCGCCAGCAACCACGGCGGGACGGTGTCGCCGTCGAGGACCACCTCTCTCCTCCCGGCGCCATGCCTCCAAGAAAACAACGCCAACAAGGTCCTCGGCTGCCGACCAAGAGCCCGTGCGTTGGAAACAGTGGTTGTAGACGCTGCTCACGTGCCGCTCGAAAAGGCTGCCGAAGGCGTGCCCGTCATGCCGTTGCGCTTGCGACCAGAGCTCGGCGTCTGACGCCTCGAAAGCGTACGATGCCACTATCTAACTATCTCCACAGGGATGCCGCGGGTTCCCGCCAACGCCGCATTTTTTGAAAGCGACCGGTCCCGCAGCCCCCGTAGCAGCGTCCCTAGCGTCGCCGCAAGGCCACACGCGCCATAATCGACAAGCCGCTGGCGGGCGACTCCAGCCCCAGACCCTGCTCGTCCGCTGGGAACGGCACTGAGCGGGAGAGGCTAGGGCTGAACGGCACAACACTGAGGCGAGATAAGGGGTACGGACTTCCGGCCAACTCGCCGCTACGGTTGCGACGGGGGTGTCGTTGTGACGGTGGTCGTATTGCCGCCAGATGTGGAAGCCGGTAGTCCGGTGCCAGGCTCGGGGACAAACCCGCTCCCTGACTGAAGGTGACCAACCACAGCGGTCAGGCCGCTGTTGAACACTGGCCACCCAGATGTCGGAGGCTGCGTCATTGGCGTTCCCGGCACCCCGACTATGTCCGTGGCGGGGATGTACCCCACGGTTTGGTCATGGCTGACGACCGAGATGTAATCAGGAATGGAGCTCAGGCTGAGAGGTTGACCATTGAAGTCGGCCGCGGGTATCGGACCCATGGTTACTCCGCCTGGGCCGACAATGTCATTGGCCACGTATGACGGCCACGCACCCGAAGAACTGCCGCTCAGGCGTACCGGTCCGTTGTAGTTCTGGGCCGGCGATGTGGCGTTCCCGGCGTACCAATAATCGCTATACTGCTGGCGCCAATAGGCGTCGGCAGTATTACCCTGATAGCTGCCCCAACCCCAGTCGCCACAGATGTCGCCGCCAACGCCCCAATAACTCGTTGCAAAACCATTTTCGTAGGGACCTGCGCTGGCGCAGACGCTTCCATTGAAGTATTCATACAGTATAATCTCGAAATAACCAGCTGGGCTGGTGTATCCCTGACCACAGCTGCTGCCACTGTTGCTCTCTTCATAACCATTGGCTGACCTGGTGGGGACCATGGTTGCTTCCGCACACAGCGTCACACTGCCGTATGTCGCACCGTATATCCAGCCCGAAGACGCGGCGAGAGCAGGTGTGCTGGTGCTTGAGACAATCAGGCCTGAGGCGACCGAAGTTACTAAAAGGAAGCCTGCTACCTTGCTGTTCGGGACATATGTCCGTCCGGACTTGCGCCGTCTCAGTTGATGCACAATCAGTGTCCTTTCTTCGTCCAGATCTGGTTCGTTTGTTCTTGGTGTACCACGCTCGTTATCCGTCAGGTGACAGTCACGCAGGGTTCACCAGTGATGTTGGCCCAGGTGTTGCAGAGCACCGTGCCGGCGGGGAAGGAGGTGTTCCTCCAGTCCGAACGGAGCTGCGTGCCGGCGGCCACGCACTGTTGGCTCGACTGGCGCTCCAGCACGTAGTTGACCCAGAAGTTGGCGTAGGTGCAGGTCGCCGAGCCTGCATAGGCGGTGGTCTCCCAGTCGGTGACCTCGGTACCGGAGCCCTGGACGTACTCACAGACAGAGCCGTTGCAGGTGGAGGAGCTCGCAGGCCCGTCCGCCAGTGCGTGTGCGCTTGCGCCAGGAGGGTCCCCAGCCAAGCCGGCAACTATGAAAAGAGCGGTTACCGCCGCCTGCAGGACCCGCCGCCTGCAGGGCCCGCCGCCATGAACGTTCGCCCACCACCACGACCTCTCTAAGGCCAGTTGGAACTATGGCAATAGCTACTAACACTGGTAGTATCGCGCGCACTGGGTGGGCTGTCAAGGAGCAGGCCGGCCATCGGACAAGAAAACCTCGGCGCCCGTTACCGGAGAGGGTGATGCTCAGCTACGGCCGGGGTGTGGGAGCAGGACCTTGTGGGGAGGCGGGACCGGGTGCGAAGGGAGCTCCACGGTGCGCGAGCCCGGGTAGCGGGGGAGCCACGCGGCGGCACCGAGGAGGGCAGCCACGACGGCGGCGCTCAGGAACATACGCACCGGGCGCAGCTCGACCTTGGGGCGCTCCCCGCTCTCCAAAGCGTCGAGCCGCAACAGGACGAGGTCCCTGGTGGCCATGGCGGCCGAGCCGGCCGGGGCGGGGTGACCGAGGACTTCCAGCAGGGCGCCGGCCAAGGCGGCCTTGCCGCTGTAGCGGACGGCCTTGGCGTCGGCCGACACCTCGTTCTCCGCCCGCGTCGCATCAGCGAGGTCGCGAAGGGACGGGAGGAAGAAGAGGCCGCACGCAACGCTCTTGGCGAGGGCGTGGCGCAGCGGGTCGCGCCGGCGGCGGTGGGAGAGCTCGTGGCCGAGCACGGCTTGCAGGCCTGGCTCACTGAGGCGGGGGAGGGCGCCAGAGGACACGACCACCCAGGGGTAGAAGAGGCCGATGCAAAAAGCGGCGGGCTCGTCTTGGGCTATGACGACGAGCCACCTGGCGCTCATGGCGGGACGGGGCAAGGAGGCGGCGGACGGCAGGGGGTAGCGGATGGCCCGCCGGGCACAGTCCCTCTTGGCGCGCAGGGTGGCGACGGCTGTGGCGGCCAAACTGCGGGCGAAGAGGATGACCGAGGCGGTTACGAGCAGCCCGAGCAGGGCGACGGGGACCAGCGTGTGGTGGCCCACCAGGGCGATCGGCACCGGGCATGTGGTGCTCGGGCCGAACACGGCCCGGGCGGGAGCCCATCTACATGGCAGCGCCTGGGCGGCCCACCTGTAGGCGAGCCAGGCCGCTGCCCCCTCGGCCAGGAGGCCGCTCGTCACCAGGACGGTGAAGGCGCGGCTCGTGCTAGGGCCGCGAGGCGCTCTCACCATTGGCACCGGCGGCGAGGGCCTTCAGCCTCGCGACGACCTCCGGGGACGCGCCGAGCTGGTCCACTATGCCCTCGGCCGCCGGGCTGCCCCAGCGCTTTATGAGCCCCGCGACGCTGGCCGCCCCCTGGCTGTAGGCGAACTCGTCCTCGGTGCAGGTCGGGGTGAAATGGTAGGTGTTGCCCCGCCGGCGGTGGCGGAGGAGCTTCTTCTTCGTGAGGTTAGACATGACCGTCAAGATGGTGCGGTAGTCGAGGGGCCGGGGCCGGCCCTCGTTCACCTTCGCCGTCACCTCGGCGACCGTCTTCAGGCCATGCCTCCACACGGTGCGCATGACCTCTTCTTCCAGGGGGCCGAGGTTGACCACAGACGGCTGGGCGGCTTTTGCCATGTCGGGACTAAACGGTACACGAGCACCGTTTCCCCTCCCATTGCGACTAAGAGGCGGTCACAACGGGCCACGGTTCCTCCCCGAAATAGGAATAGCTGGCCCTTAGGTGCATGGGCGGGTTGGTCACAGGTCGATCCCTGGCCCTTCCCGCCCTCTTCCCGGCGAGCGCCCGAGCGGCCTCTCGAAGGGGCGCCCGGTGGCGTTCACGAAGCAAGTAGGCGTCCCTCGCCCGGTCGGCGGCAACGACGGCCCGGGCGCGCTCTTCCCTGGCGCGCTCGACTTCCTCCAAGGCACGTTTCGCCGCCTCCACCAAAGGTTCCTGCCGGGCTTGGTGGTCCGGCCCACGCCCGGCGGTCAGCCACGGCCTGCTCGTGCCTCGCGGCTTTCTCGACGTTGGGCACCCGCCGGGAGCGCCTTTGTGACAGTCGGCCCATGCGTCCTCCGGCGGGCTGGCGCTGGTGACCTACCTCTGTGGCGCGACCGACGAGCCGCTGTCTCGGCCGAACCGTTGGAAAGCGGCTTGACGAGTCGTGCCCAGGGCAGCGCCGATCACCGTCCAAGACTCCCCGGCGGCGCGAGCATCGTCCACCGCTCGGCGTAGCGCTGCCTCGGCTTCCTCGACGCCCTTGCGGGCGGCGATGACCCGCCTGAAGTGGGTGGCATCCCGGCCCGGATGAGCCTCTGGCGTGAGGGCGTTCAAAGCATCGAGCTCAGCGGTAGTCAAATCGGACGGCATCGCGAGATCACCTCAAGTAGTCGTAGCGAGACGGTTGCAGCCGGTCTGCGTGGATGATGCGCGTGGGTTGGTGAGCAGGCACGGCGACGAGCTCCAAGAGCGTCCCGTGCTGGTCAGGGCCTATTACCAACAGTCGCTCCT
>JAJYMM010000163.1 GCA_021787035.1 Actinomycetes bacterium
GCGCGTGTGCTCATCGACCGGCGCCAGGAGCCGAGTGGAGGCGCCTTCGGCGAGGTGGCGCCATGAGCGTCTCCACGACATGGACGACGAAGACGAAGACGAAGACGATAAGGACCCGGAACAAGACGATCACGACGACGGTGAAGACGGTGATCACGACGCGGGTGGTCGAAGGGGACCGAGACGACGTTACCGTGCACGATCCGGAGCCGAGCTCAGCCTCGGCGACGGTGTATCCGATCGGAGGAGCCTCGGAGGGGCTGGAACCATGAGGAGGCTCGTGCCTTACCGCTAGTGTCGAGCTGCGGAAAGAGCATCTCTCGGGTCGAGGAGGCCGCGGGCACGACCAGCGGGTAGCTATATATCAACGATCAGATGCTCTGCTCGCATGCGGGGCCCACCGGCTCGTCCTGCTTGTCGAGGTGCTCGCGGACGAGCGCCACGTCCTCTCTGTGTGTGAGTCCATAGCAGCAGCTTGCCGTCTCTATCACCTCGACCTGGACGCTGCGCCGGTCGATCAGGTCCCCGAGCACCTGTGGAAGCAGCACCTCGTGCTCGGGACCAAGAGGCTCGAACGGCGCAATGGCCTCCGACAGGTGATCCAATATCGAGGGGGAGAACCCCCAAAGGTTCATCGATACGAGACTCTCCGGGTCCAGCACTCGGGCCGAGCGTCCGAGGACGGCACCGCCCTCCTCCGGCGTGAGCGGTAGGGCATCGAAACGACCGTCGGCGCGGAGTCGCACCCTGTGCTCACGGATAGCCGCCAACTTAGAAGACCCGCCTACTTCGCACACGCCGCGCCTCACCTCTGCGTCTGTGAGCACGGTCTTCGAGAGCTGATACGCGACGAGAACGTGTGTCGGAGTGCTCGAACCGACCATAGCGAAGTGCTCTCTTATCGCGGTCAACGCGCGGGAGCCGTAGAGATCATCGGCGTTGGCGACTGTGAAAGGTCCGTCGATTGCAGGTGTGGCCGACACGACCGCGTAGACGGTACCAGGACGCGCGGGCTGGACGACCACGTCGACGGGCAAGTCTTCGGGCCATCGGGCACTCACGTGAGATGCCACGAGATCTCGGATCTCCTCGCGCACCACGAGGACGACTCCCTCGTAGCCCGCCGCGAGCGCGTCCCGAGCGGTGTAGTCGATCAGCGCTTCTCCGCGCGGGCCGACGGGAGCAAGCTGTTTCAGCCCGCCGAACCGCACTCCACGTCCTGCTGCAAGCAACACAAGCTTCACGTCGCGCCTCCGCGTTCTCCTGAAGACTGTGGCGCCCGACGGCGCCCACATCGGCGTAGGTGACGCCCCAAGCCCAGGCTGCTCGGAGCAAACGCCGACAGTGCTTGTCAGATCACCGAAAGAAACGTCATATCCGCAAGCAGTGGCTGGCTTGTCGGTCACCGCATGCTACGTGTGACAGCAGGGACTCGCAAGCGCGCCCCGGGAACTCGTGGGCGCTTCTCCCCAGGACAGCCAAAATCCTGGCCTCCTCACGCATCTGGTGACCGCGCCCGGCGAGTAGCGCCGTCGCCTTCGAATGGTGATCCCGCAAACGGGCAAGTCGGTCTTCTTGTCGTTGTCTTGTGCCAGTTCCGCCGCCTGCCGCCCATGGCGTCGCATGTGGACCATCCTGGCAGGGCAGCGACAGGCCGTGACTTGGGCGCGCCGAGCAGCTCCCAGGACCAGCCCACGTGGTTGGTGTAGTCGCGACGGCCACGATGAAGATGACGAAGGAAGACACGTGGGCACGGCACTATTGGCGACTGGACACCTCCAGCTCCGATAAGGGTGTCCCGCGCGACACGCGTTGACCTGGTGACTGTACGTGCCGATCTGCTCCATATAGCGCAGTCGAGACAAAATAGTTGTGGATAACCCTCTGGCGGGGCCTCGAACTGTTGGGAGGCATGTCGCGCCACGGTAGCGGTTCGTGTGAACGCGCAATGTAGGGAATTAGGGTCTCCGGGCTGCGTGATCGCGCAATGCGTGTTGTTCAGAACGCATTTAGTGGCTATTGGGCCTTCTTGTGCTGACGGCCGTAGCGTGGAGGTGCTTGCCACAAGCAGTTTGGGGCCATGTATTCTGGGCTACGTGACAGCGAGGCCCCTGCGGGGGTGTCACGGGGTCAGGGACGTGGAGTGAATGGAGGACATATCCACTGTCCCGATAAGTGGTAATCGCGGCCGGGTTCAATTGATTGCGTGATGGTCGCGGACTCGAGATGACAGGCCGTCGGGCCGCCTGTCGACGGGATTGATATTGGCCGCGTTGTGGTCGCTGGAGGTTTGCACGGTGAATGTTGTCGAGGAACGGCAGGGTGCGTCCGGGCGCCTCGAGATGCTGGATGTCGTCCGCACCAAACGGGCGACTCGGCTTGGTGTGTACAACGACGTGAGGCCTGTGAAGCTCTCGGTGATTATGGCTGCCTTTAACGAGGAGAAGACGATCGGCGAGGCGATCGCTGGCGTGCTCGCGGTCCGGGCCCCGTTCGAGGTGGAGCTCGTGGTCGTAGACGATGGAAGCACCGACTCGACGCTCGCGGTCGCCCAGTCCTTCGACGATCCCCGTCTGAAGGTCCTGGCGCATCCGGCGTGCCTGGGCAAGGGCGCATCCGTGCTCGACGGAGCGAGGGTGGCGACGGGCACGCATGTGCTGATATTCGACGCGGACCTGGAGTACGCAGCCGAGGACATCCCGTCGCTCGTGGAGCCAGTGCTACGGCGGGACGCGTCCATCGTTTACGGAGTCCGTCTTCGAGGAAGCCGGACGGTCTTCCCGTCGTTGAAGTTCGCGCTCGGCAGCAAGGTGACGACGATGTTCGCCAACGTCGTGTTCAACTCGTGGCTGAGCGACATGCACACGTGCCTGAAGCTCATGCCGTTGTCGCTGTTCAGGGAGCTGTCGCTCAGCGAGGCTGGTTTTGGACTGGATACCGAGATCACCGGCGAGATCTTGCGACGCGGAATTCGTCCCTACGAGGTGGCTTGTGCATACCATGGACGGTCAGTCGCCGACGGGAAGAAGATCTCGGCGCGAGACGGCCTCGAGTGCTTGAAGCTCGTTCTGCAGGTCCGCCTTCGCGGTCGTATCAAGGACGACCGGAGCGCCGGCGAGCATCTGCGGGTGGTGGAGGGCTACGCGGAGCGGGAACCGGGTGCGGAGCCCGTCGCCGTGGGGAGCTGAGCTGGGTCTCAGGAGCGGGCGGTCTGTGTGGCGGCGCAGGTGCAGGCAGACGCGGTTCGGGCGCGCTTGTAGGTCGGGTTTGGAATTGGCAACGGCGTCTGGGCGCGTGCTCCGGGCCGTGTCACCTCACCTCGATGATGCGGTCCTGAGCTGTGGGCTGTTGCTGGCGGGAAATCCGGGATCGCGCGTGACCACCGTGTTCGCGTCGGGCCCTGCGCGAGTAGATCCGCTAACGGAGTGGGACCGGGCCTCGCGCCTGTTTCGTGACGGCGATGACGTGATGTCCGCTCGTCGAAGCGAGGAGGCCAGGGCGGCAGCCGTTCTTGGAGTGCTCTCCCAGCCGCTCGAGTTTTGGGACGCGCAGTACAGGTTCGACGAGCGCTTTGGGTACAGGGGGCCGACAGGCCAGGATCTCCTCGATGCGGTCGAGCGCGAGCTTGCCCGCGTCGCCGCAGCGGATCCCGTTGATGCGTGGCTCATTCCTCTCGGACTCGGACACGATGACCATCGGATCAGCGCCCAAGCGGCAATGGCCGTGGCGATGAAGAGCGGGGTTGACGTCTACGTCTACCAGGAGCTTCCCTATGCGCTCGAGAGTGCGGTCGAGGTTGGGGAGCAACTGGGTGCTCTCGGGTCAATGGGGCTCCGGTGTGTTGCAGACAGCTCGCTGCGTTGGTGCGAAGAGCGGTCACTGAAGCGTGAGGCGGTGATGTGCTACCGGTCGCAGCGTCGGGCGCTTGGCCGCCGGGCTCGGCTCGCGATCCGCGGACCGGAGCGGGTCGCGCGGATCGACCCGACTTGATCCTCGGTGATGGAGGATCCTTGTCGTCCTTGGAGCACCTGCTCGGGGTGATCGGCTAGGGTTCGGCTACATTGAGAGCGGCGATCGGGACCGTCCGTCCAGTTCAGGGGATCCGACCAGTTCAGGGGTCGAGGGGAAGGACCTCTCGCAGCGCGTCCTTCACGTGGTGGTGGGCCACAGCCTTCCGAGGTACTTCCTGAACGCTGTGCGGTCGCTTCGGTCGTGTGTCCCTGAAGGGGACCTGCTGGTCATTGACAACGCGAGCCCTGAGTCGGCACTGCGCGCCGAGCTAATTGGCATGTCCGAGGTCGACGGACGGCTGGAGGTTATCTCAAGGTCGATTAACGACGTCCGGCTCAACGGCAAGGTGGGTAGTCTCTACGCGGCGTACGAGGTCGCGTTTGCCCGCGCGCTGGAGAAGCGATACGGGCTCCTCCACCTCATTCAGTCCGACTTCCAGGTGCTCTGGTGGGACGACGAGGTCGAGGCGCGAGCCATGGAGATCTACGACGAGCATCCCTGCTGCGTCAACATCCACACGGCCCTTCTGTCGAGGGACATCCTGCTCGGGGACCAGGTCGAAGTTGCCCAGCCCGGCGGGGTGCTCCGGCTTCGGAGGTTCGGTCTCACGGATACGGGGCTCTACCACCTGGGTCGTTGGGCCAGCACGGGGATGCAGTTCGCGCTAGACGAGACGATTCATGCCGAGCGGTACCGAGCCGCTGGGCTCGAGGTGCTCTGCCACCCCTGGCCGACGGACGCGCCGATCCCTTGGCCCGCCGCGATCCGCGGCGGACGACGCATGGGCAGAGAGGTTAGGAGCACCGCCCCGTTTCTGCTGCGCCCCGCGAGCCCGGAGACGATCGCGAAGGTCAAGGGGCAGGCCGAGCATACGTGGCTCGAGGACATCTGTGTTCCGTGGGGTTGGGTCTGCGCCACGCCCATGCTCACAACTAGCCTTGACTCCGTCGACTACTGGGTTTCGCGCTACCGCGACGCCCGGCACAACGGCCTTCGCCACCTGTTACCTCGGCCGGTGGCAGGTGGCGCGAGCTGGTGGCAGCTGATGCGCTCGTGGCCGCCGCTCCAGCATCGGCCGTCGGTAGTTCGGCTTGTCGTGCTCGCGCCGCTCCTTGAGCTGCGGAGACGCCTCCTCGCGCGGTTCGTCGCGCGGCGCGGCCGCCGGAGCTAGGTCGCGCGCAGGGCTGGCGCGACGCGGTCGACTACGATCGTGCCAATGCTGCGGTCACTCGAGGCGGTGGTAGACCGCGCGGGCACGACGGCTGCTTGGGCTCTCCTGAGCCTACCCCGGAGCCGGCTGGCCCCGGTGCTTGGCTGCGCTTGTTGGTTGCGATGTCGGGCTCGGTCCACCTGACCGGGACAGAGGCTGCCCAGGGCGCGGAGCTGGCACCCATCTCAGTGGGTAACGCATCGGGAAGCGCAGTCGAGCACCGGGCCGGCGATCGCACGCGGCGCAACGTGCTCGTGACCAGCATGGTTGCCGGCGCGCTGGCACTCCTCCTCGTGTGGCAGTACGCGGGCATGGGGATTGCACGACGCGCTGGTCTCGTACCGCGGCAGCAGCACTTCACGGCAGTCTACTTCAAGTACCCGGCACGACTTCCTGGTGCGGCGAGTGTAGGCCGGCAAATCGAGTTGGTCTTCGTCGTCGACAATAGAGAGGGAGCCGAACGCCGGTACCGCTGGAGAATCATCTTGACAGCGCGAGCCAGGTCGATCCAGCTCGCGGCGGGCGCCGTCGACGTCGCTGCGGGTCGAGCGCGCCAGTTGACCGTGGCATTTGACGTTCCCCCGGTCGTGGGATCAGCGAAGGTGCAGGTTGACGTCGGCTCGCCCCCCGTGGGCATCGACTTCCACCTGCGCATCGTGGCACCGAGGACCGTGAGCCGATCGCGCGTGCGCACATACCCGGCAGGCCTCGACTGAGCGGTCATGAGAGGCGCGCGCGTAGATCGTCCTAGCGTGGTCGCGCTCGTCACGGACGCCATCTTCCCCTACCACGTAGGTGGCAAGGAGATGCGCTACTGGCACGTCGCGTCCGGGCTTGTCGCGCGGGGATTCGAGGTGCATGTGTTCACGATGCACTGGTGGCGCGGGCCGAGGAAGCGTGTGGATGGGGGCATCCATTACCACGCGATATGCCGTCGGTATCAGATGTACTCGGGCACTCGCCGCTCGATCCTCGAAGCCGTCCTGTTCGCCGTCGCATGCCTTTCACTGCTACGGAGGTCATTCCAGTACGACCTCATCGAGGCAGACCAGATGCCTCATCTCCAGCTGTTCACGCTCTGGCTGGTGGCGAGGCTGCGCCGAGTCCCCCTCGTCGTCACCTGGCACGAGTTCTGGGGGCGCGAATACTGGTCCCACTACCTGGGCGGGCTTGGCAGGATCGCGGCGGCGGTCGAGCAGGTGACCTTGCGGGTCGGCGACCATCTGGTCACGCCGTCGCCGGGCACGAGGGATCGGCTGGTCGCGCACGGAGTTGCCCCTGCACGCGTCTCGATCGTCCCCAACGGTCTCGATCTCGAAGCGATCGCCAGTGCGGAACCCAATGCGGACGCCGTCGACCTGCTGTTCGTCGGTCGGCTGATCGAGCACAAACACGTGGATATCCTCCTCGAGTCGCTGGCGCGCCTGAAGGACCTGCGTGGGCGCGTGACGTGCGCGATCGTCGGTGATGGACCGGAGCGAGAGGCGCTCCAGAAGCTTGTGCTCGGCCTGAACCTCGCGGGAGAGGTGCAGTTCGTGGGCAGCGTGGAGGCCCAGGCGGACGTACTCGGGCGCATGAAGTCGGCGAGTTTGCTCGTCTTGCCATCGACCAGGGAGGGCTATGGCATCGTGGTCGCGGAGGCGCTCGCTTGCGGTCTTCCGGTGGTGACGACCGACCATCCGGACAACCACGCGCGGGCGCTCGTGGAGCCGGGAGTGACTGGCTGGCTATGCGAGCCGACCGCGGACGCGCTCGCGGCGACGATCACCGAGGCACTGGAGGCGCGTCTGGCGAAGCCGCTTGTTCGCCAAGAGGCGCTCGCCGAGCTCAGTTGGGATGGCACAGTCTCGCGGATCGAGGAGGTCTTTGCGACCGTACTTGCCAGCCGGGTTGGAGCACCACATGCCTGAGCCAAGAGCGCCGGCCGTCACGGTGGTTGTGTGCAGCTATAACGGAGCGACGACCATAGGAGCGTGCCTCGAAGCGCTCGAGCGGCAAAGCGTGCGTGACCTGGCCCAAGTGGTCGTCGTCGACGACGGCTCGACGGATGGGACCGGCGACATCGCGAGGTCCTTTGGCTTCGACGTCGTCGTCCACCCGGTCAACCTCGGTATCAGCCGGGCTCGTAACAGCGGGATCGCAGTGGCGAGCGCGCCCGTCGTCGCCTTTACCGACGACGACTGCATTCCTGACGATCGCTGGCTCGAAGCGCTCCTCTCGGGGCATCGACGCGAGGGCGTTGTCGCGGTAGGAGGCCCGGTCGAGATTTACAGGGTCGAGACGCTCGTTCACCAGTACTTCGTGGAGTACAATCCGCTCGCACCGTTGGAGGTCGAGCTCGCCAAGCACTCATCGCTCCTGGCCCGAGTCGGTCTCTACCTCCGACGCATGTGGCTGCCCCGCACCGACGCGGAGGCTCGCGCCGTCTACTCGTTTGCGGGCGCCAACATGTCCTTCAAAAAGGAGGCTCTGGACGCGATCGGGGGCTTCGATGAGCGGATGACCTTCGGCGCTGACGACGAGTACGTGTGCGCGAAGGTCCGGGAGCGCTTCCCGCGAAGCCCCTTGTTGTTCGAGCCGGACGCCGTCATCCGGCACGACTACGCAGGCACATTGAGCGACCTCCTCCGGCGGAATTTCTCTTACGGACGCGGCCACGCGCGGGCGTACTTGCTCGGCTCAGAGCACCGTTGGCCGATCGTGTTCCCCCTACCGATGGCAGTGGTGGTATGCGGCGCCCTGCTCGGCCGGCGGAAATGGGTGGTGCTCCTGCCGGTGCTCGCTCTGTTCCTGTTCCCGCAGGGACCTCGCTCCGCAGTACGCCATCGTAACCCCGCCTACCTCACCTTCTCCTTCCTCCGACTTCTCGAGGAGACCGCGCACAACGCGGGGATGCTCTCGGGCCTTCTCGCTGGTGCCTCGCCGCGACGGCGAGACGGGTACGAGGCATGAGCCCCGCGGGCGAGAGTGGAGGGCAATCAGTAGCTGGATCGGCGGCTGTGTCGGCCTGCGGCCCGCTGGATATGCGCACCCGTATAGCGAACGTGGCGCCGCTCATCGTGATGATCGGGCTCTTCAACGCGTCGGTGTTCGCCGACATGACAATGGCGAGCAGGTTGTACGCGCTTGCCTTCATGCTCGTCGTACCGGGTCTCGCGATCGTGTCGCTGACGCCGATGCGCCCTGAACGGCTCTCCGTAAGGATCGGATGGAGCCTCGGGGTAAGCATGCTCCTTCTGATGGTTATGGGCGTCGTGTACAGCTTTTCACTTCCCCACCTTGGCGTCTCTCGACCAATCAGCCAATGGCCGGTCGTGATCGGCGTTGATTCCGTCACGCTCGCTGCGCTCGTCGCCCATCGCGGGCGCAGAGATCCACTCGACTACCTATTCCGGGGAGCCGTACCCACGAAGCTGCAGGTGGCGGTGGCGATGGCACTGTTCCTCGTGCCGCTGGCGGCGTCTGCGGGGGCGGAGCTCTTGAACAACGGGCGCGGCACCGTGCTTGCGGTGGCGGTCCAGGTGGGCGTGGGCATCCTGCTAGCCGCGCTGTTCTTCTCGTCCGGCCGAACGCCGGATTGGGCGGTCGGCATGACGCTCTTCGCCGCTACCGCCGCCCTCTTGTTGATGTTCGCGATGCGATCGAACTACCCGTTCGGCTACGACATCCAGTCCGAGTACCAGGTCTTTACGGCGACGTTGCACCGTGGAGCTTGGGAGATATCCAAAACGGGTAACGCGTATTCGGCCATGCTTAGCATCACGGTCCTGCCAGCGACACTGGTGGTCGGGTCGCATATGTCGCCGGAGTACGTGTTCAAGGCTATCTACCCGATTGTCTTCAGCCTCTTCCCTGTCTTGACATTCGCCGTGGCGGGGCGCTGGTTTCCTAGGCGGGCGGCGCTGGTTGGTGCGATCGTCGTTGTCGTGCAGGGACTGTACGCGGCGGACATCACTGGGCTGGCCCGTCAGGAGATCGGCCTGTTCTACTTCGTGCTGCTCGTCGCGACAGCGTTCGACGCCGACATCAGTAGACGCGTTGCCCAGGTGGGCGTCGTGGTGAGCGCCGCTGGCATGGCAGTGAGCCACTATTCAACGGCGTACTTTGCCATCGCCGTTATAATCGGAGGCTACGTGACGTTCGGGGTGATCCGGCTCGTGCGTCGACGCTCGCGCCCGACGCCGATGCCCGTGTTCTCCTTGCCGGTGATCGCGTTGACTCTTGGTTCCATATTTGGTTGGAACGTCGGAGTGACGCACTCTGCTCAGAATGTGCTGAACCTCGTTACGAGCATCGAGAGCAACGGCCTGCAGATCCTCTCGGGCGCACGGGGGTCGTCGTTGATCCAGAGGTTTCTGAATGCAGATGTTGCTACAGGTTCGAGTCCGTCTGCGTTCGCATCTAGTGCAGTCTCCTATGTTGCCACGCACGACCCTTGGATACATCCCTACCGCGCGTCGATTACGGACAAGTACCCACCGCAGGCAATAGCGGTCACGAGCGAGAAGCGAAGAATGCCGGCGCTGGCGGGTCGGCTGACATCGACGCTCACTACGGTAATCGACGAGCTTTTGCTATTGGTGATGGGTATCGGTGGAATCGTCCTGCTGTGGCGGGAGCGCCGGGCTGAGCACCCCGCGTTAGCCGAGATCGCGTCCATCGGACTTGCAACGCTCGCGATGCTGGCTCTACTGCGACTCAGCGGCACTGTATCGACGCTCTACAATGCGCCCCGCGGGCAGGTCCAGGGAGCACCAATAATTTCGGTTGGCTTGGCCGTCGTCTTCGGTTGGCTATTCGCCCGGCGGCACCATATAGGCGGGGTGTTCGTGGGAGGCGTGGTGCTCGCGATGTCCTTGTTGCTCTTCAGCGATTCTGGACTCGCAGCGTACGCGCTCGACGGGAGCGGAGCGGTCCAGCTGGTGAACTTCGGCGAGGATTACCAGCGGTACAATTTTACCCGAGCCGACCTGGCGTCGGCCCAGTGGTTGGTAACGCATGCCCGGCCCGGCGAGGTCGTGTACGCGGATGTCTACGGCGGCTTGCAGATCTTTGAGTACGCGCACCTGAGGGGGCTGGTCACCGCAGTCTTGCCACAGATCATCGAGCCGGGTGCGTACGTGTACGCCACCTCGACGAACCTCGAGTACCACACCGACCGATCCGTCGTCGGGAACGACGGCACGCTGCTGCGGTTTCCGTTGGCCTTTCTGAACTCGGTGAAGAATGTCGTCTATTCGACCGGTACGACGGAGGTGTTCCGGTAGTGGGCGAGGGCGGCGCGGGACAAGCGAGGCCGACCGCCTCGATCGTGATTGTCAGCAAGGACGAGCCCGCGATAGCGGCGACGCTGGCCGGGCTGGGCCCGGAAGTCGCGCTTGCGGTGCCGGACGTCCTCGCCGAAGTAGAGGTCGTTGTGGTCGATGCTTCCTGGGGCCGGCTCGCGGAAATCCGGGACGCGTTCCCGGAGGTCCGCTGGATCGACTTCGAGCCTCCGGCGGGCGCACGGATCACCATCGCGCATCAGCGCAACGTGGGCGTACGGGCCGCGGCCGGGGACATCATCGTCTTCACGGACTGCGGATGCGTGCCAGAGCCGGCATGGCTGTCGACGCTCGTCGAACCGATCGTGTCGGGGCAAGAGAGGATGACGTGCGGCAGGGTCGGCGCGACAGGTACGGCCGATCTCTTCGCGCGCGCGCGACTGGACAGACAGGGCAGGCCCTACCTGAAAGAGTGTCCGACGATCAACGTCGCCTTCGGGAGGGACGTCTTCGACGAGGTCGGGGATTTCGACGAGTCGTTCGAGTACGGTTCCGACATTGATTTTTCCTGGCGTGCTGTCCACCATGGCGTGCGGATCAAGTACCGGCATGACGCCGTGGTGCTCCACGACTGGGGCAGTCGTAGTCGGCAGGTGCGGCGTTCCTTTGCGTACGGCAAGGGCCGTGCGCGGCTCTATGCAAAGCACGTGTTCGGTTCAGGCGCCCAGTCGAGCCGAAAGCGGCGCTTTGACGAGCACGACGCCGTACCCGTCATGTACTCGCTCTTTCTTCTCGGACTTCCGATCGCGTTGAGGTTCAGGGCGTATCTCCTACTGCTGTTGATCCCGTTGTGGAGGAGCAGGAGGCAACGGCCGGTGTACACGCTGGTTGACCACCTCGTGCTCGCCGCGGGTGTGCTGGTCGGCGCTTGCGAGCAGGCCCGGACCGCAGTGGTCAGGCGCGGCGAGGCGAGGTCGCGAGCGCTCCTTGGTAACGGGCCATGAGCTGTTCCGCGACCTGCGCGAAGGTGATCGAGTCATGGACGGCCCGCATGCGGGCAGACAAGGTCGCACGGAGCTCGGGATCGCGTGCGAGGCGCCCGACCGCGTCGGCGAGCTCGGGAGCACTCCCTGGCGAGACGAAGAGCGCGGCGTCGCCGAGTGTCTCCTCGAGCCCGGGCAGGCGGCTCGCGACGACGGGTACTGCCGCCGCCACCAGTAGATTGAGAACGCCGCTCTGGGTCGCGTCTGTGTAGGGAAGGACCGCGCACCACGCGCTCCTGAGCAGGACGTCGAGGTCTTCCTGCTCGACGTAGCCCATGAACCGGACGACATCGCTGAGCCCAGCCTTCGCGACGGCGTCATGGAGCGCGCGCTCGTAGGCACGGTCCTTGTGCTCAAAATGGCGGAACAGACCGGCTCGAGGGCGCACCGAGCCGGCAATCAACACCTGCCTGTTGTCGAGCGGAGCCTGGCTACGCTCGCAGAGATCGGCGACCGCTGCGATCAGGTGCTCGATACCCTTGTGCGGGTGCAGGTACCCAAAGAGGAGCACGGGCGGTGCGGATAGATCGAGGCGCGCGAACAACCTGTCTCGTTCCGCGTCGCTCGGCTCGCGGATCGAGTCGGGAGCGCCGTGCGGCATAACGGCAATCTCGGCACTGGCAATTCCGCAGCGCTCGATGAGTAGGGTACGGGCCTCGGACGTGTACACGACAAGCCCATCTGCGATCCGAGCGAGTGCACGGTACATGAAGACGCCGAGCGGCCCAAGGAGGACCGTGTCGCGGCGGACCTCATGCAGGGTGATGAAGAGCCTCGCACCACGCGACCTGCGGACGAAAAGACCCGCCGCAATTGCCCATATCCAGGCAAGGCCGAGTGCTGGTATGTTAAACTGGTAATGCAAGACGTCAGGACCAGATCGCAGCAGCGCACGCGTCGTGCGGAGCAGGCAGAACGGGTTGGCGGAGAGCTCGCGCATCACGCGGTGCTCGTCGGTGTCGACGTAGCGGCCTCGGCGAGTCAAGACTTCGACCTGAGCAGCCGGAGTGAGGGCGTCAGCTATGTTCCGGATGTGAATGCCTATCCCATCCGGCTGCGGCGGGTAGGGCCCAACCATGACGACCTTCATCTCGGAGTTAACCGGTGAGGCCCAGGGTCGTACGTACGCGACCGGGCTTGGATGTGGTGTCGGGGGCGCCCGTGATCCGCGAGATCGCAGCTGCGGGCATGATCGCTACTCTACCTGGCGTGCTTTCGTTGTCCTCGCGTGTAGGGCGTGCTAACGGCGAAGGACACCAGGGGAAGATCGGGACGACGGGATGAGCGTGTCGCTCGCAGTAGTTATCCCCGCGGGACCGGCCGACGACGTCGTCGACACGGTCGAGAGCGTCTTGGCCTACACCGAGCCGCCGCGGCTGGTCGTCGTGATCGACGACACCGGCCGTGACGTGGCCGGGACGCTCCGGTCCATGTCCCACGAGATCCACGTGCTCCCGCCCCCGCCGGGTCGCCAGGGTTGGAACGCGCGGATCTGGCTGAATGTCGCGATCGGCTACCGGCACGCCCTGGCGGCTGCGAGCTTCGACGTGCTGTTGCGACTGGACGCGGATGCGTTGATAATCGGGGCGGGGCTGGCAGAAGCTGCCGCGGAGCGCTTTGCTCGTGACCAACGCATCGGGATGCTCGGCTCGAGTAGGCTCGGCATGGACGGTAGGACGAGAGACCTATCTTGGCCAGCGGCCGCGCTGAGGCGGGAGTGCGGTGTGCGCGGTCTGGACCGTCCGGTAATGCGGCGTGCCCTTCGCGCGCTTCGCCGCGAGGCGAGGAAGCACGGCTACGAGGACGGAGAGCACGCGCTGGGAGCAGCCTACCTCCAGCCGGCGGGCGCAGTTCGGACCATTGCCGAGAGAGGCTGGCTCGAGCTGGCGGGGCTGGAGCGCACAAGCCTCGCCGACGACCATCTCCTGGGGTTGATGACTGTGGCGGCTGGTTTCCAGATCGGGGAGTTCGGTGGCCCGGACGATCCGCTGGCGCTTGGGTGGAAGTCGCTGCCCGCGAAGCCGGAAGAGCTGCTGGCCCGAGGCAAGCTCGCGACACACTCCGTCCGCGGATGGGCGAATCTCGATGAGCAGGAGATCAGGGCCCAGTTCCGGCGGGCGCGAGAGGCTCGACGGCCCTAACGATAGAGCCCGGTCACCTCGGCGAGGACACCCGCCCCTTGGACGAGGTGGTCTATCAGGACCCTGAAGGGTAGATCCTCGTGCCGGTTCCGCCATAGCGGGACGAGTAGCAGGAGTGGGTACGCACGGTACTTTAGGGTGAGCGGCAAGAAGAGCAGGAAGATCGGGTAGACGATCGCGACCGGATGCTCCCGGAGCGCGTTCTTCAGGCGGTTGGGGTGCTTGCGATAGAGGCGTGCCCAGCCGACGCCGTACACGAAGGCTCGGCGGAGCTGGCGGCGCAGGTCTCCCCACTGGTGCTCGACCACCGCATCGGGGACCCACCGGATGCGATACCCGTGCTCGGTGAGTCGCCAGGAGAAGTCGAGGTCCTCGCCCGCGCCGAAGTCCTCGTCGAAGCCGCCGACGGCATCGAACGCATCGCGCCGGAACGCCATGTTGATTGTGGCGCCGGCGGAGACGTAGCGGTCTGTTGTGTTGCCCCACCACCTGCTCCCGGAGTAGACGTTTGACTCAGGAGACACCGCCGGACCGCAGGTGACGGCCTCGCCTTCCTCGAGGATCGGAGTGAGGAGATACCGCAGCCAGTCCTTTCCAGGAATGCAGCCGGAGTCCGTGAAGACGACGACGTCTCCCGTCGACTCGCGCACCCCGATGTTCCGCTGGTGGGGAATGGTTATGCGTACGCCGCTCGGCTGGTGGTAGTCGCGCCACTCGACCCATGGATGGGCGATACGGATCTGCTCGAGGCGCCCCTCGGACGCGTCGACGACCACGACCTCGTCGAGCGGTCCCGTCCCCGGGCGCGCGATGGCGTCCAGAGTGTCGGCAAGGCCAGCTTCGTCCTTGTTCACTATGACCAAGGAGATCTTCACGTGACACAACGATAGTCAACCTGAGTCGGGCTGATCGAGTCCGCGGTCGGCCCTTCCGCGTCGTAGGGCGGCGGTACCGGCACGCATGGTGGTGACACAGTCCCCGCCTGAGCGATCACGAGGAGGTTGGCGGCGGGGTCCGTCTCCTCAGCCGAACGCGTGGCGGTACGCGGCGAGCGCTTTCGGCGTGGACGGGCCAAGTTGCACCACACCGTTGGCGCCGGAGTCGAAGTACGACTGGAAGGCGACATCGTGGTTCTGTACGTAAGTCGCGATGCCTTCCACGTAGTACGGGTCATCCGCCAGCCCGTTCGGGCTCGCGAGGAGACCCCACTCTGGGATGCTCATCGGCTTGCCCTTCTTCTCGGCGAAGGCCGTGATCTGGGCGAGGCCATACGATTCCGTGTACAAGAGGTGCCAGCTCCATGCCGACGGGCCCGGAAGCTGCGTGGCGCAATCCGCGTTGTACAGGTCAACGCCGATGATGTCGACATAAGCGTTGCCTGGGTAGTAGTTCGAGAGCGGCAGGGCGTTGGTGCAGGCGTTGGGGTTCCAGTCGAAGAGGAAGTGTGCGCCGCGGACCGATCGCATCGCCGCGACCTCCTGATCGAAGCATTGCGCCCAGGCGTGCTGCTCGGCCGAGGTCTGTCCTACGTAGTCCTGCTCCCAGCCGCCGTTTGCCTCTTTGCCTAGTCGAATCACCGACCATCCGAGGCCTGCAGACACGAGAGCCCGTGCGAATCGCCGCGCATAGCCGTTGAACTGCCCCGCGGCGCACGGCTGCTCCCAGGTAATGGGGTCGGGGTCGTTGGTGAGGGATTGGGGAATGAGATCCTCCGAGACGATGAGGGTACGCTGCCGCCGGTCCGCGGCCACCCATTCGGGAATACCAGAGTTCGCGTGGGTGATCCACGGGTCCATCCACTGGGACCACGTTGGGTCTGCGTCGGAGAAGGTCTCCAGGCATCGAAAGTCGATGCCGGTGGCCTGCTCGGCAGCACGGAGGCCGGCCTTCCAGGTGCCGGATCCCGTCGAGATGCAGACGGCCTTGGAATTGCCCGCTTGGACGAGCGCGACTGGCCTGGCTGGCAACCGGCTGACGTCCAAGCGGACCCCGGGCGACACGCTCTGCGCTCTCACGACGACAGAGGCGAATATCACCACTATCGCCGTCAATGCGAGGACGCTCAGTGGCGGACGACCGCGCGCCGCATGTGCTCTTCTGCCCACTGCCCCATCATCGTCTATCGGCGCGTGACAATCTCGTCGTAGAGGCGCTGCGTGGCCAGGGCGACCGAGGTCCAGTCCGTGGCGCTGACGTAGGCGCGCGCAGCGTCGCTCATCGCGCGTCGCTCGTGTGCGGGCATCAGGGCGCAGCGAGCGAGTGCCGAGGCGAGATCGTCCTCGCCAGGCCGGTAGCGGATCACGCAGCGCTCCGGAAGGTCACTGAGGTTCTCAAGTTCCGGCACGATCACAGGCACTCCGAAGGCAAGGGCAGTGAGCACGGCAGAGCTGTTCGTGATCTCGAGGAAGGGCAGCGCGGCAAAATCTGCCGCCGCGAGGAGCAGCCTGAGATCCTCGTCGCTGATCCTCTCCAGACGCAATGTCGCTCTCGATCCCGCGACCTGAGCCGCTTCGAGTACCGCGTGCCGATAGGCGTCGTCTCGGCATGCGCCGGCGACGACGACCTTCACCCGAGGCTGCTCAGGAAGACGCGCCACTGCTCGGAGCAGGATGTCTACGCCCTTGTATGGCTCGACCTTGCCGACCGAGACGACGAGGCAGTCTTGGTCGTCGAGGTCAAGCACTTGCCTTGCCAATCCACGCGCCGGCACCTCTGTGTCGGGTGATAGGTACGGACCGAACGGCACGACTCGTACGTCACGCGCGCCGCGCCGGGCGAGATCACGTGCCGACGCCGGAGACAAGGCGATGACCGCGTCCGCCCTCCGGAGCAGGATCGCGAGTGCTCGATCGTCGTCGTGGAACACTCGCTCGTGTGATACGACGTCGTGGGCCGTCCAGAGGATGCGGTACCCGAGCGCATGGGCCACGTCCAGGTAGAGGTGGAACCACCACTGCATGACGATCCGGGCCGCTGGCACGCCGCGTGCCCACGGAAGGCTGAATTTGAACAGCCAGTGGATATGCAGGACCCGGTAGCCGATGAGGCGGTACCAGCAGAGCACAAGTGGCGCGAGCAGCAAATTCAGCGACTGAGAGCCGGTCGGGCCGTCGAGATAGGCCACGACGACCCGATCGCGCGGCATGTGGCGGTACAGGAGCTCTTGGTAGGGGTTGTCGTCGCGCGGGGTCACGAGCACGCGGACGACGGCGCTCATGGTCGCGTACGGTCCCCGTTGCGTCGCGTGCGGCCCGGCATTGCTCTCTTCAACTGCACGAGCCTAGGGACCAGCATCTCGTCGCGGAAGGTACGCATCGTGGTCAGTACCTCGAAGACGGCAGGATTGCCGACGGCAAAGTGCTCGGCGATGAACTCAGGATGCTTGCGGATGAATCGCCAGTTGTTCACTGCAACCCAGTACAGTCGTCCCCACCCGATGCGCGCGTACACGCCTCCTCGGTCGTTCTCAAGCATATAGTTGAAGCAGATGGCATGCGGGCAGGACACTAGCCTGTAGCCGAGCTCCTGGGCCGTGATCTGGAAGTCGCTCTCCTCGCGCCAGGCGTTCACCCTGTAGCGCTCGTCGTAGCGCACGCGCAGGAAGATCTCCGTTGGCGCAAGCATCGGATTGGCGAGCAGGAGCTGCTCCGTGTCCCGGTCGAGCCGGACGCTCGTGTCGATGGCCATCGTCCGGAGGTTGACGGCGGGTCCGGTGATCTGGTCGGCGCGCTGGATCGCCTCCTCCGCGGACTCTCTCTCGTAACGCCAGATGTTGCGTCCGCAGATCACATCGGCGCCCGTCGCGTTGCGGTGCTCGAGGAGCGTGCGGAAGAAGTGGTCGGTGAGCTCGACGTCGTCCTCCCCAATGAAGACGAAGTCGGACCGCGCTGCGTCTATTCCCCTGTTCTTGGAATAGGGGATGCCTCGATTGCGGCCATTGTCCATGACCCGGATCCTCGGGTCCCTTCTCGCCGCCTCTCGCAGGTACTCGACGGTGCCATCCCGCGACCCGTCCACGACCACGATGACCTCGTCCGTTTCGGGCTGGGAGAGGTAGGTCGGCAGGACGCGGCGGAGGGAGCGGAGCCGGTCCTTCGTCGGGATGATAACAGAAATGCTCACGTGCGGTGCGTTGTTGTCATGGAAGACGTGACTCGAGGCTAGCGGCTCCGCTGCGCGCGGCGTGCTCTCGAGCGCACCAACGGACGCATGACCGGCGGCGGGATCAAGGCGATGGCCCGGTCTCGTTGACGCGGGAGGAGGTCTCGCGCCGCCACGTAGGCGGCCAATGCGATGCGCAGGTCTCCACGAGCGAGGGCTTGCCATACCGCCCGGTGCAAGAGGTCACGGTAGCTCTGCGCGTAGGCTGTGAGCTGGCGGTGCGGAGGAGAGGGGCGCGTGCGGTCGCGCCAGACCTCTCGAATCGCCTGAATGGTCACGAGGTCATTGGTCGGGTTGACCGTCGTGTTGTTGCCAGGGTGCTTCCTGATGAAGGAGAGGCGGCGCTCGCAGTAGTCCCACTCGGTGTAGCGCGCGACGTTGATCGCCATCACCCAGTCTTCTGCGCACGTATAGCCGCGGGGAAAGCCGCCCGCGCGTTCGAAGACGTCTCGTCGGACGGTCACGGTGCTGATCGCCGTTCTGTTCCTTTCGAGAAGGAGGTCGAAGCTCCGACCCGTGATCTCGAGATACGCCATGCGGGAGACCGGCGTGACATGTGCCGCCTGCTCGAGACACTCGTCGAGCGAGGTCGCGACGAGATCGATGGACGCCCCCCGCGTCGCGGAGAAGCTCCACCAGCCTGCGTGTGCCGCGGCACAACCTGGACGCGACTCGATGTGGTCAGAGATCGCCGACAGGCGTTCGGGGTGCCAGAGGTCGTCGTCGTCGAGGAAACACAGCCACTCGGCGCTCGTTGCCGCGACACCTGCGTTGCGTGCGGCAGCAACTCCCTCAGGCGGCCGGTCCAGTACCCGGATGAGGTCGTTTGGGAGGGAACCAGGAACGACCGCTTGCGGTCCGTCGCGGACGACGACGATCTCACGCGCGGGATGAGTCTGGCGAAGCACGCTGTCGACAGCCGCACCGACGAATTGGGGTCGATTTCGAGTCGGTATGATCACCGCGAAGTCGATCACCGTGCGACCCTACCATCACAGCTTGCGCCGGTGAGCCGCGGGCTGCCAGGTCCCGCGCCCGGAAGCGCGGGCTGAATGCCGAGGTGAGCATCGGAATGGCTATCCGAACGCGGCGACGTATGCCGTGGTCGACTGAGGCTCGGAGCTCCCCAGCTGAACGATGTTGTCACAGCCACAGTCGAAGTAGCTCTGGAAGCTGAAGTCGCTGCTATGAGCGAGCGACGCGATGCCTCGCACGTAGGCAGGGTCGTCGGTGTAGCCGGTGACCTCGCCCCACTCGGGGATGGCAAAGGGCTTGTTCTGGGCTGCGGCGAATGCAGAGATTGCCGAGAGGCTGGCATCGTTCTGGGCGTTCGAGTCGATGTAGTAGTTCGGCCAGCCCTCCTGCGCGACGGTTTCGTTCGTGTTGCAGTCGAGGTCGTAGGCGTCGGCGCCGATGATGTCGACGTAGTCGTTCCCTGGGTACCAGTTGGCGAGTCCGAGGTCGTTTGTGCAGGTGTTCGGGTTCCAGACAAACAGGAAGTGCGCGCCGGCGACAGCCCGCATGGCGGTGACTTCCTGGTCGTAGCACATGGCCCAGTCGTGCTGCTCCTGCGCGGTCTGCCCGACGTAGTCGATCTCCCACCCACCGTTCGCCTCGAGACCTAGGCGGATCACGGTGTTGCCCGCGCCGGCGGCGACTAGGTTCTCTGCAAGCTGCGTCGCGTACTGGTTGTACGCGCCCGCATCGCAAGGCTGTTCCCAGGTGAGGGGGTCATTGTTGTTCGTGAGAGCGGAGGGGATGAGGTCTTCTCCGAGCACAACCTGGTGGGCGGGACTCTCCGCGAGCCATGCGTCCCAGCCGTCGGAGGTGATCCGGAAGGGCCACGGATCCTCCCAGTCCGTCCACTGGGGCGCGGGATTGGCAAAGGTCTCCACGCACTGGTAGTTCACCCCGGTGACGGCGGTGATCGCCTGGAGTTGCGCGTCACTGATGACGCCTCCGGGGTTGGCGAGCTCGATGCAGACTGCTTGGGTGCCGCCCGCTCCGACGGTTCCGCCGTTCACGCCGGACTGCTGAGGCTCCGAGGTCGTGGTGGTGGTGGTGGTGGTCGAGGTTGTGCTCGGCGGCTGTGTGGTTGCGACCGTGGTCGTGGGCGTGCTGGTCGTCGATGGCACGGCCGTGGTAGGCGTGGTGCTCCCCAATGTTGGAGCCGACGGGACACTTACTGTCGGGGTGGCTCCCGCGGTCGCCGGCCCGGGACCGGCTGGGGTCGTCGACCCCGGCACAGCCGGAGGGGCTATGGTCGTCGTGCTCTCGTGGAGCTGCCGAGCGCCCGACCCAGGGACACCGGCTTCCCCGGTCAGCAAGCTGAACGCCGAGGTGGATGCGCCGACGACGCGGCTTTGCAGCGTGGTGATGACCTGCGCAAACGCCTCGGTCGCTCCCAGGATGCCGGTGTTCGGCCCGGCGCCGCCCGAGGCGCCGGTGCTCGTCGTCATGGTGGCAGGGACGAGCAGCAGCGCGCTGATACCGACTGCGCGGGCCAGTGTGCCGCGCCTTCCGACGCCGTGTCGATCAGACCGCCTCACTCGCACCATGCCCACGCAGGGATCACCACCATACGTCGCTAACGAACCGCGAGCAGTGACTCTTTAGCACATGAAGGGGACCGTCGACCACAGCGCGTCGCACCTGGAAAGGCGCCACGTCGCCACAGCGAGTGCGCAGAAAGATGCCGCGGAAGGCACACCTCCGCTGCCAGGAAGGTGGTAGCTTGCCGGAGAAGTGGTACGGCCGGGAGGGTGAAGGATCCTCGGTGAGTGCCGGAGATCTGGAACTAGCGCGTCAGGGTGTCGCCTGGGCTATGTGTGACACAACCTGACTATGATGCCAACAGGGCGTAGAGCGCCAAGTACTGCTGCCGCGGGCTAGTCCAAGCCGTCACGTGGTGCCGGTTCCCCGCTCGCTGGAGCCGCCAAGCTGGCCCCGGCCGTGACGATGCGCGCAGTCCTCTTCAGGCCTCCGACGAGCGTCGCGTGGATGACGAGGGCGACGGCCGCCGGGACGCCGCAGAGCAGGAGTCCGAACGCGCCCCGTGGGGCGACGGCATAGGCGGGCAGGACGAGCGCGGCGGCACATGCCGTGGCGGTCACCGTCGCCAGCACTGGGATGTCGGCAAGAAAGCTGCGAAGCCCTCGATCGATTTCGCGCTTGGCAATGTGCAGGAAGTACAGGGCGCTTACCAGCTGTCCGATTGCGGTGCCGATCGGCACGCCCAGCATCCCGACGGTGAACGCGAGCGGTATGGTGAGCACGACGTTTATGACGACGCCGACGCCGAGATAGCGCGACTCGAGGCCTGGCCTGTTGACGGCTTTGCCGAGCTCGGCCATCACCTGGCTCAGCAGGTTCAGCACCTGGCCACCGAGGAGGATGACAGCGACGGCACCGGCGAGACGCTCCTGTGGTCCGAGCCACCGGAGGATCCCGAAGTAGCCACAGACTGCGCCGATCAGGGCATAGGGCGCGACCACGCGTACCCATAGCCGTTGCAGCTCGGTGAACTCGAGCAGGGTTGACCGCAGGCCCGAGCGGCCGAAGGTCCTCGACAACGTGACCGCGACCGGGCTCACCGCGTTCAACGGCAGGCTGACCAGCTGGCTCGCGAAGTTCGAGCCGATGCTGTAGTACGCAACATAGCGGACCGGGAAGATCAGCCCGACGAGCAGGGAGTCTATCTCGAAGTTGAACGAGCTCGCGACAGCCGCCAGCTGGACCCGGCTTGCGTAACGGGCAATCTCGCGTGTGACGTCATGCGGTAAGAGCCGGCAGTCGCGCCAGGAGAAGTAGCGCGTGGCCGCGACGACGAAAGCGATGTCGAGGACCAGCTCCTGGGCAACGCTCGCCCACACGAGGCCGACGAGGCCGTGCCCCTCCCCCACCAGCAGCATCGCGAATGCCACGTAGGTCACGGTCGAGACGGTCGCCGAGATGTTGATGTACGCCCAGCGATGGTGGGACCTCAGGATGCGCTGGAAGGATCCCCGGAGGGTCGCCGCGAGGAGGAGCGGCATGAAGGCCCGCAGCAGCCCGGCGGCCTCGTGGTGAAGCGAGCTCGAGGAGTGGAGCAGCTCCGTGATCTGCGGAGCGAGGAGCGCGACGATCCCGGCTAACGTCCCCACGATGGCTGTGAGAATCGCCGAGATAGTCAGGACGAGCCCGGCCGTCGACCTGCGATCGTCTGCTCCTGCATAGACGGCGAAAAAGCGCGAGGACGTCGGACCGAAGCCACCGTCGAGATTCGACAGCAGGCCGCGGAACGAGCTCAGGAGGGCATACAGACCGTACTGGTTGACGCCGAGGCGAAGCAGTAGGAATGGCGTGAGCACAAGATTGAGCGCGACCGACGCGATCTGCCCTCCTGTGTTCCAGCCGAGGCCCGAGAGGATCCGCAACAGCCCGGCTCGGCCTGGCCCGCGGTGCTCGGCCGCCGGGACGGCCGGCAGCTCTTGCGGCACGTCTCGGCTCACTCTCCGTCCTTGCCGCCAGATCCGGCTCCCCGCAATCGCGTGGGCGGGTTGCCGTGCGGGTCGACGTCGCCGATGACCATACGATACCGACCCTCGGCCACAGGGAGACAACGGCGGCAGCTCTGCCGCCGTGAGGTGCGCGGGGCGTCGCGGCGCGTCATGGCGCGACCGTTCGGATCGCGACGGCGCAAGGGGCGCCGGGTATCATCCCGACGTGCAGGGAGTGGCCGGATGGGCAGCGCGGGCGACGTCGCAGGTGGGTCGCGCCGGTTGAGCGCTGCACTTCACGTAGTGCTCCGGCTCCCGCGGCGGGGCGTCACGCGCGCTGGGCGCATCGCGGCGCTGGCTGTCGTAGGGGGTCTGGCCGTCGGCCCCGCCGCGCTGGCGGGGCCTGCCGGGGCGGCTCCGACCTCCCGGACTGCTCGGCCGGTTGGGCTCGTGCAGGCCGGGAACTCGAAGACGACCTGCATCTACGCCTCGTACGGCCGCCAGCTCGTGCAGGTCGAGAGGGCCACCGGGATCACCTATGACTGCCTCGAGGTATTCAGCACCGAGGACCCGAATTGGGCGCAGTGGCAGGACCCGTGGATCACCAACCCCCGCTACGGCTATGTGAAATGGGTTGCAGCCGACCCGAACCGGCACACTCTGGTCATTGCCGAGAACCTGGTGCCGGACGACGTCGCGGCCACGGCCAACTGGCGCCTCCTCGGCGCAAGGGGGCGTTTCGACATCTACGCCGAGCACCTCGCGGAGAACCTCGTCGCCGCTGGTCTCGGCTATTCCGTGATACGCCTCGGGCCGGAGATGAACGGCCCATGGGAGGTCGACTGGATAGGCACCAAGCCGTCGCAGTGGCACGACTGGGCCCTGTACTTTACCCAGATCGTCCGCACGATGCGGGCGGTGCCCGGGGCGCATTTCCTCTTCGATTGGAACGTCAATGCCAACTACGAGGACCTGCCGCTCGCGGCGTACTATCCGGGGAACGCCTCGGTCGACATCGTCGGCATCGATGCCTACGACGAGGCCTCGATGCGGCTTCCTCCCGTCGGCTCGTTGAGGCGCTGGCCGTCGCTCGCGAACGAGCCGCTCGGTCTCGACGCCGTCTACCGGTTCGCCCGCGAGCACGGCAAGCCGCTCAGCATCCCCGAGTGGGGCACGCTCAGCACACACGGGGACGACGGCGCCTATGTCAGCGGTATCGGGCAGTTCGTCGCGCACCACGTCGTCGCGTACGAGTCGTGGTACGACGCTGGCGACAACCACATCCTGCAGCTGAGTCCGAGGTCTGCTCCACGATCCTTCGCCGCGTATGTCGCGGCCTTCGGCCCCCGCTCGGTCATTGCCCGCTATGAGGCGTCGCGGGTACGAGGCGGTGCCTGAGCGGCGCTGACCGCGATTCGTCGCCGGCGAATCAGTGCGGCGGCCGGCCGTCCTCAGGGTCCCGCCTGAGGCGTGATGGCCCAGACCTGGGTGGCCAGCCGTGCCCAGAGCGACCACGAGATGGGTTGTACGTATCCCCAGGTCACGACCTCGACATAACGTGCGTCGTAGCCGACAACCGCTACTACATGGACCCCACTGCCCAGGTATCCCGACGGTGCCGAGGTGGTCGTCCAGCTCCTTATCGCAACGTCGTCCGTGCCCACCCACACTGGAGCTGCCGAGACAGGGCGCGGAAGGTCGACGACCGCGTAGAGCGGGCCTCCGGCAAGGGCCTGCTCTAGCCTGGCGCGTCCCGGGGCGACGGGAAGGGCGGGTGCTATCCGTGTGCCGGCGATCCCCGGCGCGTGCCACGCCCGGAGCACGAGCCAGGGCGGGATCGTTGCGCTGGGCCCGGGAGACTCGCCGGCCGAGCGCGCGAGCGCGGCGTACGCGGCGAGGAACGGTGCCGGGTCGATCGGTGTGGTGCGCCCCTGCATTATCTGCTCGATGTCCGCGACAGCCGCCACGGCGCAGTCCGCAACAGCATCGGCCCCGGCGTTGCCCACGCTGCCGAACACTGTGCCTCGCGCCCAGTCGATCGTCGTCGCCGGGCTGGTTCCCACAGATCCCGACTGGGCGCGTGCTCGCGGCGCGGAGCCCGACGTTCCAGCGCCCTGCGAGGGCGCGAGCGACGTGAGTGTGACTCCAGGAACAGCAAGCATGAGTGCTGGCAGCGCGATACCAAGAATGGCCTTGCATGCTCGCCTGTTGGATGTTGGGTGGGCAGGACACGTCGAGAGTGCCTGCTCGCCCCCTCGTCTCGAGATGATTTGCATCAGGAGTATTGCCCTCGTAGCTCTTGGCGCGAAATCCGCCACGGACAGTCGTTGCGTCGACTGTCCCATGCAAGCTGCGCACTGTCACTCGCGATGCAAGGCTGGCACGTCTGTCGGACCCTCGCAAGCAGGTTGTACCAAGAAAATCAAGGAAAAGAACGCGGTGCGCGCTTTACCCACCGCGAGGTGTGAGCGTCAAGACGCTGAGCACTCACTACACCACTGTGCGCGCGTGTCGCCTTGGCGCGTCCGAAGTGCATTGTGCTTTGCCACAGTCAGAAGGCCGTGTGTCACTGATTCCTGTATGGACACGTTTACCCTCTTGTGCCGCTACCGCAAACGCTGAGGCGAAGGCCTCGTGCGGTGGCGCTATCAGCCGGAGTAGCGGATGCGCGCGACCTGGCTGATCTGCTGGATCGTATCGAGAAGGGAGCGGTGGTCTCTCGCCGAACCAAGAACCGCGAAGACGTAGTCTCGATTCCCGAGACGCCAGTCGAGCCTCGAACCTGCCGGGCGGTTCAGCGATACCGAGCTGACGCCTTCGATCTTGCCAACCTCATCCAACCCTTCGGTTCCTTCCACCCTCGCAGCCTCCACGGGAGCCTGGACGAGGAGGCGGTAAGCGACGGAGCTGTCCTGCGAGATCTCCGCTGGGTGGACGCTCTCGCCCAGTGCGACTCGCATCGAGAAGCTGATCAACGACATGCCCGTCAACAGCTGGTACATGGCAGGCACGCCGCCGCCGAGCCTGCCGTTGACCTCGATGATCCTCGGACCCGCGGGAGTGAGCTTGATCTCGGTGTGGAGAAAGCCGTGCTCGATGCCGAGCGCGAGGATGGCGCGTGTCGCAAGTGCGAGCACGGCCTCCCTGTCGGATCCCGCGAGCGTGCTCGGGATGAAGAGGCAGGTCTCGCGGAACGGGGTAGCTTGGGGGAGGCGGCCTGTCGTCGCGAGGTGGCGGATGACGCCCGCCGAGACCACCGACTCGACCGACAGGTAGTTCGCGACACGGCCGTCCAGCAGTGCCGGGCCATCCTGCAGGTATTCCTCGATGACCATTGCCAGCCCGCATGTCGCGACTTCGGGCGTGGCGAGGATGCCGAGGAGCTGCGACTCGTCGTCCACGCGGAAGGTGAGGCGGCTGTCCGCGCCATTGCGGGGCTTGAGGACCACGGGGTAGTCCAGCCTGGACGCGAGCGCGGCGACAGCACGGGGGTTCTCGGCGGATGGGACGATCCAGCATCCGGGAGACTCGACGCCTCCGGAGCGGAGCGCGGCCCGCTGTGCGTACTTGTCGGTGAGGACCGTCGCCGCGCCCGGAGAGTGGAACCTCAGGCCGAGGTCCGCCGCAGCCTCGGCGATCCTCACCATGTTGTGGTCCGAGAAGGCGGCGATCCCGTTCGGGCGGAAGGTCGCCAGCCTTTCGCGCCAGGACTCCCTCGAGCAGCCTGCGAGGTCGGTCACATCTCCCAGCCGGCGGAGCAGCCGAATCGTGACGGGATCCACCGGCGCCGTCTCGTCTGTGATCCACAGCAGCCGGCACACGTCGCGCGCCGCATCAGCGAGCGCCCAAGGCGACAGGGCGGTCGGCCGGTATGGCAGCGCGAGAAGCGGCAGGGCCCCGCTGGGAGCTGGCGCGTCTCCGCTCATGTGGTGAGACGTTCCCTTAGCGTGCTCGGCCAGGATGTCGGGTCCAGTCCGTGCTGGTAGAGCAGCGCCAGGACGATCCTCTCGACGCCGAAACCGACGCACGCGCTGTGAGCAACGGTGCCGTCGGCGCTGCGGATGCCGAATGCCCGGCCGAAGTGATCGGCGTGGAGGTTCACCGACGCGAGGGCCGTCGACATCTCCGACGGGCTGGTGCGGGCGAGGAACTCTGTCTTGCGCCCAGCGAGCCTTTGGCTGTCGGCCAGGAGGCGCCCGGTACGCCCGAAGAAGGGATCCGTTGCCGCCTGGGTAGTCACCTTGAGGCCGAGGGCGCCGAGCACGTCAAAGGCGCGCTCGAGCCAGAGGTCGCGATGCGAAGTGGCGCCGAGAGAGTCACCGACGTAGACGAACTCGTACTGTCGGAAGATCTGCATGCGCGCGGGATCCACGGACGGCTCATGCCGGAAGACGTAACCGTACACGTCAAACACACGGCCTGACGGTGGGAGGCCACCGGCGAGCGTCGGGTAGAGCGGGTGGCATGCGGCGGGGCACAGGGCGTTACCGGTGTCCGTCGCGGCCGATGACCAGCGCTCTCCCTCCTCGAGCTCGGCGAGCAGGACGCGATGGTCATCCTCGTTCCCCTTGAAGGATCGGATCGACCCGACGAGCGTCGGGAAGGAGCGGAGGTATCCGGACCGGACGAGGAGTTCGAGCGGGACGACCGGCGGAAAGCGCACGACCGTCGGAGACTGGTCGGCACCAGCCCCTGAGAGGTAGGCCTCGACTCCACCGACGAGGCGCTCGAAGAGCGCGGACCTACCGTAGACGCCGTCGACTGTCGTGCGCTGCAGGAACCCGGCTTCGCACAGGGCATCCCGATACGAGACGAGGATCTCGTGCTCCTTGTCCACCTGGCGCGTCAGTCTCCGGAGGACGTGTCTTCGACGCCGAGGCTCCGTAGAGCGGTCGCGATCGACCGTATCGACTGGAATGTCTGCCGGCTGAGAAGCGCGTCCGGAAACTCGACGCCGAACAGCTCCTCGAGGGCGAGCATGACGCTGACGCTCGAGTGCGAGGACAGCCCGCTTCGGAACAGGTCGTCCTCGTCCGCGAGCCCGGCAGCGGGGACGGGAAGGCGCGCCTCGGCGTCGAGCACCTGTCGGATGCGATCGGTGAGTGCCGTCCCCGGGGTCACGAAAGCCCCCGGTGGCATGTCGCGACGACGATCGCCGCGGCCATCGGCCCTTCGTGCGTCAGGGAGACCGCGATGTGGTCGACCCCTTGCGCCGCAGCCAACTGGCGAGCCGAACCCGTTAGGCAGATCGTGCAAGAACCGGTGGAGCTGCGCTGCACCTCCACGTCGGTCCATGGTGGACGCACGTCACTGAGCCGAAGTACCTTGAATGTCGCTTCCTTCGCCGCGAAGCGCGCCGCGAGGCTTCGGGCGGTGATCGCCGCAGTCCTGGCGCGGCAGTCCTTGATCTCGCGAGGCGTGAACACCCGCCGGAGGTAGCGTTCGCCGAAGCGCTCGACCGCTCTGGTCACCTCCTCGGTCGAGGTGAGATCCACTCCCGCGACCACAGCCGGGAAGGTCTCGTGCGTGACGCCCGACGAGGATGGCAAGCCGGACAGCAGATCAGCCATGTCCGAGAACCCTAGTCCCTAGTGCAATGCGTATCCGAACCGCGACATCGCTGGTCCGAGCCGGCGCTCTATTGTCTCAACTTCGGTCGCCGAGAGCTCGGTGCGCCAGCGACCGATCGATGCTGCCGCGGTCGGTGAGGTCGTGTGATGGGTCATGTCGGAGAAGTCGGGTAATCGGGCTGGGTCGACCGCCACCTCCAGCAGCTCGGAGACGCGTAGAGCCACCCCGACTACGTCTTGGACGAGGTCCTCGTAGCGCAAGGTCATCCGTGGCACTTGGAGGTCCTGGTCCATCTCCGCGATGCGCATTCGGATTCCTGCGACGAGCCTGCGCAGGTGCGCGTCGTCGTCTTGGACCTGGCTCCTGCCAAAGCGCGCCACGCCGGTTTTCGTGTTGAACGCGCGTACCGAGGCGATAAGATCTCTCGGGTCACGCACGAGGTCGATTACGATGGGCCGCAGCCCGGCCTCGACGACTGGCATGACGCTTCCCCAGAACTTCTCCGCGTAGTAGCGAGGCGTTGGCTCGTGCCGCTGGGCGAGGTGCGTGACAGCCCGCCAGACGCCGCCGAGCGCGCCGCGCGCCAGGCTCTCACCATCCGCGAGTTGCGGCGGGAAGGGCAGCGCGCAAAGGTGGCCTGGCGCGCCGTATACGACGTCGGACATCGTGGACGTAATGGTCTTGCCCGGGTCGAGCAGGCCGCAGAGGCGGACGAGGTAGCTGAGGTAGCTGTTCTCGTACGGGTAGACCCGATCGAAGGCGATCAGCGGCGACGTGCCGAGCAGCTGCATCAGAAGCGTGCTGCCCACGCGCCCCTCGAGCATCCTGACGAGCACGGGTGTGAGCAGTTCAGTCATTGGTCATTCAAGGACTGGAAGGGCCCGAGCCGACGTCGGTGCATGGCGCTTCGGCGCATCCGTGGCGGTTCGAGAACGGACCGAGGACATACTCCGAGAGTTCGGCGGACACGCGCTGCCGTGAGTGGGCGCGAAGGAGCGTATGGTCGAGGTCGTCGGCAACCTCGAAGTGGAAATGTCCTGATCGGGACAGGCGTCGGAGCTCTGACGTGCCGTACGCGACGAACTTCCGGGCCTCCGCAGCACCGCAGAGCACGTACGTGTCGGTGCCGCCTTTCACGAGCGTACGAAAGGCTCGAGCTGCGAATGGATAGAGGCCGGTCGCATCGAGGGCACGCCAGGCGATGCGCGGCATGAGGAAGTGCGCCAGTCGCGCGGCCCACGGGCTTTGCGCGAGGCGGACGACTATCGGGGGCAGCCGGCGCACGGCCCGGCGGTCTGTGTCGGCAGTATCGTCGTGAGTGACTCGGCGAAGGGCCTTCGAGCTCGGCACGGCCGGATTGATCAGCCACACGGCTTTCGAATTGAGCGCTGCGCCCCCTTCTGTCGCGTGGTAGCCGCCGGAGCACGCGCCGACGAGGAGGACCCGAGCGGGATCGCCGGGTGCTAGGTAGCATGCCGCCGCTGCGATGTCCTCGAGCGCGGTAGCAGGGTAGACGATCTCGGGTAGCTGGTCTGCCCGAGTCCCGCTGTCCCCGATTCCACTCAGGTCGAATCGCAGGACGCGCACTCCCCTGCCGGCCCACGAGCGCGCGAGCTCCGGCCACATTCGGGAGGGGCCAGTGTGGCGGTCGAGCCCCATGTTCAGCAGCGCCACGGCTGGCGCTAAGGGGTCTTGCACGCCTGCCGGCTCCGACACGATGCCGAAGATATGCCCGGCTCCCAAGGACACTGGCGTCTCTACGACTGCGCGGTGCTTGCCCTCCGGTTGAACGATAGCCGGACGCCAGGCGGGCGGGGCAGCGACGGCCGATGGGCGTTCCTGGTTCGCCCCGAGGGCTTCGACGCACCATCGGGAGATTAGTCGTACCGAGGAATCGTCGACGAAGGGGTTCCAGACGTCGACGTCGAAGAACCGCTCCTGCTGCAGGACCTCCTCGCACCTGATCGAGCGGGCCGGCACGGCCATTTGGACACGCTCCGCTCGGCTGCGCCCGGGGCGCACCAGCAAGAGGAGCCGATCGAGCACATGAGCTGAGTCGTCAAGCAGGTCCAGGGCCTCCAGAGACGCTGCGAGCGAGCCTGGGAGCACCGCACCTTGGATCTCGACGTCAGGACTCTCGTGGACGTTCTGCCCTGCGCTCGGCAGCTTCCCGGTGGCGCCCAGAAGCCGCTGCTCTCGGAGGAAACCTCTGCCGGATTCGCAGGGATCCCAAAGCGCGAGGAGCCGGACGTCGCTCAGTGATGCAGCGCGGCGCGCGAGGAGCGCACCGACCCGCATGCCGACGAGCACCACCGAGCATGCACCCAACTCACGCACGAACTCGACCGCTCGAGAGATGTCGGTGATCCAGGTGCCGACGTCCTTGACGTCCTCCAAGAGCCCGGCGGAGTCTCCGGTGCCCAGGTAGTCGAAGCGGAGCGCCGCGACTCCACGTGACTCGAGCTGCTGCGCGAGCAGGCGGTAGGCCCGGTAGGCGGCGAAGCTCTCGTCACCGATCGGCAGGCACAGGACCACAGCGCCGGAGACGCGCTCGGGCGCGTGGAGCCACCCGAACAGCGGTCGGTCAGCGTTGCCGAGCCAGACCGGCTGTCCGCTCACCGCGACCTGGGCACGACCGCTCACATGGATGGCTTCGCGTCCTCCGGGGCATGGCATACCTACGTACCGTCCAAGGTTACGAGTTCAGGCGGGTACGAGACGTCCCAGGCGACACCGTCTACCGGCTCCAGGCGAGCTCAGGTTAGCTCAGCAGCATCGCTGGCGGTCTCGAGCTCCCCGTCGTGGCTCAGGTCGTGGTCCAATCGCCAGCGCCTGCCCGGCGGCGAACTGGGTCGAGTAGAGCTCCGTGCAGAGGCCTCCGGCCGCGAGCAGGTGGGCCGTCGCCTCGTCGAGCACGACAACGCCGGGTGCTGTGAGCAGCAGCCTCGCGATGGCGACACGCTGCTTCTCGCCGTCCGACAGGCGGTAGCTGCGGTCGCCGACGAGAGTGTCGAGCTCGTCGGGGAGCGCCTCGACGAGGTCGGGGACCTCGAAGACCCGGTCGAAGGACAGGAGGGCAGTCATGAGGTCGACCTGGACGCGGGAGAGCTG
>JAJYMM010000064.1 GCA_021787035.1 Actinomycetes bacterium
CACCGGCGAGCGCTGGCGGCCGCGGGCGGGGTCCCGGCCGAAATCCTCTACGACAATGCCAAGACGGTGACGACGTCGCGGGTGGGCCACGTGGTGCAGCTCTGCGAGGGGCTACTGCGCTTCGCCGCGGGGTACGGGTTCAAGCCGCGGACATGCTGGATCCACGACCCACTATTATCCGGCTAATCCGGGGTTTGACCCCTCCCGCCCCAGCCTGATACGGTGCCCGAGGTCGCTTGGTGGCGAAGGCTGGCAGGGCAGCGCCGACGGGCGACGGGCGGGAGGGGCGGCGGTGGGAGAGTTCCGGTTGGCCAGGACGGAAGGGATACCCGGCTGGGCCGTGGTTGGATCGGACGGGGTGCCCGTGGCCCCGCTGGCGTCGTACCTGGAGTTTCTCGCCGCCCGGGCGTTCTCCCGGCACACGGTCCGGGCCTATGCCCTGGACATGCTCTGCTTCTGGCGATGGCTGGACGGGACCGGGCGCGACCCGGAAGCGGTGACGGTGACGGACCTGCTGGCGTTCATCCGAGCCGAGCAGAGCCGGCCTGGTCCCGGGGACCGGGGCGCGAACGTCTTCCGGTTGGAGGACGGGCGGAACACGGGCATGACGGCACGGACCATCAACCGCCGGTTGGCCGCGATCCACGGCTTCTACGAGCATCTTCAGCGCCAGCAACCCGACCGTCCGATGCGCAACCCCGTGCCGCACGGGCAGGTGAACCGCAACTGGCGCTCGCCGCGCCGGGGCCTGCTCGGTCACACGCAGGAACGCGTCTCCCGAGGCGAGTTGCAACTGCGTACACCGCGGCGACTGCCGCGCGGCCTGGAGGCTGACGAGGTGCAGCGGCTCGTCACGAGCCTGCGCACGCATCGGGACAAGGCGATGGCGCTGCTGATGCTCTACGGCGGGCTCCGGTCATGCGAGGTGCTCACGCTCCGCCTGCGCGACGTGGACATGGGCGGGCGTGCGGCGCGGGTGGCCGGGAAGGGCGGGACCGAACGGGTTGTGCCTCTGGACGAAGACGTGTTGCGCGCCGTCCACCGGTACGCGCTGCGCGAGCGGCCCGAGTCCCCGGCCCCGGAGTTGTTCCTGGTCGCCAAGGGCCCCAATCGGGGCAGGCCTCTCAGTGCGGCGGGGCTGCGCACGATCTTCCGCTACCACCGGACCCGCGCCGGCGTGCCTGCCGCAAACCCGCACCGGCTGCGGCACACCTTCGGCACGAACATGGCCCAGGCCGGCGTAGACGCCCACGTGCTCAAGACCCTGATGGGGCACAGCCACATCGACAGCACCCAGGTCTACGTCCACCTCAGCCCCGCGCACCTGCGGCGGCAATACGACGAGGCTCAGGCACGGGTGCGGGACGGTGAGGGCCGTGCCTGAGGCCGCGGACCGTTGGCGCCCCTCGGTGCCAGAGATCATGACGGCGTATCGGGCGCATCTCGCCAACTTCGACTTCCATCCCAAATACGTGGACCAACGCACGGCCGTCGGCGCTCGGCTGCTCCAAACCATTGAAGACCTGGATTGGCACAGTGATCAGGTCGCACCCCATCTGGTCAACCTCGACACACGCGCCAATGGTCTGGTGACCTTCCTGATGCTCTTTGGTCACTTGCGTCCCGGCTACCCCTACCTGTTCTCACGGAAAATCACGCCACTGGTGCGGGAGGCGGCGTTCTCGCCCCTGGCGGGTGCGGTGGATGCCGTACGCGAGGCCGCAGGCGAGTTGGGCTTCACCAAACGTCACATCGAGGCCATGGTCCCGCTGGTGCTGCTGCGCCTCCTCATTCAGACCGGCAAGCAACTGCGACAGCTAACAGTGGACGACCTCGCGGCGTTCCGCGCCGCGGTCCGCACGTACGAGGTGAGCGTGGGTAAGCCCCTGCGGCACTGGACGGTCTCGCTGCACGCCTTTCAGAACACCCTCCACCACCTCGGGGTCGTCGCCACGCCGGCTCGACACCGCTCAGCCCGCAGTCCCAGTTGGTGGGACCGCTTGGCCCGGGTCCCTCAAACGCCGCTGCGTACGACGATGGCACGCTACCTCGATCTGGTGGCGGCCACCCACCGGGCAGCCACCGTGCTGGGATACTGCGCCACGTTTCAGACCTTCGCCACCTATCTCGGTGAGCACGCCCCGGAGGTGCAGGACGTGCGGGGCCTGGGCCGCCGCGAGCACATCGAGCCCTGGCTGGTCTGGAACCGCACCCGCACGCGCACCCGCCCCGACGGCACGGAGCAACCGATTGGCCAGGACCACCGCAAGAACCGCGTCCTGGACATCAAGCTGTTTCTGGACAGGATCACCGAGTGGGACTGGTCGGAGGCGCCGACCAAGCGTCTGCTGTTCAACAGCGACATCCCCAAGCTTGACCAGGCCCTGCCCCGCTACATCCCGCGCGAGCAGGAGCAGCGCCTCCTCGCCGCGATCGCCCGCCTCGACGACAGGTTCTATCGGTGCGGTCTGGGTATCCTGCGGGGCACCGGTATGCGCATCGGGGAACTGGTCGACCTGGAACTCGACTGCGTCCATCAGGTGCCAGGCCAGGGCATGTGGGTGAAGGTGCCGCTCGGCAAGCTGCGCACAGAGCGCATGGTCCCGGTCGACGCCGCCACCGTGGCTTTGTTCGACGAACTCGTGGAGGCGCGGGGCCGGCAGCCCCTGCTCCCGCATCCGGAAACCGGGCGGCCGACGGCGTTCCTCTTCGTGCGCCTTGGCAAGCGCATGGCCCCGTACGGGTTCCGTGACGCCCTGGCCCGTGCCGTCGAGTTGGCGGGCCTGCGTGACGCCAGCGGCCGGCCGCTACGCGTCACGCCGCACCAGCTCCGTCACACGTACGCGACCAGCCTGGTCAATGCCGGGATCAGCGTCCAGGCCCTGATGCGGCTGCTTGGGCACGTAACCATGGAGATGAGCCTGCGCTACGGGCACCTCTTCGACAGCACCATCCGGCAGCAATACGACGACGCCCTCGCCAAGATCAAGCACCAATACTCGGCGGCCATGCTCGACCTCCCCACGCGGGAGCCCGGCTCCTCCGACCCGGAGTGGATGAACTCGCACACGCTCAAGACGAGGCTGGCTCACGGCTACTGCCAGTTGGACCACCGGCAGACCCCCTGCCCGTTTGCCAACGTCTGCGAGCGGTGCGCGGCCTTCGTCCCCCTGCCGGAAGCCCGAGCGACCATGGAGCGCCAACTTGGCGACGTGCGCCTGCTCATCCGCGACGCCGATGCCCGTGGCTGGGAAGACGAGATGCGCCGTCACCGGGACGTCGCCGAACGCCTGGAGCGCTTCCTCGCCGAGATGCCCGCTCTGCCAACCACCCGTAAGCGCCGGGCGGCTCCCTGAGCCGGGAGCCCCTCGCGCTGGCTGCGGCCGCACAGCTACGCACTGCCTGCACGGGCAGCACGACCACGTGCGGGACGGCTGACGCACGATTTGGAGGCGACCGCATGCGACCCAGCGGGATGCGGCAGCGAGCCGTGGTCACGTACCTGAGCCCCGCCGAGGCACAGGTGCTGGAGGCGGCGCGTCTGCTCGACGGCGGGGAGCAGGCCCTGCCCAGGAGCTCCTGGCTCGTCGCGCGGGCGATTGAGCGCCTGCAGACCCATGCCGCAGCCGGGGAGCGTGTGGCGGCCGGTGCCCTGGCCGCGCTGGGTCTGGAGCGCCGCTTGCGGGGCGCGGCACGTGATGGCGCCAAGCCCGCGAAACTCCGCCTCTTCTTGGTGGCCCACCTGGAGGGCCTGGCTGATCTGGCCGCACGCCGTGAGGACGTCGAGGCCGAGGCGGAGGCCCGCGCGGCCCTGGCTGCGCTGCGGGCGCCCCAGCCGGCGGAACCGGCTCGGAACGGACATAGCACTATGCAAGCCGCAGGAACACCTCGCCGAGGCCCTGACCCAAGCACATAGTGCTATGCAGCCGGACGGCACGACCTGCGCTCAAGAAGACCCAGTTGATGAAACTCGGCGCTCGGGCGAGCGAGATCGAGCCTGGGGGCGAGATTAGCCGGATAACCGGAATCGAAGGGGAAGGTGGAAAATCGTGTAAAGTTCATCAAGCGGTCGTTCTTCTACGGTTACGAACTCGGCACCTTGACGACGTTGAACACGGACGTGGGGCAATGGTGCGCGGAAGTGGCCAACGGCGAACCGTGTGCGGCGACGGGCGTGCCCCCCCAGCAGCGCCTGGCCGACGAGGTCTCCGCCCTGCATCCCCTGCCCGGGGTCCCGGTGGAGGTCCCCATAGTCGAGGACCGCGGCGTCAGCAAGACGGGGATCATCCACTGGCTGGGCAACACCTACTCCGTGCCGGACCGACTCCAGCGGCTGACGGTCCAGGTGCACGGGTTTGAGGACCGGCTGGAGGTCTTCCAGGGCCAGGAGCGGGTCGCGGTCCTCACCCGGCTGCAGGGCAAAGGCCGGCGCGACATCCGTGAGGAACACTACGGTCCCCGCACCGGGCCGGGAAGCAAGGGCGACCAACTGCAGCAAAGGTTCGAGGCGATCGGCCCGTGCGCCGCGGACTTCCTGCGCGGTCTGGCACGCACCCGTCGGGGTCACCTCCGGGAACAGGTGGAGGGCATCCTCGACCTCTGCGAGCAGCACGGGACGGACGTCGTCCACCAAGCGATGACCCGGGCAGCCGCCTTCGGGGCGTTCGGTTACAAGAGCGTCAAGGGCATCGTCAGGTGCGACGGGCGGGCACTGCCGGAGGCGCCAGCCACCCCGACCCCGGCACTGGTTACCGGCGCTTGTCCGGAGGTCGCTGTGGAACAGCGTTCTTTGGACTACTACGCCGCCGGGGGTGAGCGCTGATGGACGCCGCCGGCATGGAACGCCTGGAACAGGAACTCAAGCGGCTCAAGCTGCGGCGCGTGCGGGAGGTGCTCGAGGACTACAACCGGCTAGCGATCAGCCAGCAATTGTCTCACCTGGACTTCCTGGCCGGCCTCATGCATGAGGAGGTGACGGCCAGGGACACCACCCAGCAACAGAAGCGACTCGCGGCGGCGGGGTTCCCGATGCTCAAGACGCTGGAGGCCTTCGACTTTGGCTTCCAGACCTCCGTCAGCCGCCAGGAAGTGATGGAGCTGGCTCGGCTGCGGTTTATCGACGAGCACAGCAACGTCTGCCTGGTGGGACCTCCCGGAGTGGGCAAGTCCCATCTTGCGACCGCCCTCGGCTACAAGGCCGTACTGGCTGGGCGGACCGTGCGTTTCACCACCGCGCAGGACCTGGTCGAGGACCTCTACGCCGCGTTGGCCGACGGCAGCCTGCGGGTGCGGATGCGGGCCCTGGGCCGATTGGACCTGCTCATCATCGACGAACTGGGGTTTCTGGCCTTGGACAACACTGCCAGCAACCACTTCTTTCAGGTGGTCGCCCAAGCGTACGAGCAGCGCTCCCTGATCGTCACCAGCAACCGTCCGTACCAGGAGTGGGGCAGCATCTTCGCCTCGACCACGATCGCGACCGCCGTCCTGGATCGGCTCCTGCACCACGTGACCACCCTCAGCCTCCGCGGCGACAGCTACCGCCTGAAAGGGGGGATGCCGCCCTTGCCGCCGGCGGAGTCGCCGCCGGTGCCATCGTGACGCTCTGCTGAAAGGAGGTGACCCCTACGGCGCAGACAGCGGCTCCCGTCTTCTCCGTGGCTTGGCGTCAGGACCGCGCCCGGGCCGTCCGCTACCTCTGCTGCGCGCATCTTAGCTGGGCTCCCCGCGAGCAGAGGCGCCACGTCCGTAGACTCTTCCCACAGGTGCCGGTCGACTGGCACAGCATCGACGCCGCACACCTTGCCGGCGGCTCCGATCCGTCCTGCCGTCCGGCTACCAACCCGGTCCTGCTCTCTGGGCTGCCGGTCGTCATTCAGCGCCTCAGGCAGTGGGCGGACCTCACCCAGGTGCCGACCCACCAAGCGGCCATCGCTCTCGCCGCCGCTCACGTCCTGACGGACT
>JAJYMM010000180.1 GCA_021787035.1 Actinomycetes bacterium
TACCGCGATGTCGTCTTCCCGGGGTGCGACCCCCGGCAGAAGTCGAGAACGCTGTTCGCTCGGCGGCTGTGGAATAAAACGCCACAGTTACAGGAACGGTGGTGACCACTACCGGGTCTTCACGGGTCTTCACCCCCTTTTACCGGCGGTGGCTGGCGACCCCACGCCGACAGCTGCTCGAGGCGCCCGCCTCGCTCCGGGCGTTCCACCTCGTCGGGACGACGGACAGATCACGGTCAGCACGAGCGGCTCCCGTGGCGCGACCCGCAACGAGAAGGGGTGGCGAGCGTGCTGCAGTGGCCCGCCTTACGACCTGGCGTGACGGATCGATCGCCCGCTATGGCGAGCACCGCGACGACCTGCCCGAACCTGCGACCTCGGGGCTCTCGGCTGACCTGCACTTCGGCTCCCTCTCCCCGCTTGCTGTCGAGGCCGCGCTGGACGGCGTGCCGGGTGCAGTTCCGTTCCTGCGCCAACTGTGCTGGCGCGATTTTTACCTGCAGATCCTCGCCGCACGACCTGACGCGGCGTGGTCCGACTATGTCCCGCGAAGCGGGCGCCCTCGGCGCGACCGTGTGGCTTTCGAGGCGTGGTGCAGCGGCCACACCGGCATCCCGATTGTCGACGCCGCAATGCGGCAACTGGCGGACGAAGGCTTCCTTACGAACCGTGCCCGGATGATCGCAGCCTCGTTCCTCACGAGGAACCTCGGATTGGACTGGCGCGACGGCGCCAGGCACTTTCTCGAACATCTCATCGACGCCGACGTCGGGCTGAACAACTTGAACTGGCAGTGGATGGCAGGGCTCGGGACGGGGGCGAACCCCCAGCGCGTACTCAGCCCCACACGCCAGGCACGCCGGTTGGATCCGCTCGGCTCCTACGTCCGACGTCACCTGCCGGAGCTTCGCCGGCTCGGGGCGGCCGCGGTCCACGAACCCTGGCGCCTCGGTCGGAGCGAGCTCGCCCGGCTTGGCTATCCGGCGCCGATCGTGCCGGTAGGTGGGGTAGCTGCGCGAGCAACGAGCCGTTGGGACCGGCCCCAGCGGGACCTCCAGACCGGAGACGGGCCGCCATTTTCTGAGGAGATGAACCAGTGAGCATCGAGTACTCCAGCTCGGTCGACCACCCGATCGAGACGGTCTTCGCCTGGCACGAACGCCCCGGCGCCTTCGAGCGCCTCACGCCGCCCTTGCAGCGCGTCCGCCTGATCGAGGAAGCTCGGTCCCTCGCAGACGGCAAGGCAGTGATCGGTCTGCCGGGCGGGATCCGCTGGGTCGCTCAGCACGGTGGCTACGACCCGCCACGCCGCTTCGTCGACGACCTCGTCTCGCTCCCAGTGCCATGGCACCACGTCCACTCGCTTGCGCCCGACGGCCCGACCCGGACGCGCATCACCGACTCGGTCGCAACGCCGATACCGTCCTCGCTCCTCCGGAGGATGTTTATCTACCGGCACACCCAAGTGCGCGACGACCTCGACGTGATCGCCGAGCTCCGCCAACTCGACCCGAGGGCGCGGACGGTCGCGGTCACGGGGTCATCCGGGTTGGTCGGTGCTGGGCTCTGTGCGTTCCTCTCGACCGCGGGCAACCGGGTGACAGATCCGCCTCGTCCGTCGACCAGCTCGGACGTATCGAACCCACGTGGTGACATAGAGTCAGCCCGCGGCGGCACTGCACGAGTTCCCAGTGCGAAGGTCGTCTTTCGACCGACCAGCTCCGACAGTCGTCGGGCTCACCCCATCAGGTGAGGTACGTCTGATCGACAAGCTCAGCGAATTTGGTCTCGTCCTCGGCTGTCGGCTTCTGGCCAGCACCGGGAGGCCGCTGGCGGCACCTGGGGCTCCATGCCCGCAGCCACTTCGGCCTCGGCCTTGATCACCGTGTTAGGGCTCATCCCGGCTGGCCCGGCCACGACCCCGCGGCGCTGGGGCGCAGTACGGCGAACATGGTGAGCACCCGGTGCGCAATGGCGGTAAGCCCCCTCTGTTACGAGGTTGTTAATGACCAGCTGGTCGTCCTCCGTGGCCACGAGGGTTGTTGCGCACGACCAAGGCGCGGCACCGCCAGATGGTCATGGGCAAGCGCCCCATTACCTGGCGGCACCCCCGGGCCGCGTCGATCGTGGCGGGGTGGCCGATCCTCCTCAAGTGCATGGCCGATCCACCCCAGCCCCACGGCCCGTACTGGCAGTAGACCCGAAAGGTCGCCGCCACGATCGTCGGGCGCTGGCTCGGTCCCGACCAAGCGCGGATCATCAACCTTGGGTGGCCAGCGATCGGCGCCTGCGCGAGGTCGTTGCTGCCTCGCGGCCATCGGCGCCGTCTTCGAGGCCGACCCCCGCTCGATGCGCCCGAGTGCTGCCCGCACGCGGGTCCCACGACCCTGGCCCGGTGTGGGTGAGAAGCGCCCATCTCGTGGGTGGGTTCCTCATCCGCCAGCAAGCGCCCCAGCCCCAAGTATGAAGACCTCACCAACCCGATTACCAGCAACTTCACAACGTTCTTCCTTCCAGGGCGCGAGCCCATCGCCGGCGCTTCGACAACGGGTCCAGCTGCCCTAACGCGGTCGTCGGCGGCATCCCTCGCGGCGGACCTTGGCGTGCCGGGCGGCGAGGCGGATGGCCGGCCCTTCGACCAACGGGCCGAGGTGCGCATTCCGGGAGGCCAGGGGTGCCAACCACGCCTCAGCGGGAGAGAGTGGCAGGAGAGCGGACCGCACCCGGGAACCAGGACGAACCCCAGGCCAGAGGCATGCAAGGGCCGACGGCGACAGGGCCCGGCGACGAGAATGGGGACCGCCCGAGGCCGGGGACGGTCAGAACGGCCCTGACGCCCGGGAAACACGGCGGCGGGCCATTCGGTCGAACGCCACACGGTGTACCGGCGCAAGTAGCTTCCAGTAGAGAAAGCCCGGTATGCCGCGGGGGCGGAACGCGGCTACCTGGTGAAGGGCGCCATGACCGGCGCGGTATCCCAGCCAGGCGTCCCCGGGGAACCATCCCACGCTCCGCAGCACCAGCTCGCCCGACCCGACCCGGGCGATGCGCCACCAGTCGACGAGCGCTCCCGGCACCACGGCGGCTGGTCGGCGTCGTCGAAGGTTCTCGCCTGCGAGGCGCCCGAGGACAAGGCGAGCCATCCACCCGGGCGCAGCGCCGTACCAGCTGAGCCGCCCGCCGATCGTCCCCAGATCGCGCACGAGCACGTCCTCAGTTTCTGGTGGCACGGAGACGTCGACTGCGACGGAGTAGACGCCGTCGACCAGGCCGTTGCGGCGAGCGAACAGCGAGCGAGTTACTTCCTCGTCCTGGTCGTCAAGAGCGGCGGCGAGGGCGCGTTCGACGACCATCGGCGTGACCGAGAACGCCCGTCTCGCCGGCTCGGGGTCGACCACCACCACCTCGGTGACGAGGCTCTCGATCAACGCATGGCTGACCGATCGATCGACCGGCGTCACGAGATCGACCCAATACGACGAGAGGTGTGGCGTGAGCCACGGGATGTCGATGATGCGACGGCGACGTAGACCCCGGACGCGGGCGTACGCAGAGATCATCTCGCGGTACGTCGTGACGTCAGCGCCGCCGATCTCGTAGATGCCAGGGGCGACGTGGAGCGACTGATCCAGATAGGCCAGCAGGTCGACGAGAGCGATGGGCTGGATTCGGGTCCGTACCCACCGGGGGCAGACCATGGCCGGCAGCCGCTCGGTCAGGTAACGGAGCATCTCGAACGAGATGCTGCCCGCGCCAAACACCACCGCGGCCCGAAGCTCGATCACAGCCACGCCGGCAGCGGCGAGGGCCGAGCCTACCTCGTGCCTGCTTGCCAGGTGTGCGGAGCTCGGGGCGTCCCCGAGCGCCCCGACATAGATGATCCGGCCGACACCAGCCTGGGCCGCCGCCCGACCAAAGGCGGTGGCCAGACGGAGGTCGACCTCGCGGAACCCACCACCGGCGGCCATCGAGTGGACGAGGTAGTAGGCGGCCTCGACACCCACCAGGGCGTTGGAGGTCGCGCCTTCGTCGCCCACGTCGACTGCAATGGCCCTCGCGTCGGTCGAGATGGAATCAACGGAGCGACCGAGGGCGACCACGTCGTGCCCACCGCCGAGCAGGTGCGCCGTTAGAGCACGTCCGACAAAACCAGAAGCCCCGGCGATGGCAATGATCATCGGGAGCCTTTCTAGGGATCAAGTATCGCAGGCCAGCAGCCAGGCAACCAGATCGGGCGGCCGCGAGGGCCAGCCGCCGCGAAGGCGTTCGCGCCATGACACCTGGGGGGCTTCGACGTCTGCCATCCTATCCCAGCCGAGCCTTGTCGAGGACGGCGATGAACGTCGGCCGCCGCCGGTGCGCGGCGAACTCACCCTGGCGGTCCGCCGCTCGCGCCGCCTGAGCGGCCTTCTTCAGGATCCCCACCGCTCGCACGTACGCCGCCTTTCCGGTCGTCTCGAGCTGGAAGTCGACCAGCTGCAGGTAGATGTCGAGCGCGTCGCCCGGCGCAGACGCTTCCCGGGCCTCGGCCAGGCGCATCCACCGCTGCGGCCCGGGATCCCACCCCGGATGCGCTCCGTGAACCTGCCACGCGGCCTCGGGCTCACCGTCGGAGAGCAGCACGTCGCCAAGCCGCCGAGGTCGTGCTCGGCCAACACCGCCCGTGCCCCTGGTCGCTCGGTCGGCCACGCTCCGCACTCCTCGGCGGCGGCGCCGAAGAGGCCGTAGGTGGACGACGACGCCATCCGCCGGTGCTGCTCCCGGCGCAGCCGGAGCACCTCCTGGTCCTCTCCCCGCGGGCGGCCCAGGAGAGGACGTCGTCGTCAGGGCCCAGCTCGGCCGTGGGCGGCGAGCCGACTGCCTTGCCGATCGCCTCCACGATGGGTCTGGCCTGCATCGCCCAGCCGCCGCTATCCGGGTAGCCGAGGTGCCGGCTCGTCCGTAGCCCTCGGTCGATCTCCGCCCGGAGCTGGGAAAGATCCCCGGACCCGCGGGCCGCGGTCAGGCGGACCGCCCGAGCGACGTCCTCGTAACGCTCGGCGGCCTTGCCGACGATCAGCCGCATGTCCTCGGGGTCGACCTTCTCGATCAGCACGTCGAGGTCGTCAGCCCCGGGGCGCGGAGCGCGTGGACTCATCGCGAATGCTCGCCGCTCATCGCCTCCCGACGGTAGCCGCCACGGCCACGCCTGCCCCAGGTGCCGCGATCACGCCAGCGGCAGCCGCCGGCTCAGCCGCACCACCCGTCGGAGGACTGGCCCGGCTCCTGCCGGAGGCGCCGATCGCGCCAGGGCGCGAACCTGCGGGGGGTTGTGCCCTGCTACAACCGGAGACAAGCGCCACTGGGGGTCGATATCGACGACTCGATCGCGCCGCGAAGTCAAGGCCTACAGGGAAGATCTCTGAACTTCTTCTCCCTGGCCTAACCTCCCCGGTAAGCGCCCAGGCGCGCGTGTGCTCCCCTCGCCGCTCGGTCGGCGTCCTTACCCAGGCGAAAGATCCGCTTGCACTCGGGGCTGAGCACGTGTCTGTCAACGAGCGAGTCGACCGTGCCCCCTGGTGCGAACTTCGGGCTCAGGCTCAGCCACGGCTCGGGCCAGAGCACTCCCCCGGCGAGCGCCTCGTCGACAGCGCCGCGGACTTTCTTGTCGCGCACGTGCAAGAAGCCCTGGATGAAGCGCTGGTAGTCACCGACACGCTATTGGCCGCGCCCGAGGGCGACCCGACGGCGACGGCGTTCTGCGCGGCGATGGTCGAGTCGAGGACCGACAGCGTGATGCTCCCCGACCCCGGCACGGCGGCGACACCGTTTAGGGGCAGCGACCCGCTCGGGCTCGAGGGCATGATGATCCTCGACCTGGACATCGATGACGTGGGCATCGATGAGCCGGCCGGGTCACCCGGACCCGGTTCTCGGCCCCTGCGACAGCCCCGACGGCGTT
>JAJYMM010000065.1 GCA_021787035.1 Actinomycetes bacterium
CGGGACGAGGTGGCGGCAGTGCTGGCACCGATGGGGTTGCGCCTGTCGGAAGAGAAGACGACGGTGTGCCACATCGACCAGGGCTTCGATTTTCTCGGTTACCGCGTCCAGCGGCACCGGAAACGAGGTACGGACCAGCATTTCGTGTACCTTTACCCCTCGAAGAAGGCTCTGGCCTCGATCGTGGACAAGGCCCGAGAGCTGACCCGTAGGGGCACGAACCCCTCTTTGGAGGTCCTGCTGCACCGGCTCAACCCGGTGCTGCGGGGGTGGACCAATTACTTCAGACACGGCGTGTCCAAGGCGACCTTCAACTATCTACGTGCTTTTGTTTGGCACCGCGTGGTTGGGTGGCTCCGCCGGAAGTACCGCCGGGCCACCTGGAAGGAGCTCCGCCGACGCCACCTGGGGAACAGGTGGTGGCCGGAGGAGAACGGCGTGAAGTTGTTCAACCCCGCTTCGGTGCCGGTCAGTTATTACCGCTACCGAGGCAAGAACATCCCAGCGCCTTGGCCCATCCGGACAGAAGGGATCGGCGCATAGCCGAATGGCCTGAACTTGTGGAGAGCTGGATGCGCGGAGACGTGCATGTCCAGTTCGGAGGACGGGCCGGAGAAACGGGTCAACTGAAAGGCTGACACCGCGCTCCGGTCCGATCCTACTCAGATCACAAGTCCAAACGGACCTTGATGGTCGCGACCGGCATCGGCCGGATCGGCGAGCCCCAAGTCGCAGTAGACGGCGCTGCTTGCTGCGTTGATTCGGCGGACATGCTCGCGAAGTGGGCAGTTTCCGTTGAAAAAGATGGCGACCGAAAGGTCGGCGTCCGGATCTGCAAACGCGACCGAGGATCTGGCACCGCCATGCCCGAACGCTCGCTTCGAGCAGTAGCGGCCGAAGTCGAACTCATCGAGAGCGAAACCGAGCCCCGTCGTCACGGGCATAAGCAACCGTTGGTCCACAAGCCCGGCATGCTGGGGTGAGATGAGTGCCATCACGGTTTCAGGGCGCAGCACTGCACGGCCCTGAAACGTTCCTCCGTCCAGGATGAGCTGACACAGGGCACCTGCATCGCTGATCGGTCCGATAACGCAATTGCTCGGGAAGCCAGCTGCCGCGTCGAACCGGACGTTGGTCGCCGCGGTGTCGATGAACGGCACGTCGACCAGATCAGACGCGACGGCAGGCCCACCGAGGCGAGACCGAAGCCCAAGCGGTACGGCGACTTCTCGAGCGAAGAACCCGGCGAAGTCGGTGCCCGACCGCCGAGCCACGACCTCACCGAGCAGCAGCATTCCGCTATGGCCGAGATAGCCGACTCGGATGCCCGCGTCCCCATCCGCCTCAGCCGCGCAGATCCGTCTGATCGCCTCTTTCCAACTCATCGAAGTGTTGACAGCGCTATCGACCGCCAGCAGCGGCGCCGTATGGGTCCACAGATGCCGAATAGTGATCTCGTCCTTCGCACCGCCACGGAACTCGGGAATGTATGAGGCGACAGGTTCGTCGAGGTCGAACAGCCCGACCTCCCAGGCGCGAGCCACCGCCACCGACGCGGCAATCTTCGAGACAGAGAACCAGGGGACAATGTCGGTGGCCGTCAACAGCTGATGTTCATCACGACGGCCACACGCGAAGTCGATCACGACCTCGCCGCGGTAGCGGACATGAGCCGCCGCACCCAGCGCCGTGCCCCGCTCCACCTCCTGCTCGAGGCACCAGGCGACAAGCGACGGCGTTGGAGCACGAACCACGACGCCAGTCTGCTCGACCACGCGGAACGAAACTCCCGCATCTCGCACACGGTCGGCATCACGCTCCCGCCGCGGCGTCCCAGAACGGTGAGTAGGGCAGCCACTACGGCTGCACTACCGCAGCCCACGGCACCACGACGCCCACTGGGTGCTCAAGGCGCGAACGCCCAGCGTGTCGGCGGGGTAGCGGACAGCGACTTGCGCAACGCTGCGTAGGGCAGTTTTGAACAGGAGCCCTCAAATACAGCCCTCAATGGCGCCCGACGGAGATCGAGCCCGTCGCGAAACTGCACGTCAGCGGCGTGCCCATAGGCAGAGGGGCGCCGAAGGGCCGGGTAGCGGGTGGAGGTGACATCACTCACTCGGCTGGCTTCGCTCCTCTGGTGTGGCGAATGTGCTGGTGACGGGCTCTGCATACGGCACTGCCCTACCGCAGCGCCTGCTCAGGTTTGGAGCACGTGGCGATAATCGCCATGACGCCCGACCGGCTCGTTCTCGCGCAAGCGCCCGGGCAGGGTCACGCTCGCTCCGTTGAAGAGGTTGGACCCTCGAGCTTCCAGGGTGGCCCCCCGAGGTTGTGCACGTCGTCGTTCTGCAACAAGTGGTACATCTCTCGGGCCTCATGCTCGGGCACCACAGCCTTGCTCACCAGCTGATGCAGCAGATCGCACGTCCGCCATCCCGACGCACCTGACAGAGCCTGCCAGAGGGTGAGGGCATCGTCGTCGTCGCTGGCAAAGGCGCGGGACCTGGTCAGCGCGATGGCGATGGACGCGGATTCACCGGCATCGAGTCGTCGAGCCTTTGCGCCGAGCGCGTGACGCCATGCGCGATCTTCTGGTCGCCGGGACTGCAGGCGGACGGCCAGCTCCATCTCGTCGTCGCTGAGCGTGAGAACGGTGAGCTCGCCCGAGTCGAGCGCCAGCAGCTCATCGAGGCCCTGGACAGCCGACAGCGCCCGGCTGGCTCGGCCTGAACCCAGCCCGGCGTCGTCGGCTTCGCGCTGGAGCGCCCTGCGGATCCGGCGCAGTTCGCTCGGATCATCCGGGTCGGCACCGTGGACCCCGTCCGCGACCACGATCGTCCCACCGGACAGCTGGAGCAGGTGTCGGGTCCAGCCGACGACGGCGAAGCTGCGAGCGACCGAGGCGTCGACCAGCACAACCGAACTCGCTCACCGTTCGCGGTTGCCGAATGCCGCGTCCTCGAGGTCCTGCTGGACTCGTCGCTCGTCGTCGGCCGGGCCGGGACGGGCGCGGAGCTGACGGATCTCTTCGGTGCTCGTGCCGAGGATCTCCGCGGCGTCTCCCGGGGTGATCACGGCGCGTTCCAGGGCGGCACGCACGAGCAGCAAGACTCGGGTTGGCTGCGCCGCCAGGGGATTGAGCTCGTAGCTGCCCAGGTCCGCCGGGTGCACCCGGTAGCCGAGCGCCAACGCCAGCCGGCTCGGGGACGCCTCGGCCAAGGCGTCGTAGTCCGACCGCGAGATGAGTCGCTCTTGCAGCAGGCGCACCCGCAGGGTGGCGAAGCTCACGCCGAAGTGCCGCTGGAGGTGCACGACCAGGGTGGGCTCGGTCAGCTCGTCGAACGTCGCCAGCTCGCTGACCGCCCGGCGCAGCTCATCGCCTGGCACGAGGAACTCGCCGGCGAAGGCGTCGGCGAACCGCTCGCGGCCGTGGTCCTCGCCCGGCATCGAGACCACGACGTCGGCGTGCTGGGAGTGGAAGTACGCGTGAGCGAGCTCATGGGCCAAGGTGAAGACCTGACGGCCGAGGGTCATCTCGGAGTTGACGACGATGCAGAACCCCACCTCTGGGTGGTTGTAGAAGAACCCCGAGGGTGCCGCTCGAAGATCAACCCCGAGCGGGAGCCGCCAGATGAGGACGTGCTCGTCCAACACTTGGAAGGGGTCGCCGAGGGCACCTCCGCCGAGGTTGAGCTGGCGACGCAGCTGGCGGGCCGCCCAGGCGCCTTCCTTCGCGCTCACACCGCGCGCCGCAGGAAATGGGCTACGCCCAGGGCCCGGGAGCTTCACCCCCATCTCGCCGGCCAGCTCGACGTACTCGGAGACCCGCTGCTCGAACAGCCGCAGCCCACCCCTTGCGCTGTCTCCGAGGTCCCTCGGCGCGGCACGAAAGAGCATCCCGCTCACGTCCAGCCGTGACCCGACCAGCTCCTCGCCCGCCAGGAGGGACTCGAGGGAGGTCCCGTACAGGCGAGCCAACGCCGCCGCAACCGTGAGCGGCACCTGGCGACGCCCCGTCTCGTAGTAGTTGAGGAGCACGCGGTTGACCCCAACCGCCTCAGCCGCAGCCTCCTGCGACAGCCCTGCTCGCTCCCTGGCCGTGCGCAACACCCCACCGATCGAGCCCAGCGCGACACCTCCTTTGTCTGTTACAATCTCCTAGGTACCGGGGTTCAGTGTAACATTCTGTGACAGACAACGGGTAGCTCGGTCGGAGAAGAGCAGGAGGTTCCAAGTGCCGAAGACCAACCCACCCACCAACGGCGCGGTGTATCTCGTGGTCGGGGCTGTCGCCGCGGGCGTGTCCCACGCCCTTGTCCCGGTACGCAACTGGGTCGACTACGTCGTCCGCACGCTGGTCGGGGCCTTCCTGAGCGCGCTCGCGCTCACCGCCCTGCGGGCTGCGTAGAACCGGTAGCCCGACGGCGCCGAGCAGACGGAGGGCCAGGTGGCTCAAAGCGCTAGAGACGCCGCGCTCCGCTTGTCGTGGCGGAAATGTGGCGACGACGGTCACTGGTGCAGCTTCTTCGATCTCAATCTGGACGGTGGCTCGCTTGCCAAGGGCGGCGTGTACGTCATCTGGGCGGAGGACGCCTACGGCAGTTGCAAGAAGGCCGTCTACGTCGGGCAGGGGAAACCCGTTGCCGACTGCATTGCCCGCCATCGCAAAGAGGCCGTGATCACCCGCCACCGGCGTTCCGGGCGCGTCCTGCGAGTCACCTGGGCCGCGGTCAAGAAGGAGCAGCGGGGAGGCGTGGAGCATTTTCTCGCACAGGCACTCAAGCCGCTCGAGGGGGGCCGGTGGTCGGACGACGACCCGATACAGGTGAACCTGCCATGGTAGGAGAGGGTCGCCACCGGGGCTCGCGCGCCCGCCGGAGCACGGTATGCCGGTCGGCGCCTGACGCAAACGAAGGAGGCGCGTGATGGCAAACGATCCTACGGCTCTGGTCGAACAGCACCTGCAGATGATGACCGAGATGTCTGTGGAGGACGAGGCCTCTGCGCAGCAGGCCCTCGCCTACGTACTCTCCGCCGTCGGCGGCATGAACCAGAATCTCACTGCCGCCCAACAACCAACGGCCACCCTCTCAAGTCCGGTCAACGACATCGTGAAGAAGCTTGAAGACTGGATCAAACGGCTCGTCACCAAACTGACCGAGATCGCGACGCAGCTGAAAGCCAGCTTCTCTATCACCGTCGGCACGACCATCTCTGTGACCATCAGCTGCGGCCCATTCGGCTGATGCCCCAGGCTTTCGAACAAGTCGCTGGTGCCGAGAGCTGGCTGGCTTTTTCGATGCGGACACCGGGAAGGACTGAGCATGGACGATGAGTCGGCCGACGAGGGGCGCGAGGAGCCCACAGCAGCAGGCGACACATCCCCTTCCCGCGCAGACGTGGATCTCGTCGTCGCCGCATGCCGCGACCAGTTGCGCCCACTTGACAGCTGGACGACACCAGGCGGCTACCCCCACAGCCTCGGCATGGCGATGCTCGACGCGATCTGGGCGACGGGTGCCCGCTATGCGATCACTCGCGGCGTGCTCGCCCGCTACGTGAGCTCCCGGAGGTCTCAGCGGGCCGACCCCTACCACGACAACGTCTCCGACCTCCTCTCCGAGTACGAGCGCCACGGCGGTGTGGACGGGTTCATCGAGGAGGTTGGCACCCGCAATCGGGTGTCCACCCAGCCCGGAGCCGAGCTCAAGGGCGTCGTCGTCCACCAAGCAGCGCTCGCGTTCAGCGAGCTCGGGGTGGACACCGCGCAGCAGTTCATCGCGGCGCAGGGGACGCCTCTCGGAGAAGTGCTGGAGACGCGGTGGCGATCACTCCCCGGACAACGATCCGGCATCTCGTGGCGCTACCTCCGGATGCTCGTCGGACTCGAGGACGTGAAGC
>JAJYMM010000043.1 GCA_021787035.1 Actinomycetes bacterium
GATCGTGTCGCTCCGGCTTGCGCGGCTGAACAACCTGGTCCGGAAGGCTCCGGGCTCCACGATCACCACCTTGATCCCGAAGGGCCGGACTTCGTCGGCGAGCGCCTCGGAGAGCCCTTCAAGGGCGAACTTCGTGGCGCTATAGGCCGAGAACCCGGCAAAGGACAGCTGGCCGCCCATGCTGCTCATCTGGACGATGGCGCCTGAGCGCCGCGCTCGCATGTGCGGCAGCACGGCCCGGACCAGCGCCGCGGGCCCGAACAGGTGCACCTCGAACAACGACCGCAGCTCGGCGTCGGTGGTCTCTTCGACTGCGCCCACGTGCGTGCGACCCGCGTTGTTGACAAGCACGTCGATCCGGCCGTGCCGCCCGAGCACCTCTGCCACCACCTCTTGGGCCCGCCCGGAGTCGGTCACGTCCAGCTCGACCGGGTCGACCTGGTCGGGGTGGCTGGCCACGAGATCGTCGAGCGAAGAGGTCCGGCGGGCGGCGGCTACACCGACGTCGCCCGCCGCCACCGCTGCCTCGAGGAGGACGCGGCCGAACCCACTGCCCGCTCCCGTGACGAGCCAGACCTTCGGCGTCTTCTCCGCCGTCTGCCGAGCAGTCCTCGGCATTGGTTCGCTATCCATGGCTCCATGGTGCGGACTGCTGGCTCCCGCGTCCAATACCTACTGTGATAGCCATTAGTTATGGACGTCCATTCCCGCGACCTGCGGTACTTCGTGGCCGTCGCCACGGAGCTGCACTTCACGCGGGCGGCTGAGCAGCTCTACGTCTCCCAGCCCGCCCTCTCCAAGCAGATCCGCATGCTGGAGCGCACCCTCGGCACGGCCCTGTTCGAGCGGGACAAGCGCGAGGTGCGCCTCACCCCCGCCGGCCGGGTGCTTCTTCCCCACGCCAGGCGAGTCCTCGAGGCTTGGGACACAGCGTGCACCGCCATGGAGGAGGTGAGGAGGACCCAGCAGTCCACGCTCGTCGTCGGCATGAGCACCAGCCCCGGCCGCGGCGGCTTGCTTGCCGCCATCCGCTCGCGGTTCAGCCTGGAGCATCCAGAGGTGACCATCACCCTCCGCCAGGTCGGCTGGGCCGACCCGACCGCAGGACTCGCGGACCGCACGAGCGACGTCGCGTTCGTGTGGCTGCCCCTTCCCCAACCGAGCCGCTACCGATGGACGGTGGTGGTCGAAGAACCCTGCCTCGTTGCGATGAGAGACCGGCACCGTCTTGCCGATCGAAGCACCGTGGACTTCGACGAGCTGGCGGACGAGCCCTTCCTCGCCCTCCCCGGGACCGCCGGTCCGCTGCGCGACTACTGGTTGGCCGTCGACCACCGCCACGGCCGCGCCCCGATCATCGGCGCCGAGATCACCAGCGCCGACGAGACCTACGAGTCCCTCGTCGACGGCCGGGGGATCTGCTTGCTCGCAAGCGGCAACGCGCCATCGATCACCCGCGGCGGCGTCATCACCCGCCCCGTCAATGGCCTCCCTCCCTGCCAGCTCGCCCTTGCGTGGCGGCGCGACCACCATCACCCGCTCGTCGCGGCGTATGTCGACTGCGCCCGCAAGGTCACCGATCGATCGTCTTGACCGCTCCGTCATCGCCATAGATGGAGCAAGCCTGCCGACGCCCGAGGGTCGGCCCCGGCCTTCGGGCACGGGTCCGTGCCGGTACGGCTCAGGGAATAGCAGACCCGCTCTGGCAGTTCGGAACGACCATGGAGAAGCTGGGATCTGGGCACGCCATTCCAATGCAAGCCCGGCTGTCGCGGGGAGCTGGAGCGGCTCGGTTACTCGACGCTGTGGCTCGATGCCTCCCCGCCTGCCGGGCTCGAGGTGGTCGATCCCCTGCTCGGGGCCACCGAAACCCACCGAAACCCTGGTCATCGGTACCAGCATCGTCAACATCTGGACGGCACCGGTGGCGATGGCACGTGCTGTGCCGGCGGCTTCTACGCTTCTACCTGTCTCGACGCAGTTCGGGCTGCGGCTCGTGGCCCGGCGTCCGCGGCGCGCGCTCTTGAGGGCGGCCAACGTCGGCGTCACGGTCGGGGGCATCGTCACGGTGCTCGCCCTCCATGGGCTTCGCCCCCCTCGACGCCACCGGAACCCAGCTGTCCCGTCGGTACGTCGCCACCGTCTACGAGCGGGTGTCACTCGGCGTCGCCAGCCACTCGCCGTTCGAACCCCGGTTCAATGGGGCGCTTCCTCCCCGAAGCCTCGGATCGTTGTCCTCCGGGCTGGTCAGCTTGGGGCGTCCCCCATTTCTAGACTTCAAGCGCTTGAGGTCTGCTTTGCTATTCACATGCCAGCACTGACCATCCAGGAGGTGGCTCGACGGAGCGGGCTGAGTGAGCCTACGTTGCGCTACTACGAAGATGTCGGGCTGATCGGCCCGATCGCCCGCGACCCGAGCAGCGGGCACCGGCGCTACTGCGACGAGGATCTCGACACGCTGCAGGCTCTCGCTTGTCTGCGGGCCATGGGTGTCGGAATCGAGGACATGCGGACCTACCAGGCTAATCGTGGCTTGGGGCATGGTGCAGCGGTCGAGCAGCGTGATCTGCTGTTGCGCCACGCGGACCGCATTCAGTCTCAGATCGCCGCGCTCGGGATCCACCTCGAGTATCTCCGTCGAAAAGCGGCGCTGTGGGATGCTCGCGCTCGCGGGGATGCCGACGCCGAGGCCGAGGCGGATCGGCTCGTGCATGAGATCATCCCTCGCCTGGCGGAGGTGGTACCGCGCTGACCAGCGCTTCCTTCTTGTTCGCGCGGGGGCTCCAGGCCGGCCGCCACGTCCACGGCAAGGTGGTCGTCGCCCTGTGATCCGCACAAGGCCAAGCGCAGTGTGGTCGCGCCGAAGAATTCGGGTGCTTGCCCTTGACTTCAAGCGCTTGAGGTCTGTTTCTGTGGTTGGCATGACCACGCTGACGATGGAGGATCTCATGCCGACTCTCGAGGCGGTGCTGCAATGAGCCCGGTCCTGGTGACCGGGGGCTCCGGCTACCTGGGCACGCAGCTGATCGCTGCCCTGCTGCGAGCCGGGCATCCGGTGCGGGCAACGGTGCGCTCCCTCGACGTTGAGGGCGACGTCCGCAGGGCGGTGCGTCGGGGCGACGTCGACGACAGCGGGCTGGAGGTCGTCGCAGCTGCCCTGACCGCTGACGAGGGCTGGGCGGCCGCGGTGGCCGGCTGCGAGGAGGTGCATCACACCGCCTCGCCCATGATCCAGACGCACGATCCCGACGAGCTGATCGTTCCCTCGCGTGACGGGACGCTGCGGGTCCTCCGCGCCGCCCGCGACGCCGGTGCGCGGCGGGTGGTGCTTACCTCCTCCTTCGTGGCCGTCGGCTATACGCCCAAGCCCGGGAACGACTACACCGAGGCCGACTGGACCGATCCCGACACCCCTGGCCTGGCGCCCTACCCACGGTCCAAGACGATCGCCGAGCGGGCCGCCTGGGACTTCGTCGAGCGCGAAGGCGGTGACACTGAGCTGGTCGCGGTCAACCCCACGTCGATCCTCGGCCCGGCGTTGACCGCTCAGGCGCGTTCTTCGTTACAACTGATCAAGGCGATGCTCGACGGCACCATGCCCGCGCTGCCACGCCAGCGCTTCGGCGTCGCCGACGTACGCGACGTGGCCGACCTCCACATCCGAGCAATGGCCTCCCCCCAGGCTGCCGGCAAGCGCTTCTTGGCCCTGGCCGATGGGCCCACCATCACGTATCTGGAGATGGCCCAGATCCTGCACGACGCGCTCGGCCCACTGGCCGAGCGAGTACCGACCGAACAAGCACCGGGGCCTGAGCCGCGCCAGCTGATCATTCACAACGACCGGGCCAAGCAGGAGCTCGGATGGCGCCCACGCCCGACCGAGACCACCATCGTGGAAACCGCCGAGAGCCTGCGCGATCTCGGACTGTTGGAGCGACAATGATCACCAACCCCAATCGCGAAGCTGTCCCGGCGACGGGTCCGAGGGCGTCGACCGCCCCGGTCGCGACGCTGCCATCTTCGAGGGGTGTTCGGGGCCACTACCAAGTGCTCCCTCTCGCTCGTCTTCGCGTCGTGCCTCGCGCCAACGGCCGCAAAGGACGCGAAACGTTCGCCACCGGCCCTGGCAATCACCAGGGCCACAGCGGCGTCAGCGAGTCCTTGGCGATCTCGCCCTACACGATCCGGAGCACGATCTTGCCGCGCGTGTGCCCTCCGGCGACTCGCGCCAACGCCTCGCGAACCTGGCCCAACGGAAGGACCGCTTCGAGCTGAGTGCGTAGCTGGCCGGAGTCGACCAGGTGCGAGAGCGCCTCGAGCCGCTGGCGGTCGACATGGGCGCCGAACGACTCTCCCGTGATGGCCCGCTCGAGCCGGAGGGAGCCGAACGGGGGTATCACCGAGATCACCCGGCCACCGTCGTGCAGAGCACCGACTGCCTGGTCCATGGTCTGGCCACCGACGCAATCGAAAAGCAGATCGACGCCGCCGGGGACGACGGCCAGGACCTGTCGGGCCCAGTCGGGGTCGTGGTAGTCGAAGACGTCGCTGGCGCCCAGGGCCCGCAGGTACTCATGGTTGGCCGGGCTGGCCACCCCGACGGGGCGCGCGCCCATGGCTGCCGCGATCTGTACGGCGGCGCTGCCCACGCCTCCCGCTGCCGCGGTGACGAGCACGGTTTCGCCGGCCCGCAGCGACCCCCGGTCGACCAGGCCCTCGTGCGCGGTCCCGGCGCCGACCACAAGTCCGGCCGCCTCTTCGAAGCCAGCCCGGTCGGGCATGGGGGCCAGGCGGTCCGCTGACGCCAGTGCCAGTTCGGCGAACCCGCCTCCCGCCGGGAACAGGCTCGCGTACACCCGATCCCCTGGCTGGACGTCGGCATCCTCACCGGCTGCTTCGACGATGCCGGCGACCTCTTGGCCCGGGACGAAGGGCAGGGCGATTCCCGGGAAGCCGCCGCTCAGGAATCCGATGTCCCAGGGGCCGACGCCCGCGGCATGGACCCTGATCAACGCTTGTCCCGCCGCCGGTGCTGGGTCTGGCTGTTCACCCAGCTGCACGCTGTCGATTCCTCTCAGCTTCTCTGCCAGCGCAGCCTGCATTCCTCTGTCCTCCTCACCTGTGCTCAGCGGCGCGGCGGGTTTGGACCACAGGCCCGCCACCGATTCGGGTTCTCGGGAGCCGACACGCGCGAGCAACGCCGCGGCCAGCAGCTCCCGACATGTCGAGGTCCGACTGCCCTCCGCCGTCGCGTGCCGCGGTCGACGGATCCCATGATCGCGAGCGTGATAGCACAGAGTTCTCTGTGCGTCCCGGGAGGTCGCTCGAGATCACTCGCGCACTCGGTGCGTGCTCCTCTCCGCAACGGCGAGAACGAGGTGGCGTCGACGTCCCTCTTTGCCGGATGGCGCCGGTCACGAGCACCCGGCCGGTCGTGGCCGAAGGCCGTCCATGAGCAGATCGAACAGTCGGGCGGCCTGGGCGCGATGTGCGGTGGCGCCAGCGACGGCGAAGATCCCGATGAGGCCGGCGGCGATGTCGCCTGCGTCGGCATCGGGTCGAATGTCACCGGTGACGGCACCCGCCTCGAGGATGGAATCGATCGCGGCGAGGAGCTGCGCGCGGGTCGCAGCATGGGCGATCTCGCCAGATTCGACCAGTGCGACCAAGGTGTCGAGCATCCCGTGTTTGGTGGCCAGCCAGTCCTGGAAGAGGTCCATCCAGAGGCGGAGGGCCCGAGGGGGCGGATGAGCACCAAGCAACTCATTTGCTCCAGCAGTCAGTCGCTTCACCTGGTCCTGATACACCGCGTCGACGAGAGCCTCGCGGGTGGGGAAGTGGCGGTAGAGTGTGGCGACGCCTACACCTGCAGCCCGCGCGATGGACCGCATCGAGGGCTCGGTCTCAGAGGATGCGAACACGCGGGTCGCCGCGGCGAGCAGGGCCTCGCGGTTGCGCGCCGCGTCGGCTCGGGGCTGGTGTGGGCTCGCAGGTGTCATTGGGGTCATGGCGATACGGAGCGCGTTCCGGTTATGGTAGCTTAGGCCTCCAGGGTAACGGAGCGCGCTCCGGTTAGGAGGCACGGACGATGGGTGATCATGACCTCGACACCGACACCATGCGCACGCTGCGCTTTCACCACTACGGCGAGCCCGCCGACGTCCTGGCCCTCGAGACCGTGCCGGTGCCGATCCCGGGACCCGGCGCCATTCGTGTCGTCGTGCGCGCGTGCGGGCTCGCCCCGGCCGACTGGGCGCTGTGCCGTGGCCTGCTCCCGGGACAGCTCCCGCGCGGCGTCGGCTGCGACGTCTCGGGCACCGTCGACGCCGTCGGCGACGACGTGACGGACATCGCGGTCGGCGATCTCGTCTTCGGCACGACCGACTGGGCGAACCAACCAAGCGCCGGCGCATCAGGTCGGGCGATCATGGATCGTTGGTTCGCCGTCCCAGAGGGCCTCGATCCGACTCAGGCCGCCGCACTGCCCATGGCGCTCTCGACGGCCTATTGGCACCTGGCCCGCCTCGGTCTCGACCGGGACAAGACCATCCTCGTCCACGGTGCCGGAACGACGGTGGGATTCGCCGCAGTGCAGATCGCGCTGATCCGCGGAATGCGGGTGCTCGCCACCTCAGGCGGCACCTACGCCACACAGCTCGAAGACCTCGGAGCCACCGTCACCGCCTACGGCGACGGCCTTGTCGACCGGGTGCAAGGGATCAGCGGCGGCCGGGTCGACATGGTGCTCGACACCGCACCTGTCAGCGGCGCGCTACCAGAGCTCATCCAAATTGCCGACGGTGACCCGAAACGGGTTCTCACCATCTCTGACTTTGCCGCCGCGGCGCAGCTCGGCGCTCGCGACACCTTCCACGAAGACCCCGCAGCCTGGACCGAGACCGAGCGTTTTGGCTTCTTCCCTGAGTTCGCACAACTCGCCGCCAAGGGCAAGTTCGCCATACCGATCGCTGGGACGTTCCCCCTCGAAGACTGGCGCCGCGCGCTCGAGGTGAGCCTCGGCGGACATGCCCACGGCAAGCTTGTCCTGCTACCCACCGACGGCTGAGCAGCTGGCTCAACCGACTTCGTCGTGCGATGACTGCGGATCCGGTCAGCGTCGGATGCACACTGTCGGTGCGCTGTTCCGCCGACATCGCGCCGGGCGGCTTAGCGACTATTCGAATACTGGCTGCTTCCACCATTTGCGCCCCCTATGGGATTAGGGCCTCTGTGGAGACTACTTGTGTGTAATTCGCCTCCTCGTGGGCGCGGCAGCGATCGTGTAGTTCCACTCGCCGTGCCAGTCAGCTGGCGTGATCGGCAGTGCGGCGACCTCCTTCTCGCTCACCTCGATGCCAGGCGGGTAGCGACCCTGATCCCATTCCGACATGACCCGCATCCCGCTCGCTGTCGTCGTGGCGGCTGCCAGCTTGACGATCGTCCGGTAGCGACTTGGGACTTGTCGGATGGATTCTCGGCACCCACACCTACCGTCGACCTCGACAAAGCCGACACGGGAAGGCACGCTCGTACCGCCGTGGGAGTCAAGATTGCTGTCCCAATCCTGAATCACTTTGATCAGGGCAGTTGCGTGGGCATGCACAGGGCACGCCCACGCAACGGTTCGCCCGACTGACGTCTCGGTCGCGAAACCGCAGCGTACGAGCCGCGTGCGCTCACCCCACGCTGCATGGGCTGCATACGCAAGGGCTGAGTAGGTCCCCACAAACTGTCCCCAGAAACACAGAAGCCGCCGACCAAACATACTGGTCAGCGGCCTGTGCATACGCACGAGAGCGCGGAAAGCGCCCGTACTTGGTGGCGGGGGTTCAGGACCAGCACGCACCTTCGGGTTTCAGACCCGACGAAGCCGCTGGTCAAATGACTTGCACTATGCAGCCGCACGGGCGGTGCACTACTCAATATCCGCAGGCCGTGCGGAGTCCCGAGAAACTGCCTGGCCGCATAGACCTTCGGGTTCAGCACCCGAATCAAGCGGCAGCGATCAGAAGCCGCCGGCACCGGATGAACTCGGCGAATGTGCAGATCAGGGGGTTGAGTTGGCCGACCGCCGGGGACCCTGACGGACACGCCGTGTAAAGAACTGGACCCGTGCGTGAGGACGGATACGAGCGTGCCGTGAACACGGGCAGAGCCAACGCCGGGGCGGTCGAGTTGACGCAGCGTCACTGTCGCCACGCTCGCATCGAGCGAGTAGTAGGCAACAGCTTCGTCGGCAACGCCCTGGGTCGTCCCATGTGTCTGATGGAGGTCCGGTGCGAGCACGCGCGACCAAGGACGCGTGCGGTCTCCACGGTGCTCGCGCGCTCAGCTGCCCACTGCTTGGTGGCTTCCTTCAACCACCCCTGGCTGATCCTGCCGAAGTGCAAGAAACCACCGCTGTGCCCGAAAACCCGCAAGTCCCAGTCGTCCTTGGCCGCCTCGCTGGACGGGGTGGCCAGGCCGAGCATGACCTGGTCGCACGTGAAAGCGACGAACAAGCGCCGGTGGCGCTGCAAGCTCTCCATCCTGAGCTCGAAGAGCGAGCTTGCCCCTTGTGCACGCACGGCGTTCACGACGCGCTGGACCTCTTCGGTCCTGGTCCGCCGCTCGGTCTCGGACGCCCGCTGCAGGCCGTAGAGCACTTCGAGCTGCGCCCGCTCGGCGAGCCCGCCCACCACCACGACCCGCGGGCAGTCTTCCAGGACGCGCTGGCGGGCGCACCAGGGCGCGAACTCCGCCCCCTCCGGCCGGCCGTCAAGCCGCCAAGCGCGGTCGTGCGGCTCGCACAGTGGCGGCCGGCGCAGCTCGGCCCAGCGGGGGCAACCTGGCACCCGGCAGCGCCCGAAGCTGGGACGGGGGGCCGCGGGCCCGAAGTGCTCGTCGCCGTGCACGTAGCCCTCGACGGTCTGGCCTCGCTCGAGCATCGCCGTCGCGCAGGACAGGCAAAGGCCGCGGTGGCGTGCCGGGCGTTCGTGGCCCGGGACCCGGCACACCCGGCATAGCGCCCCACCCCGGTTCTTCGAGCGGGCTGGTGCTGTCTGGTAGAACTCTTCGAGATCGGCCCCCGGCCCCGCCCGCCTCCAATGCCGTTCGCAGCGCCAGCACAGGCCGTTGCGGCTGTGGGTCACCTGGTCACAGGCAACCACCTTGCACACCGCGAACCCGAACGCAGGGTCATCGGCGGCGGGGGCGAACACTTCCCGCTCGGCGTCCCAGCCCAGCCGGCCGAGCAGCTCCCAGTCGACCAACCGCCGGAGCGCCTCACACGGGCCCAACGACTCGGGGCTGCCAACGAGGACGGCTCTCATTGTCCGGGCTGGGCTCATTTGTTGCCTTCCTTTCTGTTGCCTTCCTTTCGACGTTGGGCACGCCGTCGCCGCGTGAGCTCTTCGACCGCCTCGACTGCGTCGCGGACGCGGCGGTCGCTCGGGTGGACGTAGACCTGGGACGAGATGATCGACCGGTGGCCGAGCAAGGCTTGGACAACATCGACCGCCGTGCCGGCCTCGGCGAGCGCTGTCCCGGTCGAGTGGCGGAGCATATGGGGATGGACCGGGGGGGCAAGGCCCGCCCTCCGGCTGAGGGCCCTGAACAACTGACGGGCCGCCGAAACGGTCATGGGGGCGCCGAGGGGGGCGTGGAACAGGTTCACGAGCACGAAGTCACAGGCGTCGGCAGCCGCGCACGCCAGCCGCTCCTCCAGGTAGCGGTCGTAGTAGGCGAGCACCCAGGGCCCCACCGGGACCCACCTGCTGTCACGGGATTTTGCCGAGGCGCCGTTGGGGTTGTCGCGGTGCACCACGTGCAGGTGCGGGCCGCCCACCCGGCAGCCCACCGAGGACGACGAGGCCGTGAAATGCAAGTCGCTGCGCCGCAGGCCGAGCGCTTCGCCTATCCTCAGGCCGCAAAACCAAAGCAGGACGAGCAAAAACCTGTCCCGCCAGCTACCTGCCGCCTCGAGCAGCGCCTCCCACTCTTGCTGGGACGCCGCCTTTGGGGCCCCCGAGCTAGGCGGCCGTAGCCGGTGCCGAGGCCGGGCCCGGTAGCGCAAGCCTCCCCCTCGGGGCGTAGCTCAGCAGGAAGGAAGCGGTCATCGGCCACCTCGTACAAGGCGGCCAGCACCTCACCGTCCACCGCGCCGTTAGCCGCAGCGTGCTTGAAGAACTCCCGGACCACGGCCAGCACGTGGTTGACCCGCCCGGACCCTGGTGGCCGGCCCTGGCCTGCCCCCGGCCGGGTGGTCGGTGTGGTCCGCAGGGACAGCACGAAGCGGCTCAGGTGCCGGGCGGCGTCCTCCAAGGAGCCCTGGCCGGGCCCCCGGCACCAACCGAGGAACCGGGCGAGCTCGCTCGCATAAACCCTTGAAGTCGACTCTGCCCGGTCACGACCGAAGCGAAGGTCGAACAGGAAGTGGTCGGCCACCTCGACCTTGACGTAGTCCTCGTCGACCACCGTCCAATAGCACCGGCCGTCGGGGAGCACCACCCGGAAAGCGCGGAAGCCCGGTCGTTCCTGGGGCGGCCCAGTTGCGGGGTGACATCCCGGCACGTGGGAGACGGTACGCGGTCGTGCTGTTACCCACGTGCACTACATAACGCTCTCGGGGAACAGGTGGTTACAGCCACGGGACTGCTTAAAACCCGGGTGTCGCTTATCACGGTCTCGGTCCGTAGGGCCCGGTGCTCCTTGAAGTACTGTTTGAGCCGGGCGGAGCGGTAGTAACAGTGGAGCTGGGGGTCCACGCCTTTGGTGATGACCTTGGTGCGGAAAGCCACGGGAGTGCGCTTGGTGACCTTGCGGTCGAAGATGAGCGCCACCTGCTCGGGGCGGCCAATGTCGAGATGGTCACGGATCACGCCCTCGAAGAAGGCCCTGCCCGCCTGGGGCCGGTCGAACACGCAGGTCTCGGAGACCTCGAACTGGCGGAAGGCGAGCTCGTAGATATAGCCCGCTCGCCGGTCGGCGTCGGTGAAGGGCGAGGGGAGGCGCCGGCACCACCGCCACCAGAAGCTCTTCACGGCCCCTGGGCCGAGGCGGTCGCATACCTGCTGGAGCCTGCACGGGTCCTCACAGGAGCGGAACCCGTTGTCGAGCGCCTCGTACGCGACCCCCGCTTTTTCCAACTGGCGCTTGGCAAATTCATGCCCGTTCAGGTAAACCCACACCGGCCAGGGGGCATAGGCGTTGGTCTTTATGAACGCAGGGCCGAAGTCGGGGTCCCAAAGGTAGGAATAGTAGTGGTTCACGAAAGCCATCTGGCGCGCCCACTCCATGTGGGGGTGGCGGGCCTTCTCCTGGCCCTTTGCCGGCCAGGACCGCCACACCGAGGCCTTCTCTTGGGCAACGCCGACCAGCACGACCCTGCCTTGCCCGCCCTCCTTGGCCGCAGCGTCGATCAGCGGCCGGGCGACAGCTTCCTTGCTCTCGCCCTTCTTGAAGTGCTGGAACGGGATGGCGTTGTCCTTGGCGAAGCGCTCTATGTCGCGGACGTACCCCTCGCCGATCTTGCCGAAGGCGGCCGACGAGGGGATGGGCACCTTGCGCTGCCAGCGCAAGAACTTGCACACCTGGCCGACTGACTGCAGGTTGGGCACATAGCCCTGCAAGAAGAAGCGGTCGACGCACCGGCAGGTAAGGGTGACGTGGTCACGCAGCAGGCCCGCGTAGTCGGCCATGGCGACCTCCCTCCGAACTCCAAGGCGAGGGTAGCCCATCGCCGGCCGAAAGCGCTCACTGGCACTAGCGTGGTGGTTGCCCTACCGGCTGCCATACGGCGCGACCAGCCACTTTGTGGCTTTACGGCCGGCTCTAGGAGCCGGCCTCTTCGATGGAGGGCAAGGTGCTCGCCACCCGGCGGGCACCTCACGGGCACTCGCCTCTCGGCGGTATGAGGCTCGCTCGCTACTGGATCTAGGGGCTACTGGTGGGTGGTGAGGTCTTGGGTGCCGATCACGTTCAGGAGGCGAAGGGCGTCGTGGTCGGACGTGCCGGGGGTGGCGGTGTAGAGGATGAGCCAGTGGTCGGTTGTCGGGTCGTGGAGGGCGTCGCAGTCGAGGGTGAGCCAGCCGATCGAGGGATGGTGCAGGCGCTTGCGGGTTGATCGCCGGGTCTGCACCTCGATCTCCGTCCACAGGTCGCGGAACTCGGGGCTGGTGGTCAGGAGCCGGTCGATGAGCCCGGTGAGAGCGGCATCGTCGGGGTAGCGGGCGCGGGCGGCGCGCATGTCGGCGACGCACTCGCGGGCGAACTGCTCGGCACCGGCCGGGTCGTGGCGGTCGCGGGCGGCGGGGTCGGTGAAGAACCGCCAGATGATGTTGCGCTCAGCCGGGGGTAGAGCGGCGAAGTCGCCGAGCAGCGCGGCGGCCATCGGGTTCTGTGCGAGCACGTCGTAGCGGGCGTTGCAGACCAACGCCGGGGTGTCATCGAGCCGCTGGATCAGATGGAGAATCCCTGGCCGGACGGCATCGCTAGGACCGGACCTGGGCTCGGATGAGGCGTGTGCGAGATGGTGCAGGTACTCGCGCTCGTCGCTAGAGAGCAGCAGCGCCCGGCTGATCGCGGTGAGCATCTGGGCTGAGGGGCGTGGCCCGCGGCCTTGCTCTAGCCGGATGTAGTATTCCACCGACATGCCGGCCAGCTCGGCGACCTCTTGGCGGCGCAGGCCGGGCGTGCGTCGCCGCGGCCCGGTCGCGAGCCCCACATCGACGGGTTGGACGCGGGCGCGGCGGTGGCGCAGAAAGGCCGCCAGTTCTGCCCGATCGAAGCCCATGCCTCCATGATGACCGACCGGCGAAGGTGTGAGGGTGGGATCGGCGATACCAGCTTCAAGGAGTCTCTGCCGCGATCGGCGTTCGGTTGCGATCATGGCAGTTATGACCGAGATACCTGAAAAGAAGATCATCCTGATTACCGGAGCGAACAAGGGCATCGGGTTCGCCACCGCCCGCGCCCTGGCTGAGGCCGGGCACACCGTGCTGCTCGGCGCCCGCGACCCCGATCGCGGAACCACCGCGGCAGAACAGCTCACCGCCGACGGGCTCGACGCCCGGTTCGTGCCCGTCGATGTGACCAGCCCGGACACGATTACTGCCGCATCGGCGCTCATCGAGCAGGACTACGGGCGGCTGGACATCCTCATCAACAACGCGGGCATCAGCCGCGACCGCCCCCACCCGCCGGCCGAGCTGCCAGTCGCCCAGCTGCGCGAGACGTATGAGACCAACGTCTTCGGCGTCGTCGCGGTTATCAACGCGATGCTGCCGCTGCTGCGCAAGTCGGCGGCGGGATATGTCGCGAACGTGTCGAGCAGCCTGGGCTCGATCGCGTCGCTGTCGGACACGGACTCGCAGATTTGGCAGTACGCGAACCTGCTGGCTTACAACTCATCCAAGGCCGCGCTCAACGCGATCACCCTGATCTATGCCAACACGCTGCGGGCCGAGGGCATCGTCGTCAACGCCGTTGATCCCGGCTACGTCGCCACCGACCTCAACAACCACAGCGGCCACCTCGCTGCCGAGCAGGCCGGCGCGGCGATCGCCCACCACGTCACCCAGCCCGACATCGGCCTCACCGGCTTGTTCCTGACCGAGAGCGGCGGACCCCAGCCTTGGTAGCAGCCAGCGAGTCGTCTGCGTTTGACCGGCGCGTGATCGCGGAGTTCCGAACCCATGACGGCACGGTCGGCGGGCGGCACGCCGGGCTGCCTCTGCTCCTACTGACCAGCACCGGCGCGCGCACGGGACGGCCGCGGACGGTGGCGCTCACTTACCTGGCCGATGACGACTGCTACGTCGTAGCGGCGGGTGGTTCGGGAGCGAACCCTGCCTGGTATCACAACATCCTTGCCCACCCGGATGTCACCATCGAAGTCGGAGCACAGAAATTCGACGCCATAGCCCGGATCGCCGTCGGCGCGGAGCGCAACGCCTTGTTCGATCGGTTCGCGGTCGAGCAGCCGCAGCTCGTCTCGTATCAGGCCGAGGCTGATCGCCATGTCCCGATGATCGTGCTCATGCCAGTCACGCCACGGATCGGCGACGAGCGGTCCAGTGCCCCATATTGTCCGCCCAGAATGTTCCGGCCGAGGTGTCCTCCAACGCCGGTTCGAGGTCTATTCGACGCATTGGACCGGCAGACACGAAACTTGACCTGACGCAGTGCCCCCTGCCCGTCTGGCCCGTTGGCTCAGCGCAGCTCCCACGAGGATCACTGCTCCACCGAGCGGCTGGTACCAGCTGATCGTTTCATGGAGGAAGACCGCCCCGGCGACGACGGCGACTACGGGCATGAGGTAGGTCACGCTGCTCGTCACCGTTGGCGATGCGCTGTGGGCGATGTCGAAGTTGAGGACGTAGGCGATCCCGGTGCCGAGGACTCCGAGAGCGACGAGCCCGAGGAGAGGTGTGACGCTGATGGAATTATGGGTGGGGCCGAAGGCGGCGGCAAAGGGCAGCAGCATGACGGTTCCGCAGAGCAGTTGGCCCGCCGCGAGACCTATCGGTTCACCTCGCCCGGTGACAAACCGCGGCGAGTAAGAGAAGGCCACGGCGAAGGAGGCTACGGCGAGAAGACAGGCGCCGACGCCCAGCTGCTGGTTGTGGCCGATGCCGTTCCAGATGCCTGCAACGATTCCTACGCCGACCACCCCCAAGAGGATGCCCCCCTGGGCTCGCTTCGGGGGCGCTCGGCGCGGAAGACGGAGGTCGACACGAGGAGCGTGGCGATGGGCGTCAGGGAGTTGAGGATGCCTGCCAGGGCCGAGGACACGTGGGTCTCCGCGTAGGCGAAGAGGGTGAAGGGAAGGCTGTTGAAAACAAAACCGAGCACCAGGAGATGGCCCCAGACCCGCGGGTCGCGAGGAAGACAGGCGCCGGTCACCCGAGCGATGACTACGAGCGTCGTGGTTCCGATGGCCAGGCGACCGAAGGCGATCTCGAGGGGCGAGAACGAGCGGAGAGCAACGTCGATCCACCAGAACGAACAGCCCCAGATCGTGGCCAGTACGACGAATGAGATACGCCACGAGGATCCTTGGGCCCGGCAGCGTTGCGGGGTGATCAGGTTTCGCACCACGACCGGACATGCTCGGCCACGAACGTGTCGAAAGTGACCGGCGGTTCGGCGACGAGCTGCTTCATATCTTCGGTGACTCGGTCTTCGGCGCCTGTGGCGATGGCCAGGTCCATGAAGGCGAGGGTCTGGGCGTGCGACTCGATCAAGCCGCTGGCCATGTGGCGGGCGACCAGCTCGTCGAAGCTGAGCGGAACGTGTGTGACCGTCCGCCCGATAGCGGAGCTGATGCGTTCCGCTACCTGGTCGTAGCTGAGTGCCTCGGGGCCGGTCAGGATGAAGTCGGAGTTCGGTGCTTCCTCTGCCATAAGGGCGGCGGCGGCTGCTTTGGCGATGTCATCGGCGCTGATAAAGGCGACTCGGCCGTTGCCAGCCGCGCTGTAGATGGCCCGCTCATCACGGATGCTGACGCAGTGGGGTCCTTCGGAGAGGTTTTCCATGAACCACGACGGCCGGAGCACGGCCCACTCGGCGCCTGATTGGGCAAGCCACTGATGAACCTGGCCCATGGCGGGGCCGCCCACTTCGAGGAGTGAGGCGCTGAGCAGGACGAAACGCACGACACCCCGGGTGATGGCTGTTTGGGTGAACTCGATCATTATCGACGCGGGGTCGCCGACACCCATCGGGGCGACGAGGTAGGCCGAAACGGCTCCATCGAGCGAGCCGTCCCACGTGCTGCGATCGGTCCAGTCGAACCGAACGCGGCCATCGCCTCCCTGGCGCGACGTGCCCACCGTCGGCGCCCCCTGCTCACGAAGGGCGGCGACCAACCGGCGCCCTGTCTTGCCGGTGGCGCCCGTGACCAGAATATGCCCGTTCATGAAAGTGCCTCCGCGGTAACGAGTGGGTTCCAGTACTCCCGGTAGTGGGCCAGCTTTCCGTCGCGGGTCTGGGCCACTATGACGTACTGCTGGTTGTACGGCTTGTCCGTCTCGACAGCCCGTCCCCTGATGGTCATCTCCACGACAACGAGATCGGGGTCGAGCCCCTGATGCACCTGCAGTTTGTCGACACCGTCGATCGAGAATCTGGACGGGTACCCGGTCATGTAGGAGAGGATCTGATCCTTGCCCTCGAGCCGCTTCGGCCGGCCAGAAGCGGCGAAAGGGAACTCGCAGACGCCGTCGTCGTGCCACAGTTGGATCCATTGGTCGAAGCGCCGCTGTAAGAGCAGGGCCTGGTACTCCTGCATCAAGGCCAGGTTGCTTTGGCGGGTCTCGTCGTCGGTCATCGCTGGGTTGGCCTTTCCGCTGCGACGAGAACTCTCTCGCCGAGCCAGTTGAGGATGTCGAAATGGGCCGTGGCCGGCGAGTCGAGCTGGCAGTGGGTGCAGCCGGGCTGGCCGGGCGGGTACACGACAAGCTGCTTGTCGGGATGAGGGATGTCCTCGAACAGGCGCTCGGCGTGGGCCACGGGGACCTGCACGTCGCTGCCGCCGTGCAAGATGAGCGTCGGCACGCGGATCTGCTCGGCCACGCCTTCCAGGTTGAAGTCCGTGACCTTATTCGCCAGCTCGTCGAGAGACGACACAGCGAACAGCGCCATGGCTTGCCCCAACCGGGACGCCGAGTCCCCGCCGCCGGCAGAGTTGATGCCGTAAAAAGCGCCCCAGATTACCACCGCGCGGAGACGGAGATCGAACGCGGCACCTCGGGCCGCGAAGTAACCGCCCATGCTGCTACCGATCAGCGCCAGTCGCCGTGCGTCGACTTCGGGCTGGGCGACGACGGCATCGATGATCGCCGTGATAGCCACTTCGTAGTCGGCTCGAGCCGGGATCCGGCGATTGCGGGACTCGCCCTGCCCTGGACCGTCGGGTAGGACCACGGTGTAACCCCGCCGCACAAGCGCAGCACCGATCTTGTAGTACATCTCCTCGGCGAAAGCGTCGATGCCACCAAGGACAATCACCGTTGGACGAGGTTCCCGGCAACCACGCGGCGCCACGACATAAGCCGGTAGATGATCGTCCCCATAGGGAATTTCCACCTGATCGAAGCGAACCGACCAATCGAGTTGGCGGGCAAGTCGGAAACAGCGCCGGCTCTCCTCAACGGATGCCACGTTGATCTCGCCCCGGATCGAGCGAAAGGTCGCAGCCATTCGGTAGTAGATCGCGGCGCGGTCCCAGGTATCCCGGGCTGTGAGCCGATCTTGCCCTGAGGTGACGGCCTTCTCGTCGAGCCGCCGTGCCAGCGCCACGAAACCCTCGTACCACGCGGCGTCGTCTCCCACCGGTAACGACGCCGCCACTCGTTCGATCTCACTGAAGTCGGCTGCACCGAGCGTCGTGTAGCTGATCAGCCGGAGCAACTGCGTCGACCACTCGGGATGGTCGGGCCAGTACTCGAATGCGGCGAACGAACCGGGGCCGTTCGGCGGACGAACCCGCCAGTCGATTGCCATGGCTCCTCCTCTTGGGTGACAACAAGTAGTATCCGGACTAACAGTTCGCATAATACGGACTGTTAGTCCGGTTGTCAAGAGCGAAGGTGATGACTGTGCAAGACGAACGGGCCGACGCGGCACGGAACCGAAGAGCCATTCTGGAGGCCGCCAACCAGCTGTTCGCCAGCTCTCACAGCCCCAGAGACGTGTCCATGGACGACATCGCGGCGGCAGCCGGCGTGGGCAAAGGCACCTTGTTTCGTCGGTTCGGAGACCGAGCCAGTCTCGTCAGACAGCTCTACGCGATTCGATTGGCACCATTGCGGGAGAAGATCGAGTCAGGACCGCCACCGCTCGGACCAACAGCAGCTCCCCGGGAACGCGTCGCCGCCATCATCGACGCACTCGCCTTGGTCAAACTTCAGAACTCTCACTTGATGCTCGCCCTCGAAGAAGGCGGCGGCCCAGCCAGCAGCGTCTACCAGTCCCCCGACTACCTGGCTGTCCACGGACTCCTCGCCGATCTCATTGCGGCAGACATCGATAGACACCGGGCAGCTTGGATTGCCCACATGCTTCTCGCATGCGTCCGTGCGGATCTCCTTCGTCACCTCGTCGAAGTCGATCGAATGAGCCATGCGAAGATCAGAGCGAACCTGATCGACTTCGTCGAACGGACACTATCCCCTTAACCCACCTTAACCCCGATCGTTCGTGCGCCCAGCAAGTTGGAGGTGATGCTTACAGGTTGATCTGACAACGTGAAGCTCGTCGTCGCTTGCCGGTGACCGATCTCGAGTGTCCCCGCGTGCCCGTCGAGCTCGACCGCAACGACTTGCCACGGAGGGACGAGCCCGAGGGCTGCGCCGAAGACCGCCAACAGACCCGGATCGTCCACCTGTCCCACTCCTCAGCTCGCTCTTGCGCGTCGGTGATAGGCTACGCCGGGAGCTCAATCGGGGGATGGACTACCCACAGGAAACAGCGAGGAGCCGTTTCTTCCCTCGATGCGCGCCGATTTTCACTTGTCCTTCGCCACAGCGGGCGCGATGCGCTCCGCCAACACCCTTGGGGTCACCGTGCTCGCACTTCTCGCCACGGGTGGTGCGGGCAACACGGTGGTGCCGGTCGCGTTGCGCGCGGTCGCCGGGGCCTCTGGCGCAATCGCCTCCATCGCCGGCGCCGGGCTCGTCGCGTCGGGTCTCGCGATCCCGTACCTTCTTGCACCGGGAGCGTCACAGACGGCTGGCGATGGGGATGGGTCCTGCTCGCGGGGCCCGGCACCGTGGCCTTTGCCGTCGCGACCCCTATCGCTCTGGCCAGCGCCGAGTCACCGGCGCGGCCAGTTGAGCCCCAACGAGTGGTGTGCGAGCCGGTGAGCTGAGGGAGACCATCCCCCGCACGCGACAGCCGCCGCGTCAACCTCGAGAGGAAGTCCACACAACCACTTGAGGAGCAAGGTGACTGTCCCCACCACGATCATCGCCGATGCCTCGATCGGCAAGTACCTGACCGGTACGACGCCGACGGCGACCTCGCACGAGCGGCGTCCAGATGATCTGGGACCCGGTCGGCGGTTCCCGGCCCGTCACCTGGTCTCGCCCGCTCGCAGCGCAAGGAAGGTGGGGAGGATGGCGGCGAGGCTCGTGAGTGCCACGACGAGCCCGATGATCTCGGCCAGCGAGCCGACCGGGATCGACGGCGCCCACGACCCGGTGAGAGCCGTGGCGATCCCGGCGACCGCCTCGCTCGCGGCGAGCAGGCCCAAGACGGCACCCACGAGCGTGACCGAGATGACCTCCCATGCCGCCTTGGCGACCAATTGGCGGACAGTCGCACCTACCCGGAGCAGCAGCACCAGCTCGTCGCGACCCTCGAGTGCGGTCATGACGAGGGTGTTCACGAGGGCGACGGCGGCGAGCAGTCCGACGAGGGCGACTAGGAGGTCGTTCGCGTACGAGGTCTGGGTGTCAACGAGCTCGTCCTGGGCGTTGGCGACGCTGCGGCTGGCGACCCGGAGGCCCGGGTAGCTGGCCGACAGGGAGCCGATCTCCCTCGACAAGGTGGCAGCTCTGGTGCCGGGCGAGGCGCCGACAAGGATCTCACCGAGGGAGTCAGTGCCGAGATGGCCGCCCCCTGCTGCCTGCGTGGGCACGAGGACGTCGGCGAAGCCGAGCGAGCGCGAGAAGATTGCCGTGACCTCCGCCCGGTAGACGGCGCCGTCGGCGAGGTAGGTCGTGATGGTCTCGCCCACGTGGACGTCCATGCCGCCCTTGCCGGCGACGAGGCCGCTCAGGGCGATGTCGCCCCGGCCGAAGTGGGTGAGGCTCCCCGAGGTCACCTCGAGGTGCAGGAGGGAGCCGATCGGCCCGGACGTGGCCCCCTCGGCCGACGCGTCGAGGCCTCCTTGGTAAGAGAGGTAGACGTTCGTCGGCACGAGGCCGACCGCAGCGCCGACGCCCTGCTCGTGTCGGATCGCAGCGAGCGCCGAGGGGGCGAGGCCCGGGCCGGGGGCGGTGACCACCGCCGCGGCCGCCAGGCGCTGGCGGGACTCGGTCACAGATCCGTGGGCCTGGGTGGCGTCCATGGTGACGATGGCACCGGCGAAGCAGACCGGAAGAGCGATCGCCACCGCCGCAGCGGCAAAGCGGCGCGGGCGGGCCCGGACTTGGGCCGAAGCGAGCCGGCCCGGGGTCCGGCCGAGGAGGCGCAGCGGCAGGCGCAGGACGATCTCCGCGACGGTGACGAGGTATGGGCCGAGGAGAGCGACCCCGGCCATGAAGGTCAAAAGGACCGTCTGGGCTTGCTCGAGCTGCGCGGAGGCATCCGCTTGGCCGAGGGTGATGGCGCCGAGCGCGACCCCGCCGCCCAAGGCGCACAGGCCGAGGACGAGGCGGAGCGGCCTCGGGAACCGACGCTCGACGCTCGCCTCGGTGAGGGCCGCGGCGGGGTGGGTGCGGCTCGCTCGGCGGGCGGCGAACAGCCCGGCGAGCTCGGCGATCCCTATGCCGAACAGCACCGAGGGGACGAGCTCGATGGGGCTCGTCCAGGGCCGCGTCGAGGAGGGGACGAGCCCGTGGGCGGCGAGGTAGTGCACCGAGAGCGAGGCCAGCCAGATGCCGGGCAAGTAGCCCGCGAGCCCGCCGACGAGGCCAAGGGCGCCGAGCTCGGTCATCACCATCCGCCGGACTTGTCCGGGGGTGGCGCCGACCGCTCGTAAGAGGGCCATCGTCCGTTCCCGCTCGGCGATCGAGAGGGCGACGGTGCTCGCGACGACGAAGAGCGAGACGAACACGAAGATCACGCCCGTCCCCCCGAACGAGGAGAGGTTCGACAGGTCGCTCTCGGCGGTGAGGTTCTCTACCGCCCCCCGACCGCTCCCGGTGAGGACCGTGAGGTGGCGGCCGGCGATGGCAGCCCGTACCCGTGTTGCGAGGGCGGTGGGCGACATGCCCGCTTTCGCGACCACGCCGACGAGGTCGGCCTGGCCGGCATGTCCATAGAGCAGAGTGGCCTCGTGCTCGGAGAGGAACACCGTCCAGTCCCCGGCCGGGTCGCCCGTCGGCGCGGCCGCGATGCCGACCACGGTGAATGGCGAGGAGGGCCGGCCGACGAGGCGTACCTGCTCGCCGAGCCCGAGTCCGGTCGAGCGGGCGAGCCCGGCACCGACCACCAGCTGGTGCGGGCCCCGCGGGGCGTGGCCGGAGCGAAGGGTGAAGGGCGTGAGCGCTGCGCTCGGCCAGCCATAGCCGGTCGTCGGCTCTGTGCCGGTGCCGGTGACGACCCGGCCGCTTCGGAGCAGGAGGGCGAGGGGCACCGACTGCTCGGCGACGGCGGTGCGCACGCCGGGGAGCGCGCCGAGAGTGGTCGCGAGGTCAGCGGGGACTCGCCGGTAGCTGGTCAGGGGGAACTGGCTCGTCGAAGCGGTATATCCGGTCCCGGTGGTGAGAGTGATGGTCGGGTTGCCCGTGACGACGACCGTGGCACCGGCGAGGCGTGGCGTCGGCAACGTCGAAGTGCTGGCCGCGTTGCCGATCGAGAACGCCCAGGTGACGATCGACGCCGCGGCGACGAGGGCGACGAAGATCCCGACCAGGGGTGCCGGGCGGTGGCGAAGCGTGGCGAGGAGCTGCCTCATCGGAGGGTCCCGTTCTGCGCGCTGGCGCCCCCGAGACGGTGCATCCGGTCGGTCAGCTCCGCCGCGCTCGGCGCCTCGACGATGCCGGCGAGCCGTCCTCGGTCGAGGAGCAGGACCTGGTCGGCACGGGCAGCGACGGCGGGTTCGTGGGTGACCACGACGACGGTCTGGCGAAGCTCGTCTGCCGCCTGGCGCAAGAGGCCGACGATCGCCTCGGACGTGGCGGGGTCGAGCGCGGCGGTCGGCTCGTCGGCGAAGACCACTTCGGGGTGGGTCGCGAGGGCACGCGCGATCGCGACGCGCTGGGCTTGGCCACCCGAGAGCGTGGCAGGGAGTCGGCGGAGTTGGTCGGCGATCCCGACCAGCTCGGCGAGGGCAGCGATCTCGTGCTTGTCGACCGGCTTTCGATCGAGGCGCAGCGGCAGGGCGATGTTCTCTGCGACAGAGAGGCTCGGGATGAGGTTGAGAGACTGGAAGACGAACCCGACGTGCTGGCGGCGCAGCACCGAGAGCTTGCGCCGGCTGAGGGTGGCGAGGTCGATGCCTCCGAGATGGACCGTCCCCGACGTCGGCCGGTCGAGGCCGGCTGCCATCTGGAGGAAGGTCGACTTGCCCGATCCCGACAGGCCCATCACCGCGCTGAACGATCCCCCGGGGATCTCGGCGGTGACGTCTTGGAGGGCCAGCACGCCGTGGCGGGCTCGACCGTAGCGCTTGGTCACAGACCAAAGCACGATCGCGGGAGGGGCGTCCCGGTTCTCCCCCTCGATCCCCGGGTCTTCCAAGCTTCCTCGGTCCTGTCGTCGTTCGGTCACGGTGTGCATGAACCGAGTATCGGGGACGAGAGGCACCGGATCGATGGGGACGGCCGGCGAAACGGCGGTGGGGCGGGCCCTACCTCGTGGACTCGGGCATGCCCCAGGGTCGGGGCCGGTGTCGCCAAGTAACGTTGCGCCGTGGGAGACGATCCCGAGCCCCGGGAGCTGCCGCTTCGGGTTGCCTCGTTCGGGCCGAGACGGAGGGATGCTCCGCGCCCGGCCGTAACGGCGTTCCGCTGGCTGCTGCACTCCTTCTCGGCGAAGAGGACCTGGACGGCGAGCGCCAACCTGGTCGTGAACCTTGTCGTCGGCGCCGGCTTCGCCCTCGCGACGGCCTTGGCGCTGCTCGTCACGCTCGCCACCGCTTGGGTCGTGGGCGTGGGGACGATGGTGCGAGGAGGGGCCTTATTCCTGTCGGCCCACATGTCTCGCTTCGACCGGCGGCGCGTCGAGCGTCTTGGCGGCGTGCGGATCGCAGCGCCGTCCTCGCCCGAGCCTGGAGCGGGAGCATCGCTCCGGGAGCGCCAGGTCGCCTGGGGCCGGGCGACGTGGCTGTGGCCGCTCTCCGCCTACCAGCTCGCGCGCCTCCCGGCGGCCGGAGCAGCGGCTTTCGTCGCGGTCGGCTGGTGGTGGGCAACGATCGCCTGCTTCGTCGTCGCTTCTCAGCCGAGCGGGCCGGTCCAGATCGTCGGCTGGGACGTCGGGCCGATGAGCCTCGGCGCAGCGGGCGTGGCAGGCCTGGTCGTGACCGGTGTCGCCGGCGTCCTCGCCTGGCCCGCTCTCGTCCGAATGGCCATGAAGCTCGACGCGGCTCTGGCGATGCACCTGCTCGGTCCGAGCCGCAGCGGGCAGCTCGCAGCGGAGGTCTCCCGCCTGAGCGAGGCTCGCGCCCTCGCCGTCACCTCGGCCGAGGCCGAGCGCCGGCGCATCGAGCGCGACCTCCACGACGGCCTCCAGCCCCAGCTGGTCTCCCTGGCCCTCGACCTTGGCCTGGCCAAGGCCCGCATCGAGACAGACCCCGGCGCTGCCCGGGCGATGGTCGAACGGGCCCACGAGGAGGCCAAGCAGGCCGCGAGGGACCTGCGCAAGCTGGTCCGGGGCATCCATCCCTCCGTCCTCGACGAACGGGGGATCGACGCCGCCCTGTCGGCCCTTATCGCGAGCTGCCCGGTGCCTGTCTCGGTCGCACTCGACCTGCCCCGCCGTCCCGAGGCCACCAGGGAAGCCGCGGCGTACTTCGTCGTCGCCGAGGCGATCACGAACGTGACGAGGCATGCCGGAGCGCGCCGGGCATCGGTCACCATCGCCGAGCGCTCGGGCGCGCTCCACGTCGCAGTCGTGGACGACGGGCGCGGCGGGGCGCGGCAAGACCCCGGCGGTGGGCTCGCCGGCCTGGCTGCCCGAGTCGCCTCCCTCGATGGGACCTTCAGCCTGTCGAGCCCGGTAGGTGGTCCGACCCGGATCGAGGCGGTGATCCCGTGCGAGCCGTGATCGCCGACGACAGCGTTCTGCTGCGTGAGGGGATCACCCGGCTCCTCGCCGAGGGTGGCATCGAGGTGGTCGCGGGGGTCGGCGACGCCGAAGCGCTCCTCGTCGCCGTCGAAGCCCATGAGCCCGACCTCGCGATCGTCGACGTTCGGATGCCGCCGCGCCATCGCGAAGAGGGCCTTCGGGCCGCGATCGAGATCCGCAGGCGCTGGCCAAAGGTCGCCCTCCTCGTCCTCTCTCAGTTCGTCGAAGAGCGCTATGCCTCTGAGCTGCTCGCGGCAGAGACGAGCGGGGTGGGCTATCTCTTGAAGGACAGGGTCGCCGACGTGGCCGAGTTCTTGGACGTGGTCGAGCGCGTGGCAGCCGGAGGCTCGGCCATCGACTCCGAGGTCGTCCGCCAGATCCTTGCCCGCACTCATCGGACCGACCCCCTCGCCCGGCTCAGCCCCCGGGAAACCGAGGTGCTCGCCCTCATGGCCGAAGGGCACTCGAACGGCTCCATCGCCGATCGGCTCTTCGTCTCTTCTGGCGCCGTCGAAAAGCACGTGTCGAACATCTTCATGAAACTCGACCTCCCCCCAGACGACAAGCGCCACCAGCGCCGGGTCATGGCTGTGGTGCGCTATCTCAACAGCTGATCCCCTACGGCCGGCCGCTGAGCGGTGAGCTGTGGTGTCGGGCCGGCCGGCACGTCGACGCCGTCCTCGAGGTGCTGTCATGGCATCGCGTCGGGCGATCTGGGCGCCCGCTCTGTGCTCCTGGTGCCGCTCACGGCCCTCGACGTTGCGACCCAGATACCGCCGGTCTGCGCTCATCACGCGCATCGGGAAGTGGTGTGGGATCCACCCGCGAACGATCGTTCTGTGTCGGTCTGAGGTGCGCCAGTGGCCAGCACTATCTGGTGCGTCGTGCAAGCAGTCGGGACCTGGTCGGCGAGGCATTGCGTCGTCGCTGCTTGTCCCGGTTGGCGTCCGCCCCGTACGAGGATCTACACCGGGCGGGTCATGGCGGACACCCTCACCAGCGCACCCCTCCTGACCTGCCCCGATCCTGTAGGGGTTCGTCGTCTGGACACCTCATACGCGTCGTGCAAGAGCTTTCCGCGGCAGATCTGCGGTCGGTGTCGGTCTTGCGCTGCGCTTCACGCTGTCGTGCCGGCGACGCGTGCCTGTAGCGTCGGTACGCCCTGGGGTGCAGCTGCTCGAGACCGAGGAGGGCGGCGTCGTCTTCCTCTACGGCATGGCCACCTGGTGCTGGGAGCCCGACGATCTCGTCGGCCGCCGCCTCGCTGTCACCCGGGTGCAGCTCGCCGAGACCAAGGCAGCCCTGCCGGCCAAGGTGGCAACGGCCTTCGGCGTCGAGTACGAGACGCTCCAGCGCTGGCGGCATCGCAGGAGCGGCTCGAGTGCCTCTCGGTTCGCCTGGTAGGCCGACCCGACCCGCCTGGCTGCTCCGATCGGCCGACCTGGTTGGCGCCGTTCGGTTCGCTTGGTGACGTCCATGGTCCTCAATTAGTTGTCTAGATGATAGTTACTCAGAAGAACATTATAGGGAGGACGATACTCTTGTCAACTACGCGGTAGGATGGGAGCGTGGTAACCGAGGAGCGGCCGGACGGCCTTCAGGCGTGGTCGGAGCTGTGCGAACTGGTCGACACGGTTCGCGTGGCGCTCAACCGCCAGCTCCAGGCCGAGGTCGGGCTGACCCTGGCCGAGAACCTGGTGCTCTGCCAGATCGCTATGGCCCCCGAGCGCCGCCTGAGGATGGTGGACATCGCTGCGCATCTCAACATCGCCAAGAGCGCGGTGACCAAAACCGTCGACCGCCTGGAGGGCCGAGGGCTCCTCATCCGCCAGAGCGACCCGGGGGATCGACGCACCGTGTATGCCGCCCTCACCGAGCAGGGCATCAAGACCTTCGCCGCCGCCCAGCCCGCCTACCTGCGATCCGTCGACCAACACTTCACCGGACTGCTCGACCGAGCCGAACTGCTCAACCTGAGCCGGACGGCCTCAACCGTGCTACACGAGCAGCACCGAGCAACTCAGTAGCGCCGCCGTGGTCTCCGCAACAAGCGTCCCGAAGGCGGATCGGCCAGCGACGATACTCAACGATGCACGATGTCGGCGGCCGGGCGCGACATGGACTCGACACGTTCCTTGAGGGCACGGTTGTGGTCATTGAAGCTGGTTTGGGCGGATTCGATGGTCTTGGCGAGGAGCACTACGAGCGGTCCACGGTAGGTCTCGCTTTGCACCAGGTGGGTTCCGCTGGCGCCCCGGGTGAGGGCAAAGCTGTGCTCGCCGCTGAACAACCAGGGAACCCGGCCGAGGAGGCGCAGCTCGACGCCGGGCTCGGCTACAGTCACCTTCGGTCGAGTGGTCACGGGGCGTCCCCGAGGCGGCTGCATCCGCAAGTTCAGCCTGTTGCCTACCGCCATCTCCCCCGAAGCGCGGCGAATGTGGGGGTTCCACTCCGGGTAGCGGTCCAAGTCCACCAAGACAGCCCATATCGCCATGGGGTCGGCGTCGATGTCGATGCTGGTGGTCACGGTTCGTCTCGGCATGTCTTGTCTCCTTGGCGGAACGTCTGGGGACCGGGGCGCAACGGGCGGCCGCTGCGCAGGCACTCATCGTCAGCGGGTGCCTTTGGCCTGGCGCCGAGCGCGACCTCCCCGTCCGTGCTTGTGGTGAGCTGCTTGCTTGGATACTCCGAGCGCTGCTCCGATCTCCTGCCACGACCACCCGTGCGTTCTCGCCGAGTCGATCTGAATCGCTTCGGACTCCTCGACGAAGCGGCGCAACTGGGCGACAGCGGGCAGACCGACGACTGGATCGGTGTCTCTCGCCTGTGCCACCAGATTGGCCTCGGACTGCTGTTCAGCACTCATCTCAGGTCAAATGTAGTTGACGATGGCGACCCCGTCAACAATGTTTGACCCCAGACTTGGGCGCCCCGTCGCAGAGCAGACTGCAGCACTCCCGGCGAGTGGGCCCTATGCGGGCTTGGCACGTCCCGAAGAGTCGGGCGGCCGGCGCCACAGTCGCCGCCGCTTCGACGCGGTGATCTGTGAGTCGATCGAGCGGGTGGCCCGGCGCACCAACTACGGCACCAAGATCGAACACGACCTGGAAGCTTCCGGCGTGGCGCTATTCGCCGCCGACGAGCCGATCAGCCTCACCGGCAAGCGGACCACCACCATAGCAAGGCGATCGGCTTGTGAGTCGACGCTGGTTCCGTTTCCGGCGCGGGAGGGCGTCGGTTCACACCAGCGGCACGTACGTGAATCGAAGATCTTCGTATCGCTCACCCGTCTGCTGGACCACGTCTCTCACCGTCCCCGCACGGACGAAGCCTGCCGCGACCTCTGCCCGCTGGCTTTCCAGGTGTGCGCTGCCGATCCGCAGCTCCACTTGCTCCACCCCGGGCAGGCGCGTCAGCCAGTCGGCGGCCAGCCGGGCCGCCCGCCGGGCCGCCCGCCTAGCCACACCTTGACCGCGCCATCCGGGGGCGACGCCGTAGACCATCTCCACGACACCGAGATCGCGCGAGCCGAAGCCGACCATCCCGACCAACTCCAACGACCCGATAGGCGAGATCACCAGAGCCGGACCGTTGTGACTCGGCTGGCCGGCCCATCCGGCCAGCCAGTCCTCGACAAGCCAGCCGGCACGCCCAGGCGCCAGCGGAGGCAGAAGCGGTAGCCACCCACCATCCAGACCGCCCGGAAGAGCTGCGTACCCTGCCACCTGCGCTTGGTCGGCCGCGACCGGCAAGCGAAGGCTGATCACCCCATCGCTCAACGGCAGGCCCGGTCCACCGAGCGCTTGCGGCACGATCACAGTCAACCTCCTGTTGGCCCTACCAGCCGGTGACGGCTTCCGGCCATCAACGCTGCCGGCTCGATGCCTGGCTCGCAGCGACCACAGGTCAGGAAGGCCCGTTGCACACGAGCTTTGAACAACCCCCTGCCGCCCTCGCGACGCACGGTCGCCGCTCCCCATACACGGATGGACTTCCGGGCACCGTCGCCGTCATGAGAGCCCGAGGAACACGACCAGGGAGCGCGAGAGCGACAGCATGTCGGTGTCGGACACGGCTCCGAAGCGCTCGCCGAGCTTGGATCGGGGCATCGTCGTGAGCTTGTCGACCATGAGGCTACTGGGCTGGGCCAGCCCGGTATCGCTCCCCTCGGTCAGCGGGATCCGTAGCAGGGGGATCTCGGTGGAGTCCGTGGTCAGGGGACAAATGGTGATCGAGTCGGTGGCGTCGAAGCGGTCGTCCTGCACCACGAGCACCGGGCGCGGTTTGGTGGCGTAGTGCTTGCCGCCCGCTGCGGTCCACAACTCACCGCGCTTCACTCCTCGTCGTCGCCCTCGTCACCAAACCAAGAGATGGCGTCGACGAAGGCTTGGTCTTCGGCCGCGTGCGGGCTGGAGGCGGCCAGCGCCGATTGGCGGTGAGCCTCGGCGGCAAACCCAGGAGCGCGGACATCAGGCACCCATATCTGCACCGGTCGCAGTCCCTGGCGACGGAGGCGGGCGCGATGGTCTGCTACCCGCTGACGAACGGTAGAGGTCTCCTGGTCGGCCATACCCTCCAGGTTACATGTAACTCGGAGGGGAGTCCACAGGCTGTTCGCTCACTCTGTGCCCGATCAGCGAACCGCATACGGAGCAGCGGGGGCGGGTGTGCGGGGGGCGCGGCCGGCGTCCCGCAGGGGTGTGGCTTGCGGGATGCCGAGCGGGTCACCACCCCCGCTCAAATGGCCGAAGCGAGCGTGCTGTCGTTGCCCAAGGCTCGGTCTCGTTCGCGCTCGATGGCTCGGTCGACGGTGGAGCGGGCCACGCCGAAAAGCTCGGTCACCTCGGCGGTGCTGTGCTCCCCGCTGCGGACCAGCGAGACCAAGTGGGCTTCCTGACGTCGGCTGAGCTTGGGCTGCTTGCCGCGCAGGTGCCCTTTGGCCTTGGCGACCTTCATCCCCTCACGGGTACGTTGCCGGATCAGGTCGGCCTCGAATTCGGCGACCATGGCCAACACGTTGAACAGCAGTCGGCCGACCGCGTCGGTCGGGTCGTAGACCGACCCACCGAGGCTGAGGCGAACCGAGCGGTCAGTGAGCTCGTCCGCGATCGAGCGGGCGTCGGGCAAAGAGCGGGCGAGGCGGTCGAGCTTCGTAACCACGAGAGTGTCGCCGGCCCGGCAAGCGGCGAGCGCCTCACGTAGCCCGGGGCGCTCTCGGTTGGTTCCGGTGAGACCGTGGTCGACGTAGATTCGCTCGGGGCTCACCCCGAGCGTCGCCAGCGCGTCGCGCTGGGCAAGTAGGGCGCTCATGGCGTACCTCCTTTGGGTTGGCCGGCCCGGGCGGAGTCCCCAGTCGCCGGCGGCGGCCGCAGCCACCAGCTCTGGTAGTACACTGTGGCCTAGTGTGTAGTACGTGGTGGAGTGGGAGGCGGTGGAGTGGGATGAGTCCAACGAGGCTCACGCCACCCGCCACGGCGTGAGCGTGGCCGAGATCGAACAAGTACTCGCCGCGGGACCGGTGTTTCGACCCGACCGGCGAGGCAGCGGTGACTACCTCGCCGAAGGTGTCACCGACGGTGGCCGACGGGTTCGGTGGTCGTGGCCCACGACCCTGCTCGGCGAGTGCTGCGGCCGATCACCGCTTGGGAGCTGAGATGACCGACCGCCTTGAACCCAGCTCCGAGGCCGAGCGCGCCGAGGAGCACTGGGCCCATCGAGACGACCAGGATCGCTGGGGCGAGCCCGTCGAGGCCAGAGGACCCGAGCCGCTGTCGGTGATGGTCTCAGCCCGCTTCAGCCGCGCCGAGGCCGATCAGCTCGCCGCAGCCGCCGAGGCCGCCGGGATGACCCGTTCCGCCTTCGTCCGCCAGGCAGCCCTGTCTTCGGCGGGAGGCAAGGTCGTCGATGTGGCGCGGGTGAGACGCAGCGTCGACGAAGCCGAACGCCAACTCTCCGCCGCCCGCGAGGCGCTCGGCTGAGGGCTCCGGATCGCCCGGAAGCGGATCCGCTTGCGGTAGGCGCCGGGACCTCCGATGACGTTGGCTGCAACGAGACCTTCGGCCGTCCGAAAGGGGATCCCTCTGCGGAACGTACATGCGTTCGTCACGATGGTGATCGCCGCCGTCCCGTAGGAGGTTCCCCTGCAGTCACCGCTGGCGAATCCGTGGGCGGCCTCCGGCCGCATGGCGCGGTTCGGCTATCGCTCGGAGATCGGACCAACGAGCGCTGCTGGTGGCATGGTCGACGTTTCCGCAAGAGGTTGGACACCGTCGCCTCATCGCCGTGGCGGGATGTGGCGCGGGAGGCCGATCACGAGGAGCAGGGCGATAACGACGAAGGCGACGTTCGCCAGAAGGGCGACCTCGGAGCTGTGGCTGAACGCTGCTGCTTCGGCGTTCGGTCCGGGCTTGACGTGCAGGTTGGTGAACAGCACCGTGCCGATGACCGCGATGCCGATGGCGCTTCCTACTCGCTGTGCCGTGCCGAGGATGGCGCCGGCGGTGCCGGCTTCGTTCTCGGGCACCCGGGCGAGCACGAAGTCCTG
>JAJYMM010000109.1 GCA_021787035.1 Actinomycetes bacterium
GCGCCGGCGCGCTCTTCGTCGCTGCCCTCACGCCCACCCTCCTCACCGCGCTCCACCGCCTGCGAGGGGGTAACGAGGTCGTCGCACCCCGCGACGACCTCGGCTACGCCGCCAACTACCTGTGGATGCTCACTGGCACCGAGCCTTCTCCCGAGCACGCCGAAGCCGTGGAGCGCTACCTCGTCTCCACGATCGACCATGGGTTCAATGCGTCGACCTTCACCGCTCGGGTCATCGCCTCCACCGGTGCCGATTTCGGGGCCTGCATCACCGGCGCCATCGGCGCCCTGAGCGGCCCTCTGCACGGTGGCGCGCCGAGCCGCGCCCTCGAGCTGCTCGAAGAGATCGGCACCGCGAGCCGTGCACGATCGGTCGTCACCTCCAAGGTCCAGTCGGGGGAGCGCATCATGGGCTTCGGTCACGCCGTCTACCGCACCGAGGATCCACGCTCTCGAATGCTGCGCCATGTCGCGAAGCAGCTCGGAGGGCCGCTCGCCGAGCTTGCCGTCGAAGTCGAACGCTGCGTCGTCGAGGTGCTCGCCGAGCTCAAGCCCGGCAGGGAGCTCTACGCGAACGTCGAGTTCTACGCCGGCGTCGTGATGGCTGCATGCGGTATCCCGCCCGAGATGTTCACCCCGACCTTCGCGTCGAGCCGGGTGATCGGCTGGAGCGCCAACGTCCTCGAGCAGGCGCGGGACCCCAAGATCATCCGCCCCATCGCCCGCTACGTCGGGCCGCCACCACCCCAGCCGGTCCCACCCCTCGAGGGGGAGTTGCTGTAGCCGTCGACGACCCACTGGAGCCCGCTGACCGAGGAGGGCAGGTCGGGGACAGGGCGGCGAGCAGCCGGGTCGTCGGCTATGACCATGGCGCCCGATAGTCCACAGAGCGGCCCCGATGCGCTCGCTGCCTACCAGTCGGCCGTGGGCGCTTGATGGGCCGACCTCTCGCCGCTGAGAACCCATCTGCCCAGCTCGAACAAGCATCCGGTACGCGCGTGTCGGGGTGTCGGCCTGGGCATGCCGAGAACGTCATCTGTCCGGTGACCTCGATGAAGGTTTCGACGCCTGGAACCTTCGACCGACGGTCTGCTTGCGTACATGCGGATCCCACGCTGGCGGTTATCGCCGCTTGGACGGGAGTCGAACTGTGGCGAGCAAGCGTGGTTCGATGGCCGGGGTGTCACAGCACGGGGCCGTTCGGTGTCTAGAGGGTGGGAGCCGTGGTGCAGCAGGGAGGGGAAGCCGATGCGGGTGTTCGTGGCAGGTGGGTCCGGGGTGATCGGCCGGCAGCTGGTCCCGATGCTGGTGGCCCAAGGCCACGAGGTGGTCGCCTCGGCTCGCCTCTCTGCCAGGCTGGGCGAGATCAGGGCCATGGGTGCCGAAGCGGTGGTGATGGACGGGCTCGACGCGAGCTCGGTGCGCGACGCGCTCAGCGCGGCCCGCCCGGAGGTGCTCGTCCACCAGATGACGGCGCTCGCCGGCCTGTCGAACCTCCGCCGCTTCGACCGGGCGTTCGCCGCCACCAACCGGCTGCGCACCGAGGGGACCCGAAACCTCCTCCAAGCCGCAGCCGCTGCTGGCGTGCGGCGGCTGGTGGCCCAGAGCTTCACCGGCTGGACGAACGACAGGGGCGGGTCGCCTGTCAAAGACGAGACCTGCCCGCTCGATGCGCAGCCTCCCCGCTCGATGCGCCAGAGCCTGGATGCCATCGCCCAGCTGGAGGAGATGGTGAGCGTCGCGGCTGGGGTCGAGGGCGTGGTGCTGCGCTACGGCCACCTCTATGGTCCAGGAGCCCCGGCGTTCCTCGACGCCGTACGCCGCCGCAAGCTCCCCGTGGTGGGCGACGGGGCCGGACGGTGGTCCTTCACCCACGTCGTCGACGCCGCCAGAGCTACCGTCTTGGCAATCTGCCACGCAGGGACGGGCCTCTACAACATCGTCGACGACGACTCGCCGCCCGCAGCCGAGTGGATCCCCTTTCTGGCCGAGGTGGCGGGGGCGAAGCCGCCGATGCACGTGCCGGTGTGGGTCGGAAAGCTGGCCGCAGGCGAGGCCGTCGTCTCGATGATGACCCGTGCCTGCGGCTCCTCCAACGCGAAGGCCAGGGCACAGCTCGGCTGGGCTCCTGGTCACGCCACCTGGCGCGATGGCTTTCGTGCTTGGGCGAGCGAGGAGCGGGCATCGAAGGACAACGAGGCGCCATGAGGAGGCCCTCGTTCCCTCGAGCGCGAGCGGCGTCGCTGCCACCAGTGGTGCCCAGCCGCCCCAGGGAAAGGTGCTGAGCGATGCAGAGGCCGTCATCGCACGACGACGCGGGCCTCCGTGGCCTTCTGCGCTCCATCGCCTACCGGATGACCGGCAGTGTGACCGAAGCCGAGGACCTGGTCCAAGAGGCGTACTTGCGTCTCGAGCGCGCCCAGCAGCACGGCACGGTGGTCGAGTCGCCGAGCGCGTACCTGGCTGCGGCCACCACCCGCCTGGCGATCAACCACCTGCGCTCGGCCCGGGTTCGCAGAGAGACCTACGTCGGCACCTGGCTGCCCGAGCCGATCGTCTGCGACCTGCACGAGCGCCCCGAGCAGATGGCTGAGCTGTCCGACTCGCTCTCCATGGCGTTCCTGGTGCTCCTCGAGCGCCTCTCGCCGGTCGAGCGGGCCGTGTTGTTGCTGCGCGACGTGTTCGACTACTCCTACGAGGACATCGCCCAGATCGTCGACAAGCACGAGGCCAACTGCCGGCAGATCCTCGCCCGGGCCCGCCGCCACATCGACGCCCACCGTGCCCGCTACGAGGCATCGGAGGAACACAGCGCGGCACTGGCGCAGTCGTTCCTCGCCGCCGCCCGCGGCGGCGACCTCGGCCGGCTGGTCGACCTGCTTGCCGCAGATGCCACCTTCGTGGGCGACGGGGGCGGCAAGGCGACCGCCGTGCGGGCGCCTGTCTACGGAAGAGACCGGGTCGCCGCGCTGCTCGTCGCCATGTTCGACCAGGCACCTCGGCGCGGTGTGCGCGTCGAAGCGGTGCGCGTGAACGGCGAAGCGGGCTTCATCGTCTACGACGGGGAGGACAAGATCGTGAGCGTCTTCTCCCTCGAGATACGTGGCGGCGTGATCCAGACGGTGCGCGGCATCGTCAACCCCGACAAGCTCGGCCATCTCGGCCCGGTCTCCGACATCGCCCGGATCCGCCACAGGCCCGAAGACCATGCATCATGACTGTTCGGCCGGTGCGCCCATGGGATCCACCGCGGGGCCGTGGTCGACCCGGCCGGCGCTCTCGGGGCCGGCGACCACCTCGGGGTCGTAGCCGAGCCGACCGATCCGGCAGCCTCGACTGTCAGATCTGATCCGCGTGGCGATCGAGGCGTTCCACACCGACCCCGACACCGGCGAGATCGACACCACCGCCCGCCTGGTTCCGGGCCTGCACACCCCGGACCGCTCCGGCCAGCACGCCTATCGCCACGCCTTCGACGAGGCGACCATCGCCGAGCACCTCGCCAGTAGCGACCTCGGCTTCGCTGTCACCACGCATCTGCTGCGCAAGAGCTGCGCCACCGACCGCGCCTGGGCTGCCGGCATCGAAGACGCCATCCGCCGCCGCTTCATGGGCCACCGGGCCGGTGACGACGTCTACGGCCGCGTCTACACCCTCGACCACCCCGACGTCGCCCCCCTGGCCAAGGTCGCCGAGATCCTCGACCACAACATCGCCATGACCATCGCGACGCTGCTCACCCCGACCATCCGCCGGGTCCACTGGGGGAGCAGCAACCCCCTTGCTGCTCGCGCCGCCCACATCGACGCCACCCGACGCCACCCTCGCCGCAGCCGGCTGGCTCGTCGAGCCCGGCAGCGACGACGACCCCCTCTGTGACGCCGCCCGGGTCGCCGCCGGGCTCGACGTCTCGGTCACCACCGCCCGGCGCTGGATGACCGACGGGACGCTTCCCACTGTCACCGTCCCCGACGCCCAGAGCGTCCCCCGGCGCTGCTGCCGGCTGTCGGGCCTCTGGACGCACCGCGACCGGCTCGCCGGGCGGATCCTGCTCCCCGACCTCGCCGAGCAGCTCGGCCTTCGCTACCACGAGGCGTACAACCTGCTGCGGCGCCTGGGCCTCGCAGCCGATCAGGACCGCGTGAACGGGCAGTACCAGCTGAGCCCGGAGGCCGCCGAGGCGCTACGAGCCGAGCAGCGGCGCATCCGTGCCCTGCGCGGCCGCTCGATCAAGCTCACCGCCGCCGCTCGTCAGCTCGGCGTCGCCCTCAGCACCGCCGCGCTCGTGTCTCGCATCGGCCAGCTCGAGGTCGACCCCGAGACCGACGGCTCCGACGCTCGGTTCGTCACCCGGACCTCGGTCCAGGCGTGCTGGCTCGCTCGCCAGCGACGAGGCCGGCCAGCTCTACAGCAGGAGGCGGTGGCGCTCGACGAGGTCGCCCGCTTTACCGGCCACAGCCAGAGCGACGTGATGGACCTGGTGCGCGCTGGCGTGCTGGAGCAGTTGCCGGGCCGGCGAGCCTGCCAGATCACCGCTGCCAGCGTGCAGGTGTGGCTCGCCGAGCGTGGGCGAGAGTTGGCGGGCTAGCGTTTTTCAGGTTGAAAGCCGGCGACGTGCTCGTAGATGCCCGGGTCGCTCAGCTCGTCGACGAGCTTGTCAACCCACGCCCTGGTGTACCCGTAGCCGCGCAGAAGGCGGTCCCAGCGGCAGTAACGCTCGTCGGTCGCCTCGGGCTCCGCCGAGTCCGTCGCGGGCCGCACCGCGTAGTACTTCCATGCGCGCATGTGGGTGTCGAGAGTGAACCGGAATGGCAGCCGCTGACTCACCAGGTTGACGACCTCGGTCGGGCGGAGCAGGTCGTCGGAGGCGACGGGCACGCGCTTGGGCTTGGCCACCACCGCTAGCTGTTCAAGCGCCTCCTCCACCTCGGGGGTCACCTCGCCCGGCCGGATGAAGCGAACAACCGCATCCGCCGATCGCTCCCGGTTTGCAGCGACGGGGACGAAGAAGATCGGCATGGCGTATTCCGAGCTGCGTAGCACGTCCTCGTCCACCTCCTCGCGGTGACGGCGGAGGTATGCCTGGACATCGACGGGCAGCTGCGCCTGGGCCACTCGCAGGGAGGCAAGCGCCTCTTTGTTCTGGAACCCGGACAGCTGGAGCGGCACAGTCAGGCGGTCACCGAGCGCTGCCTCCTCGCCGAACTCGGCGACGACAAGGTTCTCAAAGTTGAGCAGCATCGCCTGGGCTTCTGCGGTGACCTCGATGTCGAGCGCCGGTAGGTAGCGGTGGGCGATCTGGTGGCGGAGCCCCAAGAAGAAGTCGAGATTGGCCCGGATCCCCCTCGCTCGCCTGTCGTCCCCGCTGACGGCACGAAGGGCCAGCTCCCCGGTGTCACAAACCTTGGCGCGCCCGTCGATCAGGACCTGCTTACCATCGGTTCCGCGCACGTAGTAGTCGACGCCATCGCGCTCCAAGATCGCCTGGAACAGCGAGTTCCAGGCGATCACCATCAGCACGATGAACGTCTCGGAACGGAACCCGGCGGCGGGGTCGTTGTAGACCCGCACGGCGGCCAGCGCCGACTCGCGTGCCTTGGCGATGAGCCGGTGCTCCTCGGCCAGATCACCCGCGTCGGTCGGTGCGATGCCGTTGACCCGAAGCAGCGCCTCCAGACGGCGGATCCGCTCGGTCTGTTCCGATCGGCGCTCCGTTTCGACACCGAGCCACCGGCGCACGTAGGAGGTGAAGCGCTTGCCGTGACTGGTGCCGTCATTCCAGTAGGCGATCTCAAGCTGTGACTTCGCCTCGCCAGCCAACCATCGGGCGTGCATCTCCTCGGCGA
>JAJYMM010000045.1 GCA_021787035.1 Actinomycetes bacterium
GGGCTCAACATGGAGCTGGCGTTCTCGGCCCTGCGCACCTTCGCCCGCAACCACAACCAGCCCCTCGTGGACGTGGCGAGAGCGGTTATCGACGGCTCCCTGGCCCCGTCTGTGCTGCGCGCCGAGCGCCAGCCGCCCTCCCGGGGAAAACTGTCGACCTGACCGACCGCTCACAGCCCGACGAGTGGGACATCCCCCGCCGCGTCAGGAAACTACGTCCTCGCCCCAGAGGGAGCGAGCCAGGATTTTGGCTCTAGACAGCAGGTCCGTTGACGTTCCACAATCGGCAAAATGGGTTGCTAGATCGCTACCTTGCTGGCTCGCTACCTTGCTGGCTCGGAGGCTTCTGGGCCTTTTCAAGCTAAGCCAAGGCCGGCGCCCGACCAGCCCAATGGTGGTGCCACCGATGTTAGGGCTATCAATGGGCAGCTTCCTGGCCGAGGCAAGTACCGTCGGTCAAGAGGTCGACAACTCGAGCAACGTCACGCGAGCACCCCTTGCCCGTGGAGGTTGGCTTGGGCGAAGGTAACGAGCTGGCCCGTCTCCTCATCCCAGAGCTTGAACTTGACGGCACGAAGTCCGTCCCAGACCGAGACTGTTCGGACGCTCGCGAAAATAGCGTTCTCGTCGTGAGCGCGCTGCAAGTTGTAGTTCGGGATCCGTGGGTTTAGGTGATGGACATGATGCAGTCCGATATTGCCAGTAAAGAACTGCAGCAGCTTCGGGAGCTTCAGGTACGAACTGCCATGCAGCGCGGCCTCGTCATAGCTCCACTCGCCCTGGCGCTGCCAGTACGCGTCCTCAAACTGGTGCTGCACATAGAACAGCCAGATGCCGACAGAACCGGCCAACAACGCCGCCGGCGCCCACACGATCAGGAAGTCTTCCCAGCCGATCAACCAGCACAACGCTCCGACGATGACCACCAACGCAGCGTCGGTAGCAAACACGCTGTTGCGCAACCGCCGTCGTGTGCCGCGCGCCACAAGCCGCGGCGCGACGATCATGGCGAACAGGGGCCCGAGCCCAAACATGACCAACGGATTACGAAACAGCCGGTAACCCAGTTGGCCGCGCCACGAACGAGCCTGGTACTCGGCGACTGTCAAGGTCAGCACATCCCCCACGCCCCGGCGGTCAAGGTTCCCTGAGGTTGCGTGGTGCGCGACGTGGTCATGCCGCCAGCGCAGAAACGGCGACAGCACCAGCACCCCGAGGACTGCGCCGACGATCGTGTTGGCCCGCTTGGACGGGAGCAGTGAACCGTGCACGCAGTCGTGGAACACCACGAAGACCCGTACCAAGAACCCGGCTGCCGGGAGCACGAGCACAACCTCGATCAGCGGCGAGACGCGCAGCGTCAGGTACATGACCAAGCACAGCACAAGGTAGGGCACAGCGGAAGTGCCTACATCGAGCAACCCGCGCCCGAAACGGGGCTGGGCGTAAGCGGCTGACACCCCATGCCATGCCGCGCGGTCCGAAACAACTGTCATTGAAGCCTCCGGTACAAACGGTTGATCATGCGGACACCACATCAGCCCTGCCTGGCGCCCTGCGTGCTGGCGTCGTCGTGGGCCGGTCGGGGTGACGACGGACTTGGTGGCCTCGACGACCAGCTACTACGAGACAGCTGGCACATCGATGCTCACGTTGTCGCGTGTTACAACTCCCTCTGACGGGACAGCCACCGTGACGATTCGAGACGACCCTTTGCGCAAGACACCGACTTACGGCCCCCCGCGCGCCACCGTCGCTGCAGGAGACCTTGCTCTCAGTGGAACGTCCCGTCGGCTCACCCACCAACCCCGCCACCAGGGACTGGCCGCGCCGACTGAGCAGGCCGTTTTGCGCGAGGGCGCGCCCTCTCAGCGGCACGACAACTACAACGACTAGGAGCATTGCACCGGCACCACTTCACTTTCGATGGCACATCTCACACATGCGCTACCGGGGCCTGGAGCAACGCCTGGCAACCACTCTATCTCCGCTGGCCTGCCAGCGGCCCCGGTTTTGAGGGCCGTGCCGCCTCTGTTGACCAGTTGCGGGGCCCGCTCGGCCGCCAACCAACTGGTCCGCCCCACCGGGCGGGCCGACGCCTGCCCCCAAGGGGGAAGGCGGGAAGGCGGAAAGGCGGGAAGGAGGGAAGGCGGGAGGAGGGAAGGCGGAAAGGACGTCCGCCGCCCCGGGCCCAGGTCCTGCCACGGTGGCGACTAGGCACCCATGCCGCGTCGATGACCCGCCACCCGGCTAGGCGGGGAACCTGAGCGCTCGACCCGTGGCGAGGTTACCGCGACCGCCGCTCCTCGCCACCGTCAAGGGCGTCCGCGCTCAAGTCTGCTGGCCAGTCCCCACTGAAATAAGCGACACGAGCTCGTCCTTATCAACTCCGCCGCGCCGGCGCTCGCCGACAAGCACGCCGTTGCGCATTATCAACAGGCGATCGCTCAGCGCCAGTATTTCTTCTATGTCATCTGATATGACAAGAACGGCCTTTTTCTGGTCCGCCAACCCGCGAAGGATACGGTGGATCTGCGCCTTCGTACCAACGTCGACGCCGGCTGTCGGCTGGTCCACAAGGAGGACGTCCGGCTCGGCGAGAATCGCCCTGGCAAGCAGCAACTTTTGCTGGTTACCACCGCTGAAGGTACCCGCGCGCCGCTCGTCACTAGCCGGTCTCACCGAGAAGTCCACTATGGCCTTCCTCGCGCTACGCCGTAGCCCCTTCGGGTTCAGCAAGCCAAACCGGCTGGGGGACCGCGCAAGCGACATCAGCATCAGGTTCTCGCGTGCCGGCCTAACCCGCACGAGGCCCTGCGCGCGCCGGTCCTCGGGTACCAGGGCCACCCCGGCACGAAGTGCGTGGCGCGGGCCGCGCAACTTGACGTACCCACCCCCTATCGCGATCCTGCCGCCGACCAAGGGCACCGCGCCCACTAGCGCCTTGGCCAGCGTGCTCCGACCCGATCCCACCAGCCCCGCCAAGCCCACCACCTCGCCTCGGTTGAGGCTAAACGACACGTTGCGCGTCTGGCGACCGCACGACACGTTTTCGGCAACCAGAGCAACCTCTCCCCTTCCCAGGCTGGGAGCTTGCTCCTCCTTGGCCTCTTGTCTCTCAAGCACCCGGCCCATGACAGCGGACCCCAGTGACACGGCATCGAAGCCAGAAGTCCTACCCGACGCCACCACCACGCCGTCGCGAAGTACCGTCAGCCTCGAGGTCACAGCGAGGACTTCGTCGAGAAAGTGGGAGATAAAAATGAGTGCTGTGCCTTCAGCCGCAATCCGGCGCATGAGGCCGAACAACCGCTCCCGATCCGGCCCCGCAAGCCGCGAAGTCGGCTCGTCCAAGACCAGCACCTTGGCATTACGCGTCAGCGCCTTCGCAATCTCCACTCGTTGCTGCATCGCGGCACTCAGCCGCCCCACCGGGTAATCAAGCGGGAGGCCCTGCACAATCCCCACCTCGCGAACAAGTCGCGCTGCGATCTCGCGGACTACGCCCGGTCGGTAAGAAACGCTGCCCGGCTCGACACCCAACACGATGTTTTCAGCCACCGTAAGCTGCGGCACGAGGCTAAACTCCTGGTAAATGACCGCCACTCCATGCTGTAGGGCATCATGAGGGCTCTTCAACTGCGCCGCCTCGCCGTCTATCGAGACGGTGCCGTGATAGTCGGGGTACCCGCCGGCAAGGATCCGAGTCAGCGTGCTCTTGCCAGCGCCGTTCTGCCCTACCAGCCCGTGGATCTCGCCCGCCGCGACCTCGAGGTCAGCATTCCGTAAGACGGTCACGTCACCAAAAGACTTGGTGATCCCGCGCATGGCTAGCCGGAGCGGCGCCCCCTGTACTGTGCTCGGTCCATCCACCCCGGCCCCACTGCTCTCAGTCGCCATAGCACCCACTTTCTCGTCGCTGTGCAGGCCGCTCCCGCCGAGCAGGGCGGCCTGCACACCTCCAACACAATCCGGCGCCTAGGGCGCTGTTTTACGAACTCCAGGTGGCCGGGTACTTGGCTACGTTCGCCTGCGTCACGAGGGGCAGTGGGATATAGTCCGCCGGCGACTTTACGAGCGACTTCTTGCCGCTGAGCCAGTCCACAGCAAACTTAACCGCGAGGAGGCCCTCCGTCTGCGGGCTCTGGTCGACGGTGCCATAAACGTCACCCTTCTGGATCGCAGTCCTCACCTCGGTGGAATAGTCCCCTGCAATAAACTTGATTGAAGTGTTGCCATGTGACCGGGCGTACTCCGCACCGGCGTACATTTCGGGGCCCTCCGCGACAACAGCATTTAGCGAGGTGCCGTGGTACTTGGTGAGGAGATCTTGCACGTCTGCGATGTTGGTACTGTTCACCCAGTTGTCGACAAGGGAAGTGACGATATGGATGCCCGGGTAATGCTTAAGGGTCGCCTTGATGCCCTCGGTACGAAGGACCTCTGGCGAGTCGCCGAGGACACCCAGCAGCAGCGCGACGTTGCCCTTGCCGTGTAGCGCCTGAGCCACCAATTTTCCTTCGTCTACACCATATTGGTAGTCGTTGTCGCCCACAAAGGTAACCACCTTGGCCCCTTTGCCGACCTCCGTGTTGACGGCCATGACGGGAATGCCGGCCGCGTTTGCCTTCTTGATAACTGGGACAATCGCACTCGGATCTGATGGGGTAACGAGGATCATGTTGACCTTGCGGCTAATGAACTGCTGCACCTCTGCTACCTGCTGAGAGATCGAAATACTGCCATTTACGTTACCGCTCACAACATGGATCGTCACCCCGAGCTTGGACGCTTCGGCCTGCTCCGCCTTGCCCATCGTCGCCTGGAAAGGGTTGGTTAGGTCGTTCAGTACGGAACCGATTACGAAGGTGGATTTGGCTGCGGACCGCACGCTGGACGCATACGAGACCCCGCCGCCCGGCCCGAGAGCCAGCACGAGGCATGAAGCGGCGCTACCAGCAGCGGCTAGCCTTTTTGCCCGCCCGCCTAACCTCGCATGCAGACGACGTGACCTATGCATAGACATAACATGATCTCCTTTTTGATGATGTTGCTCTGGTTCTGGTTCGGTAGTTATTGCCCTGTTTCCTCAAGCTCGGGCGTTGCCTCTTGTATCAGGTGAGCCGCCGGCCGCGGTTCATTTTGTCAAAGGCTACTGCAATGAGGATGACCCCACCTGTCACCGCAGGCTGTACGTATGCGGACACGTTCAATAGGTTGAGGCCATCAGCGACCACGCCGAGCAACAGCGTTGCGGCCACGGTCTCTTGGACTCGGCCCTCGCCGCCCGATAGAGACACGCCAGCTATTACACAAATGGCAATGGCGGTCAAGGGCCAGTCGGTAGCGGACGACGGTTGGCCGATGTTGCTCTGTCCCAGCAATATTAGCCCTCCCATCGCGGCGCAAAGACCACCGAAAACAAACGCCGCGACCTGGCTTGCGACTACTGGTACGCCCGAGAGGTAGCTGGCCTCTCTATTGCCACCGATGCTGTAGACATAGTGGCCCCACTTCGTCCTCGTCATCAACACCCAGGTCAGCGTGGCAATGACAACATACGCGATAAAGGCGTCGGGCACACGCCCAACCTCGCCGAGGGCGAGTGTCGTGAGCCAGCCGGCATTCGCGTTTACCGGAGCCGCAGACGTCACTACGAAGAGGATCCCGGTGACGATGCTGGCCATCGCGAACGTGGTCATGAAGGCATTAATCCCACCCTTGGCGATGAGGAGGCCGTTCAAGAGCCCGACGACGATACCGATAACCAGGCAGGCCACGATTGCCAGGGCCAACCCGCCGTGGTCGGTGAAGTACGCGGCAACCACGGAACCCGTCGCTCCGACGGCCCCGACAGAAAGGTCGAAACCCCCCGACACCATCATCACAAGCATCCCGCACGCCACTATGCCAAGCATGGCGTTTTGCTCCAAGACATTCGTGAGGTTGCTCACCGTACGAAAGCTGGGCGAGGCAACGCTGAGTAACAGTACAAGTACAGCCAGCGCCATCCAGATGCCATAGCGGCGCAGCCAATTCCAGCTCCCACCATCGCGCTCGAGGAGAGCTGCCTCGGAGGCGCCGGTCACGTCCAGCGGCGCCGCTTCCGGAGCTTCTGCCGATGGGACCACGTAACTCATCGCAAACCTGCCATAACTCAGAAAGGACCCGGAGACGAAGCCAGGGTCTTAGATCGACCTTGCAACTAGCACAGATAGAGCAGGAAAACTACGACACATCGGCTCGCCCCAACGGGTGAAACCGCTAGGTGCCATCTCGTTCCCTCCTGGATCGATGTATTATTTTAGTGGAAAAGGGGGCCGAGGTCAAGCCTGCCCGCTGGCTACGACGTGGTATCAATGCTTAATACTCCTTTCATCAAACACGTGGCGCCGTCTCCCCTAGGCGGTGGACACGAGGCCCTGGCTCCGAAAGATCCTGACAAAAAAGCTACAGTTATAAGCGCCGTAAGCTCTTGGCCAACATACGCGCCTGGCTGGTCTGCCCGCCACGGGGCGTTTTGTGGCCACATCTGGCGAAGCTGTCGGGCATGATCCGCCCGCGTCGAGCAAACCGTCATGCGCCGTCGCCCATCGGAAGCGGGAACCTAAGGGGGTCGCGCAAAACGCCCGCTGCAGCACCCATGGCGACAACCTCGTCGTCGAGCCTACCCGTTATCACGGGCGAGATCGCCTCGCCGGCATGGATGGCGCAACGGGCCATCGATTCGCGTAGCGGGTCGAGGAGAGCAGGCCCCGCTTCCTTGAGGTACCCCCCGATAATTATGACTTCTGGGTCCAGTAAATTGTACAAACTAGCCAGGGCTGCGCCGATCTGGCGGCCAGCATCGGCCATGACCCGCCGGCAACGCGGGTCGCCCTCGCGAGTTAGCTCGATGACCTCCCTGATCGTGATCCCTGGAGACAGTACCTGTTGCAGCTGGCGCGTGACGGCGTTGGGGTCGGCGACCGTGTTGAGACAACCTCGCCCGCCGCAAGCACAAATCTCGCCATGCTCATCGACTGTCGTATGGCCGATCTCGCCTGCAGTACCGGCCGCGCCGCTATAGAGCTGACCGCCGAGGACGAGGCCCACGCCGATGCCGTAAGCGGTGTACACATAGGCGACATCGTCGTAGCCGCGTCCGGCCCCCCAGGTCGTCTCAGCCAACGCCGCAAGGTTCGCGTCATTGGCTACAAGTGCCGGCGAGCCCAAGACCTCCTCAGCTAGCTCACAGCTCCGAACGCCAATCCATGGGGCCAACGTGCAAGCTCGACCTATGATGCCAGTCCGTCGCTGCACTGGACCCGGCACCGCTACGCCAACGCCAATCAAACGCTCAAGCGGGACACCTGTCCGATCGCTCAAACTCTTGATCAGATCACGGACCACCCTCAAGGTATTTTCCGGGTCGCTGTCCTCAGGCACATCAGCGGCATCGAACGCGATCAGTTCCTGCGCGACGTTACAGAGAGCAAGCCGCACGCAGCCGTTGGCGATCTCGACTCCTGCTGCGGTCGCGGCGCCACCATCAAGCCCGACATATTCTGGTGGGCGCCCATTGACCCGGGGCTCAAGCGCAGCTTGCACTCGCACGACCAGTCCCGCACTTATCAGGTCGTCTACGACATTTGCCACGGTGGACCGAGACAAGCCGGCCTTCAGTAGATCAGCTCTCGTCGAGGGACCTGCAACCCGGAGCGCGTTCACAACACGACGTCGATTGCCATCGCGTTGCGCCGAGCCCACCCGAGCGTCCCTCAATGTAACTGAGCTCCTTTCACGACATCATCGCTTCCCCCTCGGCCGTGCGCCCACTGGTGCGGCCTACGGAAACCTCTTCGCGTACTCTAGATGCTAAGGCTCGACTAGTCAATACCAAGCCGGTGCAGGGGGGCCTTTTTTGCCTACCTTATGCAAAACCTCCGCCTGCGTCTCCAGGGCACCAAAGTCCCCTTTCGCACGGGGCCCACCTGCCAGCAATGGCTCTGCGCCACCACGTCTGCTGACCGCCATCCTCCCTGGCCGCGGGAGGTCAGCCCAAAGCGTCAGCGGCCAGGATGACCGAGAAGGAAAGGTTGCGAGGGTGGTCAGGGTCGAGACCTTTGGCCTCCCCGAGCTGGACGGCCAGTCGTTGAGCGCGCACAAGCTCTGCCAAGGGGTCGAGCGGCGAGACGACAAAGCGGGCTCCGGTCGCCTCGATATCTGCCGCTAGGCCGGACGGCGGGACCCCAAAGGACCACACGATCGAGGAAGGGCCCAAGATGCTTATCGGGCCGTGCCGGACCTCTCCAGCGGGGTAGGACTCTGTCCAGACTTGAGCTGCCTCCCTGAGCTTGAGCGCGGCCTCATGAGCCAGTCCGACCGTCCAGAAACTGCCGAGGAACGTGAACTGGGTGGCCTCCAGCGAACCCTCAGGTGGCGGCATCTCCAACGCACGCCTAGCCTCCGACGGCAGGCCCCCTGTGTCCTCTCCCAAGTGGGCACGCAAGAGGACGACGACGCTAGTTGCAAAGCGGGTCTGCACGACCGACTGCTCCGCCGCAAAGCTCAGGTCCACGCAGTCCACAAGACGACCAAGCGGCGACGTAGGGGAAGCCGTCAACGCCACCGCGCGGCACCCGGGCGGCACCTTGCCAACGGCCTCCACGATCTCGCTCGTCGTCCCCGAACGGGAAAGGAACACGTAGTGGTCGTAGCGGCGTCCTGGGCGGAGTTCCGAGGCCGTCATGGCATCGGAAACCCCAAGCCCCTTAGCCTCACGCAACCACGCGTAGCAAAGCGCCATGTTGTAAGACGTCCCACACCCAATAACCGCGACCGTTTCGCCGGGCGCCGGCAACAGCTCGCTCACGTCACGCGACAGCTCGGCGGCGGCCGTCCAGCACTCGGGCTGGCTGCTGATCTCCGCTGAGGCGATCGCCATGCTCCACTCCTCTCGACGAAATACTCCCCGCTAGGCCCCGAAAGCACGATACAGCGTTTGCAGCAGCCACGGGGAGCGCGTCACAGAGCAGACGCCCACCAAGGACGTCCCCCAATGAGCAAGACAAGGCGCCACATTAAGGTCAACTAGCTTAACCTTCCTCCCGGGCCCCGGGTTCTTGCCTGCAACGATCTCCGTCAGCAGTGCCCTCAAAATCAACCCGTCGGCACCGTCGGGGTCGTCTTATTGCTCAAAGCCGAAGCCTGGCGTACGGTGCAGTCGTCGGGGGGCCAGCCCACAGGTGCTGTACCTTGGCGGCGAGCTCACCGAGCCGCCACGAGGCCAAGCAGGCGGTCCACCTGGCGCTGGTCAAACCCCACCACCGCGCGCCCGTCGATCTCGATGACAGGCACGCCCATCTGACCAGTCCGGCGTACAAGGTCGCGCGCGGCCTGTTGATCGCGACTCACGTCCACCTCCTTGAACGGGATGCTCTTGCTCCGCAGGTAGGACTTGGCACGCTGGCACCAAGGGCACGTGGGGGTCGTGAACACGATGACCCTGTGAGTGCCACTCACCGCGACCTCGCCTCCTCGCGAGCGCCGTGGCCGTCGCCAGCCTGTGCCGCTATCTGCCGCCGCACGTCGTCCATATCGAGCGCCTTCACCTGGGAGATGAGGTCCTCGAGAGCCGGGGCCGGCAGAGCCCCTGGCTGAGCATAGAGCGCTATCTTGTCCCTAAAGATCATGAGGGTCGGTATCGACATGATCCCGAACTCTCCTGCCAGCTCGCGTTCGGCCTCGGTGTCCACCTTGGCGAACGCGATGTCAGGGTGCTCCTCCGATGCAGCCTCAAAGACCGGCGCAAAGTACCGGCACGGGCCGCACCACGCGGCCCAAAAGTCCACGAGGACGATCTCGTTGGACCCGATCAGCTCTTCAAAATTGTCCTTGCCCATTTTCAGAGTTGCCATCTGGTGCGTACCTCCGTCGCTCCGTGCGGGCGGTGCCACGGCAGCACCCCCACGACAGTCACAACAACCATACCCCATAGGGTATTCCAAGTAAGGACGCTCACAGCAGGCCCGTCGGTGTACGGGCGGTGAGGCACGCCAAAGGCATAAAGGTAGGCGAGGCCACAGCCCCCTGTCCCTCATGGCGGTCGCAGGTGCGCCGAGAGGTTACGGCGCTCTCCAGCGACTCATCGACGCGCTGCTCTGGCATATAACCACCAAATCGGCCCTACACTACCCCGTAGGGTAAATTGGCCCTGGCCGATGGGCCGTTCGGCCCTGGGTGTACACCTCCCCGCGAGCCAAGCTTGTGAACGTGAGCACAATCGGCAACCCGGTCCTCGACGAGGAGGCCGTGCGGCGCATTGTCCGCTCCGAGATCGAGCATGCGGACGCCAAAGATCCTGGCACCGCCTCCGCGGCGCTGATCGCGTCCAAGGGAACCCTCGACTGGGCATACCCGCCGCTCATCCTCGCGACCACGGCGGCGTCCCTCGGCATGGAAGCGTCGATCTTCTTCACCTTCTACGGCCTGAACATCGTCCACAAGGACTACGACCGCCTTCTCAAGGTATCGCCGCTCGGCAACCCCGCCATGCCGATGCCAGTACCCATGCCCAACCTGGTCCTTGGGTTGCCTGGCATGGGCCCGATCGCCACGAAGATGATGCAGTCGAAGTTCCGCCGGAAGAACGTCACCACGATACGCGAGCTGCTTGACCTCGCGCGCGACCTCGACGTGGGCCTGATCGCCTGCCAGATGACGATGGACGCCTTCGGTTACAAGGCGGACGACTTCATCCAAGGCGTCCGCTTTGGCGGGGCCGCCGCCTTCCTCGCAAAGGCAAGGAAGGCTCACCTTACCCTCTTCATATAACAAACCTCTGAGGAGCACAGATGGCAAGTACCGACATCGAAGCCAAAGTCGTTGTGGACGCACGCGGGCTCCTCTGCCCGATGCCAGTCGTGAAAACGGCCAAAGCCATGAAGGAGCTCCAGACGGGCGAGGTGCTGAAGCTGATAAGCACCGACCGCGGCTCTGTTGCCGACATCCCCGCCTGGGCTGAAAGCACCAACAACGAGCTAATCGAGTGGCACGAAGAGGCTGGCGACTTCGTCTTCCATTTGCGCAAGGGTCAAGGAGGTTAACACGATGCCAGACCAAGAGAAACTCGTGATAATGGTCACCCACGGGCCAGACGAGCCCGAGCTGGCCACCGTCCCATTTGCCATGGCTGGGGCAGCGGTCGCCTCGGACATAGAAGTCGTGATGGGCTTCCAGGCAGAGGGGTGTCTCCTCGTTCAAAAGGGGGTGGCCGAGACGGTGAAGGCTCCCGAGTTCACGCCGATCAGCGAGTTGCTGCCCACCATCCAGGACATGGGTGCCAAAATCCTAGTTTGCTCCCCTTGCCTCAAAAAGCGCGGGCTGCACCAAGAAGACCTGGTCCCTGGCGCCGAGATCGTCGCCGCAGCCCGCTTCGTGGCAGAAGTGACCTCCGCCACAAACAGCCTCGTCTACTAAGGAGACAGCCATGAGCACCGTACTGACAGATACCGACGCCGACCAGCTCACCGTGAGCGTGGTCACCGATGCACGCGGCACCGCGTGCCCCGGACCGCTCCTCGAAGCCAAGAAGGCGATGGGGCGCGTCGCGATGGGCGAGATACTCGAGCTCCGCTCGAGCGACCCGCAGACCAAGAAGGACGTAGAGGCGTGGTCCGGGAAGGTAGGGCACGCCTTCCTCGGGACCGCAGCCGCTCAGGGCTACGACCGGATCTTCATCCGCCGCGGAAAGTGACCGCTGTGGCAGCGCACGTAGGCACGAGCCACGAAGCACCAACCTCTCGGCCTAGCAGCGGTCCACGTGTCCTCGTGTTCTCGACCAACGGCATCTCCGACCCTGGCATAGACCTAGCGGGGAGCTCTCACATGCACTACCCCCCCAAGGTGGTCGTGATCAGCTTGCCGTGCACCAGCGGCGTTAAACCCTCCTGGATCCTCCATGCACTACAAGGCGGCTTTGACGGCGTGTTCATCGCTGCCGACGGCGAGGAATGCGCGTACCTACAGGACTGCAGTGAGCGTTCTGCCCATATCGTCGAACGCGCTCAGGTCCTCATGGAATCCCACGGCATCGACGGGCGTCGGGTCAGGATGGCAGCGATCTGCTCGGTGTGCGCTGAGCCTTTCACCAGGCAAGTGCGGGCCTTCGCCAGCTCGCTGTCTGAGCTCACCGAGGTGGCGGCGTAGATGGGTTACGACGCGCTCGTTGTCGGGAGCGGGGTCGCCGGCATGGAATCGGCGCTCAAGCTCGGGGACATGGGGTACAAGGTCCTTGTCATCGAGGAAGGGCCGAGCATAGGTGGCAAGATGATCTTGCTCAGCAAGGTCTTCCCGACCCTTGACTGCGCGAGCTGCATATCCACCCCAAAGATGGCGGCCACTGCCCACCACCCAAACGTGACCGTAGTCACTGAAGCCCAGCTCTCGCGAGTCGCTCGCGACGGCGATGGCAGCTTCCGAGTCGGGCTCCTAAAAAAACCCCGCTTCGTCAACCTGTCTGCCTGCACCGGCTGCCGCCAGTGCGAGCAGGCTTGCACCGTATCGGTGCCGGACCAGTTCAACGGTGACATGGTCGCACGGCGGGCGGCGTATATCCCCTTCCCCCAGGCCGTCCCCCTAAAGGCAGTGATCGACCGGGCCGGCACCTCCCCGTGCACATTTGGCTGCCCCGCCGGCGTGAAGGCCCACGGCTACGTCTCACTCATACGCAGCGGTTTGTACGAAGAAGCCTTCAATCTCGTTCTGGAGGCCACTCCGCTCGCCGCCACGCTCGGCCGCGCCTGTTACGCGCCCTGCGAGGGCGAATGCAGCCGAGGGAGCTTGGAGGGCCCGCTCCCCATCCGCAAGCTAAAGCGTTTCGTCGCCGACGCGCACTACTCGCATGAGGAGCGACCTCCGATCGACCGCCCTACCCCAAACGGAAAGCGCGTCGCCGTCGTCGGCTCAGGGCCCGCCGGCGTAACCGCTGCCTGGCAACTTGCCAAACGCGGCTATGCAGTCAAGATTTTCGAGGCCGCTCCTGTGGCTGGTGGCGCGATGCGCCTCTCAATCCCTTCCTACCGGCTGCCCGCCGCGGCTGTCGAATGGGACCTCGCCAACCTGAGCGAGATCGGCGTGGAAATCGCCACCGGCTGCAGGGTGGACAATCTCGAACAACTAAAGGGTGACGGTTTTGATGCGGTCCTGGTTTCCACCGGAACCACCCGCTCGATGAAGCTCGGCGTACCCGGCGAGGACACGCTCGCCGGCATCTCCAGCGCCCTCGACTTCCTCCGGGACACAAAGCTGGACAAGGCCCCTGACCTAGGAGGCAAAGCCGTAGCCGTCATAGGCGGCGGCAACGTAGCTATCGACGCGGCCCGCAGCGCCCGCCGGCTGGGGGCCTCTCAAGTGCACCTGGTCTGCCTGGAAGGCCGGGACGAAATGCCCGCCTATGCGTGGGAGGTCGACGAAGCCGCCTTCGAGGGCGTGGAGGTTCACAACGGCTGGGGCGTCGTGTCGTTCACGGGCAAGAGTGCTGTCGCGACAGTCCAGTTGAAACAGTGCACATCGGTCTTCGACGCTGACGGCCGCTTCAACCCGACCTACGACGACGCCGTGAGGAGCGAGCTCCGCTGCGACGCCGCCATAGTGGCAATCGGCATGGGCGCGGACATTTCCGCCTTCCCCGCCCTCGCAGCAGACGGGGCCCGCCGGCTGGAGGCAGCAGCAGCTACGTTCGAAACCAAGGTGCCCGGCGTCTTTGCCGCCGGCGACGCCGTGATGGGGCCTACGACGATCGCCAGAGCGGCCGGCCACGGCGCCCAAGCCGCGTACCTGATCGACCGCTACCTATCCGGCCTCGAGCTGAAAGGCCCGGTCGGGCCCCTGCCAGCCGTCGACAAGGACCAAGTGCTAAGCCGCCAGCGACGCTACAGCCGGCGCGACCCCCTCACCGCCAGCATCCCACTCGAGCCTTCGCCATCCAATTTCAATGAGACCGAAGCGCCCATCTCCGAAGACGAAGCCCGAACAGCCGTGTCCCGCTGCCTCGACTGCGGGGTGTGCTCGGAATGCCACCAGTGCCTGGCTGCCTGCCCGGCGGACGCTATCGACCTCGACATGCGGGCCGAGGAGGAAGAGCTCCACGTCGGCACCGTAATCATCTCGACCGGCTACAGCCTCTTTCCGGCAGATGCCAAACCCCAGTACGGATATGGCGAATTCCCGAACGTCATAACGGCCATGCAGATGGACCGTCTCCTTGCCCCCACCCGCCCGTACAATACGGTGCTCCGCCCGAGTGACGGCAAGGTCCCCGAACGGGTTGCCTATGTCATGTGCACCGGCTCGCGCGACCAGACCGTGGGCAACCCACTTTGTTCCAAGTTCTGCTGCATGTACTCGCTCAAACAAAACCAGCTCGTCCTAGGGGCACTCCCACTAGCCGACGTCACGGTGCACTACATCGACATCCGCGCCGCCGGCAAGGGCTACGACGAGTTCTTCGAGCAGGCAAAGGCGATGGGAACCACCTTCCTAAAGGGGCGCGTATCTGGGATAACCGAGACGGAGGCCCATAACCTGGTCTTGCGCTACGAGGACATCGGCAACGGTGGTGGCGCCAAGGAGGCGGAGTACGACCTCGTCGTACTGGCCGTAGGCGTGCAGCCCAACGCAGAGGCAGCGCGCCTTTTCGCTCCGGGCGAGTTGACCCTCGACGCCTACGGGTACATGGCCGAGGTAGACGAAGACACCGAGCCCGCTGCCACCAGCATCCCGGGGGTCTTCCTCGCCGGCAGTGCTTCTGGGCCCAAGGACATCCCAGAATCGATCCTCCACGCGGGCGCGGCGGTCGTGCAAGCGGCGGCGTACCTCGAGCGGAGGGGGGCGCTGGCATGAGCGACCAAGCTCAGCAACCGCCTGGCAAGCGCCGCATCGGCGTCTACGTCTGTCATTGCGGTGGGAACATCTCCGACTACGTGGACCTCAATCGCGTCGTAGACACGGTGAAAGACGAAGCGGACGTGGTCGTTGTCCGCGATGCCATGTTCACCTGCTCTGACGTCACTCAAGAGCAAATCTCCAAAGACATCCGCGAGCAGGCTTTGGACGGCCTCGTCGTGGCCTCTTGCTCCCCTAAGCTGCACACCACAACCTTCCGGGGCGTGGCCCGCCGCGGCGGGCTCAACCCCTACCAGTACACGCAGGCCAACATCCGCGAGCAATGCTCGTGGGCGCACACCGACGACCGCGAAGGCGCAACCGAAAAGGCCATCAGCCTCGTGCGCGCCGCCATAGCCAAGACCCGTCTTTCGGAGGCGCTCGAGCCGCTGGCGGTCGAGACCACGAAGCGGGCCCTCATAGTCGGTGGTGGCGTGGCAGGTATGCGCGCCGCGATAGGCCTCGCAGATATCGGCATCGGGGTCTTCCTGGTCGAGCGCGATGCTGAACTCGGAGGGCGGGTGAGGAGCCTCGGGAAAATGTTCCCGAACGGGACAGATGGCCACGACCTCGCCCGCCGGCTCGACGCCGAGATCCGGCGCCGGCCCTCCATAACCGTCTTCACCAGTGCCGAACTGGTCAAAAAGTCAGGTACGTACGGCAACTACAAGGTAACGGTGGCCGTCGGGGGCGAGCAGATCAGCCTTGAAGTCGGCCAGGTCATCGTTGCCACCGGTTTTGCGCCCTACGAGCCCGAGCAAGGCGAACTCGGCTATGGGTCACCGGGCGTCGTCACCTTGGAGACCTTCACACGAATGCTGGGCGAAGGCGAGGGCCCGCTCGCCTTCCAAGGCCGGCCCGTGAAGAGCGTCGCCTACGTCTACTGCGTCGGTAGTCGTGACGACACACACCCCTACTGTTCCCGATATTGCTGCAGTGCCGCCGTGCACGCCGCTCTGCTCCTCGCCGGACGCGACTCGGGCGTTCGCCAGTACCACCTCTACCGAGACATGCGCACATACGGTCGCCACGAGCTGCAGTACAGCGAGTCACGCCAGCGGGGCTCGGTTTATATGAAGTTCGCCGACGACGACCGGCCCGAGGTCGTGGCCGGCAGTGGAGCGTTGCGGGTGACGGTGCGCGACGTGTTGACCGGCGGGAAGGAGCTGGTGATAGGGCCAGACCTTGTCGTGCTCGTGACAGGCATGGTGCCGCGGGCAAACGAGGAGCTCACCGCTGCGCTAAAACTCCCGGTCGGCCTCGACGGTTTCTATAATGAAATCCACCCCAAGCTCCGCCCCGTCGAGACCGTGGTAGAAGGAGTGAGCATCTGCGGAGCTTGCCAGGGGCCCAAAACCGCCGCCGAGAGCGTCGCCTCCGGGCTCGCCGCTGCCGCCCAAGCCGCGGCCGTGCTAAAGCGTGGGGTCGCCGAGCTCGACCCCCAGGTCGCGTTGGTCCACCCAGATTTGTGCACCGGGTGTGGCCAGTGCGTCACAGCATGCCCGTACTCCGCCATTTCCCTCACGGATGGAGGCTCCGCCAAGGTCGCCTCCATAGACCCAGCCGCGTGCAAAGGCTGCGGCGGGTGCGCGCCTTCCTGCCCTGAGGACGCCATCGACCTTGCCGGTTACACAGATGCACAGGTCCGTTCGATGATTGACAGCCTCCTCGTCGGGAGCCCTACCTAATGCGAGACATCCGTGAAGTCATCCGGGAAGAACCCTTGGTACGAGGGCGGCTCCTTCGGTTGCTCGCCGAAGGGCCCCTTAGCGTGCCAGAGCTGTCCCAACACGCCGGCCTACCGGCGGAGGAGGTAATGGTCTGGCTGATGGGAATGAGAAGGTACGGCTTTGTCGCCGAGACAGACCAAGACGGCGAAGGTCATTACCGCTACGCGGCGGTGAGGGCTCCATGAGCACCGCCGTCACCACCGTACCCGTCTCAACCGTACCCGTCTCAACCGTACCCGCCACCCCCGCACCAACTTCCCTTGCGCTCGTAGGCCCTGCGCTCGTAGGCCCTGCGCTCGCCGGCGAGCTCCACTCTCTCGGTGCGTTCGACGCTGAGCTGTGCATGAACTGCGGTATCTGCACCGCCACCTGCCAACTAGGGATCGACGTCCTACCCCGCCAGCTCATGCGCTTCGGGGTCCTCGGGCTTCGCGAAGAGGTCCGCCAGCAAGAAGAGGCAGTTTTTTCCTGCCTTCTGTGCCGCGCGTGCGAAGCGAGCTGCCCGGCCGGAGTGCACATTACCGACAACATCCGCATGATTCGGCGGTGGTTATTGGAGGAGGAGACTTGACGGCACTCGATACGCGCGAAGTAATAGGGATCCTCACCGACAACCTCCGGCTGCGAGGCTCGGTCCTCCCAGTGCCGGCAAGGCGCGCCACCGCCTGGGCGCGTGAGCTAGATCTTCCCCGGGGCGGCGAGCGGGTCCTCTACACAGGGACCATGTACCACATCGTGGCCTACACCGAGCGCCTGGTCAGCCTTCAGCAGCGCTTGGGGAGCTCCCGGTTGGCCAGCTTGGTCCCCCTTGCGCGCCGGATGAACCGCCTCGTAAACGGCATGCCGCTCGTAGCGTGGCCGACGCGATCCGAGAGAGCCGAGTACGAGCGCGTCCCAACCAATGTCGCCCAGTTGCTCCGGCGTGCCGGCATCGAGTTCGGCTACCTCTATGAAGACGACCTCTATACCGGCGTGCTGGCCTACGACCTCGGGGCCGAGGATGTCGTCGCCGCCCACGCCCGCCGCATCGCCAAGATCTTCCGCAAGTACGGGGTCCGCGAAGTGGTGACCATCGACCCGCATACGACCAACATGCTCCGGAGCGTCTTCCCGAGGTTGGTCGAGGGCTTCCAGGTGTCGGTGCGGAGCTACTTAGAGGTGCTAGCCAAGCGGGGCCTCCCGGTCACGGCGCCGGTGGCTGGCGATGTCGTCGTCCACGACTCGTGCGTGTACGCCAGGTACGAGGGCGTAATCGAAGCTCCCCGGCAACTCCTCGCCCGAGCAGGGCTCGAAGTCCACGAACCCGGGAATACTCGGACGATGACATGGTGCTGCGGCGGGCCGGCCGAGGCCCTGTACCCTGAAAAGGCTGGTGCGGTCGCCGCCAAGCGGGTCGCGCAACTGCGCGAGGCGGCACCAGGAACGCCAGCGGCGTGCGTGACCATGTGCCCCATCTGCCTCGTCAACCTGAAGAAGGCTGCCGACGGCACCATGGCCGTGCGCGACATTTCCGAGTACCTGGTCGAGGCCACCAAAGCAAGAGCCTGACCAACTCGCTCTGCCAACAGCGCGCCAGCGGTCGCCTCCAAAGACGGGCCGACGAGACGGCACCCGGCAGAAACCAGCTCGGCGGGACGCGAGCCGTCGTAGACCAGCCACACGAGGGTGACAAAACTGGCTGATGGATGTACCAGCCAGGCCATCACGTCCACCAGTTCCATGGGGGCTGGCCAGAGGCGCGGCATCTTGACCGAGCCCAGAACCGGGGTAATAGTGTAACCCGTGCTCGAAGAAGCAGGCTCTCGGTGGGGCTGAGCTGCTCCGCCGGCAAGGATGCTGCAAGAAAACGAAAAGAGGGCATTACCAACGAGAGAAAGGGAGGACCGTGAGCGATAAGGACGTGGATGGGGCCGCCAGGGTGGACGAGGTGACCCGCGCGGCAACAAGGTGCCCGGTGCTGAGCGACCCGTACGCAGCCACAGGTTCCATGGCGAACCAGCACTGGTGGCCGAACATGTTAAACCTCCGGCCGCTTGCCAAGAACTCGCCTCTCATCGACCCGATGGGCGAGCAGTTCAACTACAAGGCGGAGTTCGAAAGCCTCGACCTGCCGTCTGTCAAGGCCGAGATCACGAGGGTCCTTACTACCTCGCAAGCGTGGTGGCCGGCCGACTACGGGCACTACGGCCCGCTCATCATCCGGATGGCGTGGCACAGCGCCGGCACCTACCGCGTCCACGACGGCCGGGGCGGCGCCGGATCGGGGACACAGCGCTTCGCCCCTCTAAATAGCTGGCCTGACAATGCCAACCTGGACAAGGCGCGCCGGCTGCTTTGGCCGGTCAAACAGAAGTACGGCCGGAAGATCTCCTGGGCCGACCTCTTGGTACTCGCCGGGAACTGCGCCTTGGAGTCGATGGGCTTCAAGACCTTCGGCTTCGGGGGCGGGCGCGAGGACGTCTGGGAGCCCGAGGAGGACATCTACTGGGGCCCAGAGGACACGTGGCTCGGCGACGAACGTTACAGCGGTGACCGCCAGCTTGCCAACCCCTTTGGTGCGGTGCAGATGGGCCTCATCTACGTCAATCCCGAAGGCCCCAACGGCAACCCCGACCCCGTCGCCGCGGCGCGCGACATCCGGGAGACCTTCTTGCGAATGGCTATGAACGACGAGGAGACCGTCGCCCTCATCGCGGGAGGGCACACCTTCGGCAAGACCCATGGCGCGGTCGACCCAGCACATTACGTCGGGCGCGAGCCCGAAGGAGCCCCGATCGAAGAGCAAGGCCTTGGATGGAAGAACACCTTCGGCAAAGGCAATGGCGACGACACTTGGACAAGCGGGTTGGAGGTCATCTGGACGAGCAACCCGACCAGGTGGGACAACGAGTTCTTGGAGAACCTGTTCGGCTATGAGTGGGAGCTAACCAAGAGCCCTGCGGGCGCGCACCAGTGGCGCCCTGCCGACCGCTCGGCCGACAACACTGTGCCCGACGCCCACGACCCCTCGAGGCGCCACGCCCCCATGATGCTCACAACAGACCTGTCGCTCAGGTTCGACCCTGCCTACGAGCCGATCGCCCGCCGCTACAAAGACCAGCCGGACCAGTTCGCCGACGCCTTTGCTAGGGCCTGGTTCAAGCTTACGCACCGCGACATGGGCCCCGTCTCGCGCTACCTCGGCCCGGAGGTCCCGAAAGAGCAATTGATCTGGCAGGACCCGGTACCTGCCGTCGACCACCCGCTCGTCGACGAGGCTGACATCGCCGCCCTGAAGAGCAAAATCCTCGCCTCCGGCCTGTCGGTCCCCCAATTGGTCAGGACGGCTTGGGCGTCGGCGTCGACGTTTCGCGATAGCGACAAGCGCGGCGGGGCCAACGGTGCCCGTGTCCGCCTCGCCCCCCAGAAGGACTGGGAGGTAAATGACCCGGCCGAGCTGGCACGGGTGCTCCAAGTCCTTCAGGGCATCCAGATGGACTTCAACGGCGCCCAAGGCGGTGGCAAGAAAGTCTCCCTCGCCGACCTGATCGTCCTAGCCGGCTGCGCCGCCGTCGAGCAGGCTGCCAAGGATTCCGGGCGAGTTACCAATGTCCCGTTTTCCCCCGGCCGCACAGACGCCTCGCCAGACCAAACCGACGTTGCCAGCTTCGCTGTCCTCGAGCCGACCGCTGATGGCTTCCGCAACTACCTCCGCCCAGGCGACAAGCGCAGGCCCGAGGAGCTCCTGGTCGACCGGGCGAGCCTGCTTAGCTTGACCGTTCCCGAAATGACCGTGCTCGTGGGCGGCTTGCGCGTCCTGGCCGCCAACTCCGGCCAGTCGCCCCACGGCGTCTTCACGCACCGGCCTGGGACGCTCTCTTCCGACTTCTTCGTCAACCTGCTGGACATGGGCACGGAGTGGCGCGCTTCGCAAAGCGAGCATATCTACGAGGGTCGCGACCGAGAGACCGGTGAAGTCAAGTGGACGGCCACCGCAGTCGACCTCGTCTTCGGCTCGAACTCTCAGCTCCGCGCCGTCGCTGAGGTTTATGCCTGCGCTGATGCGGGGCAAAAGTTTGTGGAGGACTTCGTGGCGGCGTGGGCCAAGGTAATGGACCTCGACCGCTTCGATATGCGTTGACGCCTGGATTTCCCAGCTTGACAACAAACGATGGCGGCCCGCAGCGTGAGGTAGCGCTCGGGCCGCCGTTTCTCTAATTGCCAGCGGCTCTTTGGCGCAGGCGCAGCAGTGCCGAGTGTGCTGACCGGGCGAGCCTTTTGCCGCCGCTAGGAGCAGATAAAGCAGCCGGGGTGCGCCGTAATTTCCAGCACGCCACCACTGTCGGGTTCCAGACGGTCGAGGACGCCTTGCACATAGCGCTCGCGGGCCCTCTCCGGCACGAGGGCCGTGTCAAACATGCTCCGTACGTAGGCCTCCAGCGGCCGCCGGTCGCTCAGCACCAGGCGGGACACAAAATCATGGCGGCAGATGGCCCCAAACTCTACCCTCAACAGCTCTTCGCCTTTTTCGAGACCGACGCGCTCCCGGAAGCCTCCGTAGGTCGGTAAGCCCAAGTCGTACCAGGACTCCTCCGCAGCCCGGCGAAGCTCCACCAAGTGGTCATGCGCATTGAGGACGACGACCAGGCGACCACCCGGCGCCAGCACCCTGTGGAACTCCTTCACCCCAAGGGCTGGGTCAGCGAGGTGGTATAGCATGTGGTTCGCCAAGGCCAAGGAGCAAACGGCGTCTCTCAGCGGAAGCATCCCGGCGTCCGCTACCAGGGTGAGGGCAGGCGGTGCCGCCAACGAGGCGGCTCGCAACATGCCCGCCGAGGCATCGACGCCCACCACTGGACCACGATGGCCCCGGCGGAGAAGCTCGGCCAGGTAAGCACCGTTACCGCACCCGATGTCCACCACGACCTCGTCGCCCGTTGGTGCCGCGAGGTCGAGCACGCTCTTAGGCAGGTCAATGCGAGGCTGCTGGTAGGCGTAGATCGACTGGCGGGAGCTCAGGTTGCCCGCGCTCCGGTACTGCTCGCCCCGGAGGTAAACGGGATCCGTCCAGACGCCGGCACCCTCCCCTGCCATGCGGCCCTAGGCTAGCCGGACGGCATGGGCACGGCTCGGGTGTTGGCTGCGGCAGGGGCTCTTGCGCTTGCCGCCTTGCTTGGGGTCAGCGACGCCCCAAATGCCACGGCCGCGCTCGTGTCGGGGCGGACCCGGTCCTACCGAGCGGTGGCTGCCTGGTCGGTTGGATGGCACGTGCTCGGAGGTTTGATCGCGGGCACGGTCGTAGCACGCACCACGGCAGAGCTTGTGCGCGTGCCGCCACACCTCCTGGGCCCCGTGCTCGCCGCTGGCTGCTGGTCGGCCGTGGTCTTCACGTGGGGCGCAACCCGCCTTGGGCTTCCAGCGAGTGCGAGCGTCGGCCTTGTGGGGGCGCTCGCTGGGGCTGGGCTCATGGGACGAGGTTGGAACGGTGTCCGTTGGGGTGGCGTCCAAGGCTTTCGCCTGGTAGGCGTCCTTGGCGTGCTAGCGGGGACACTCCTCGCGCCGGTGATCGCGGGCGCAGTCGCTCTCATGTTCGAGCGGCGCGTACGTCCTTTGTCGCTCCGGCTGCCACGCGGTGCCGCTCGACCCGTTCGCGCTGCCGTATGGGCAGCCTCGGCGGCCGTAGCGTTGGCAGACGGGACCAACGATGGCCAAAAAGCAATGGGGATCCTCGTTGCATCGGTGTCGGGGCTCAGCACCCTCCAGCCAGGTGGGGGCGGTATCTCCTGGCCGGTACGGGTATCGTGCGCCGCGCTCCTCGGCCTGTTCACGGTCTTCGGTGGCCGCCAGGTCGTTACCACCGTGGCCCGCCGGCTGTGGCATTCAACTACTGCCGATGACCTCGCTGCTCAATCATCAGCCGCCGCCGTTATCTTCTTGGCGGCCGCGGGAGGCTTGCCGCTGTCCACATCCACCGTCGTCACGTCGGCCAAGGTGGGTGCCGGGATCTCCCGGCGCCCCCGTCACCTGCAAAGCAAGCAGGTGATACGGATCCTCATGGCGTGGCTCATCACACTCCCGACCTGCGGGGTCTGCGGCGCCCTGCTCGTCGGCGCATGGAAGCTGGCCGGGTGAGCTCCGACGAGGGTACCGGCCCGCCCAAGGGAGGAGGCCGGTGGGGACGCCGCGGCACCCGTTGGAGGTTGCACGGTTGGGTCGAGCGCCTGGCACTATCTTCTGGCCCCGACGTTTTGGCCTTGCTCGCCTCGCAAGGCGAGGTCAGCTTGGAGGCGCTAGACGCCTTCTCGGCATGGTCGGACGGGGCCGGCACAGACAGCGCCCACCGGGTAAGGGAACTCGAGCACTCCGCCGACGACGTCCGCCGGGCGCTCGTGACTGCGCTCAAAGAGTCTCTTGCGACCCCAATAGGCCAGGAGGACCTCTTCGTGCTCTCCGAACGCTGCGACAGGGTGGTGAACCGAGTAAAAAACATCGTCCGCGAGGCCGCCACGATGGGTTGGGCACCAGACGCCTATGCCGCCCAGATGGCAAAAGATCTACGGCAGGGCATGGCTTCAATATTGGATGGATTTAAGGGCCTGACCGCGCGAGGCGATGAAACGTCGGAAGCCGCTCTCCAGGCCACCCGCTGCGTGCGACGCGTCGAGCACAACTACCGCAGGGCCATGGCCGAAATCCTGGGACGGCCCGACCTGCGGGAAGTTTTCACGGCCCGCGAGATGTACCGCCTCTACGTCGGAGCGTCTGAGGCTCTCGAGGCCCTCTCCGACCGGCTTTGGTACGCCGTGCTTGCCGAACCGTGAGGGCTTGAGCCTCGATGGAGGGGTATAGCGCCATAAGAGCACGCCATAAAAGCGATGGGCACCTCGGCCCGGGCCGGCCCTGGGGAAACCTCACGGCATTCCAAGGGCGTGCCATGTCCCCCGACCGGCATAATTGTCCCATGGAGGAAGCGCTTACGCCAGCCCCCAGCCCTCATGGCGAGCCCGCTCCTGACACCGCCGTCCTTGCCGGTGGTGGTGTCGTATGGAGGCGCACCGACGAAGAAGTCCAAGTAGCGCTTGTACACAGGCCGAAGTACGACGACTGGTCCTTTCCGAAGGGCAAGTTGCGAAGCGGCGAGCCGGCCCTCGCCGGCGCCTGGAGAGAAGTCAACGAAGAGACAGGGCTCCGCACTACCGTCGGGCCAAGGTTGCCCACGAGCGGCTATCAAACCCGGCAGGGCCCGAAGGTCGTCGAGTACTGGGCCATGCATGCAGCCGGGCCAGGCGGGTCACCCTTCGGCGACGAGGTCGACAATTGGGAGTGGTTATCACTAGCCCGTGCTCGGCAGCGGCTGAGCTACGAACGCGACCTTGACTTGCTCGACGCCCTCCTACCAGCGATAAGCCGCATCAGGACAGTTTTCCTCGTCGTGAGGCACGCTAGCGCCGGTGACCCCAAAGCCTGGAAGGGCGACGACCGCGCGCGTCCCCTAGATGAGGCCGGGCGCCGGCAGGCCGATGCCCTCCGCTGGGCGTTGGCGGCTTTTTCCCCGGAGCTCCTCCTTTCCGCTGACCGCACTCGGTGCGTCCAGACGCTGGAGCCACTGGCGGCTGCCCTGGGCAGCGAGATCGAGGAGGACCCCCTCTTCGGGGAAGACGCGTACTTAGCTGCGCCGGGCAGGGTCCGCCAGCGCTTCCTCGAGCTATCCGCCTCAGGCAAGACCATCGCCGTCTGCTCCCAGGGCAACGTGATCCAGGACCTGCTGCCAGCGCTCGGGGTCCGCGTCCCTGGCAAAGGCGGCGTCGAGAAGGGCAGCCTATGGGCGCTCTTCTTCGGGGCAGGTGAGTTGGTCGCTTCTGATTACTACCCCACGCTGCTCGGGTGGCAGGGACGGGACCGGGCCTAAATTCGAGCACGCACCTAGTGTCACAACTGTGGCCGCAGCGGTGCTTTAAAAGGTGATGGCGACGGTCCGGGCACTTACGGCCTTCCACGGAGAGGAAACCAAGCACTCTGGCAGTGCCTTTGACCACCTCTTCCTTGAGCAATACCCTCGCGTCGTCTCTATCGCATACCGAGTCCTGGGAGACCGGCACGCCGCCGAGGACGTGGCCCAGGAGGTGTTCCTGTCTTTCCACGGCCGGGCTGATCCACGCGAGCCGTGGGCTCCGAGCTGGCTCTGGGCGGCTTCCGCCCACCGGGCCCTCAACCTGGTGAGAGGCACCAAGCGTCGCCGCGCCCGGGAACTGCGGGTGCCTGTTCCGGCGTCTGCCGCGAGCCCAGAGGAAGACGCAATTGTGTCGGAGCAGAGGAGCGCTGTGCGTTCTGCCCTCGGTCGGTTGCCCGAGCGCGCCGCAGAGGTCTTGGTCCTATGGGCCACTGGCCTCTCCTACGCGGATATCGCAATGGCGGTCGGCACCAGCCCAAGCGGCGTCGGGACCCTCGTCTGCCGGGCCCAGCGCGCCCTACGAAAGGAGTTGACAAATGTTGAGACATCCTGATGAAGGGACGCTTCGCCGGCTCCTCGACGAGCCTGTGGCGGTCGCAATTGCCGAAGAGCGCCACGTCGACAGTTGTCCGAGGTGCCTGGCGCGCATCGCCTCTATGTACGACGATGACGCCTTCATCACGCAGGCATTCATCACGCAGTCTCTTCGGGCGCAGCCCGAGGTCGCGGGGGCCGAGGAGGCATTGGAACGGTTCCATGCGGCGCTGGGAGAACCGGTCAGGGCGCTCCCTCGTGACCACAGGGTCCCGGCTAGGCGTCCGGCTAGGCGCCGGCGCCTTCTCCGGCCAGCGACGGCCGTGACGGCCGCGCTCGTTCTGACTGGAGGGACCGCCGCCGCAGCCGCTACCCACCTCGTGCCCATATTCCAGCCCGAGAGAGTGACACCAGTGGTAGTCAGCGCCGGCGACCTGTCCAGCCTCGCCGACCTCTCGCGGTTCGGGACCTTCAGCGGGCAGACCAACCTGCGGCTGACGCCCGAGCCCTCGGCCAGCGCACTGTCTGAAGCGGCAGGCTTCGGCTTCACTGCCGTGACCCCGCCCGCCGGCGTCACCACCGGCTCATCCTCGTATTGGCTGATCGGGCCGGAATCCGCACAGCTGAAGCTCTCAGTCGCCAAGATCAACCGGGCGGCTCTCACCGCCAGAGGCAGGGCCGGCGCACCAGCGGCCCCCGCTCCAGGGCCAGGAGGCAGGGCCGGCGCACCAGCGGCCCCCGCTCCAGGGCCAGGAGGCAGGGCCGGCGCACCAGCGGCCCCCGCTGGTCTCGACGGTTCCGTCTTACAGGTGAGCACGGGCAACGGCATCCTAGAGGTGTGGGGCACGATAGGCCTGCCGACCCTTGGCGGCGGGAACCAACCTCTGAGCAGTGGCGTCGCTGCCAACAGCGCTGGCGTGTTCGGCGCTAGCGCGCGCCGTTCTGCCGTCAGGGGAGTGTCGCGTGACCACCCCCGAGGCTCGGCCGCCAACGGGGCATCGCCCGGCGGCGCAGGCAGTCCGCTCATTCCAGAATTGCCTGATCTCGCGTTAATAGAGATCGACGGCCTAACCGTCTCGTCTTCGGGTGTCAGCCTGAGCACGCTTGAGAGCTATCTCCTGTCCCAACCGGGGATCTCGCCCTCCCTCGCAGCCGAGATCCGGGCCATAGGCGACCCGAGTTCGACCTTGCCACTTCCCGTGCCTACTGGGAGCTCTACGACGACGGTGAAGGTTGGCGACCACCAGGCTGTGGTCTACGGCCTGGGCCAATCGGCTCACGTCGTGGTCTGGGCCGCCAGTGGGAAGGTCTTCGCCGTGCTTGGCCGAGCCGCCGTCCCGGACCTGCTCGAGGTGGCCCGCCAGGTTGGCTGAGCACCGAGCTGTTCAGGACCCGGCCCCTACGGCCGCTGCCCCTACGGCTGCTGCCCCTACGGCTGCTGCCCCTATAGCCCGGGCCGTTCACGACCCAGTCGCTCAGGGTTCAGTCGCTCAGGGCTCAGTTGTCCCTGCAGGGCGATCCGCGGGAAGCCCCCTTGCTCGCGCTGAGAGCTTCGACCGGGAGCCGCGCCCGACGCCTAGACCCCAACGCGACGCCATCTGGTGCTCCAGCCTGAGAAAGTCATACGGGCACCGTCCTGCGCTCCGTGGGGTGTCACTCAGCGTCGGTCCCGGCGAAGTGGTGGGCCTGCTGGGGCCGAACGGGGCAGGAAAAACAACGCTGGTAAAGCTGCTGGTCGGCCTTGCGCGGCCCGACTCGGGAGAGGGTCTCGTGCTCGGAGCACCGCTCGGCGACCCTCGCGCGCGCCGGGAGGTCGGCTACCTGCCGGAGATGTTCCGTTACCAGCCATGGCTCACTGCTGGCGAGGTGCTGCGACTTCACACCCAACTCTCTGGCCTGCCGAAACCCGAGCGAGGCAGAGAAGCTCATCGGGTGCTGGCACTCGTGGGCCTGGCCGAGAGGGCCGGCGACAGAGTGGGAAGCTTCTCCAAGGGGATGCAGCAGCGCCTCGGGCTCGCCGTAGCCCTGGTCGGCAGCCCCCGCCTGTTACTTCTCGACGAACCAACCTCGGCACTCGACCCAACGGGCCGGGCCGATGTCCGCAGGCTTGTGGAAGAGTGCAAGGCCGCGGGCACCACGGTCCTCCTCAACTCCCACTTGCTCTCCGAAGTCGAGAGATCCTGCGACCGCGTCGTGGTGCTCCAGCGCGGACGGGTGATCGCCGATGGGCCGCTCGGGAGCTGGCTCGGCAGCGACACCGTAAGGGTCGTCCTGGAACAAAGGGCTAAACCCTTCATTGCCGCCCTATCCGTGATCGGCCAGGCGGTTGCCCATGGTCACGAGCTAATTGTCCCTTCGCTCGAAGTGAGCCTGGTGCCCGAGGTCGTGAACCGGTTGGTTGCCGCCGGCGCCAGGGTCGTCTCCGTCGAGCCGGGACGCGTCAGCCTCGAAGACAAACTGCTTGAGCTGTTGGCCCGCGGAGAGGAAGAGGAGCGCGAATGAGCAACGTCTTGGTGTTCGCTCGACTCACGTTGGTCGAGGCAGGCCGCCGGAAAGTCATCTGGGCGCTGGCAGGACTCGCGGTCGTCATAATCGGCCTCTCCACCTGGGGCTTCGCGCGGCTGCCGGCAGTACACGCCTTCGGCGCCGATCTGAGCACCGCTGATGCCCACCTTGCCACGGCGCAACTCCTCGCGTTCGTGCTCTTCGCGCAGAGCTTCGTCGGCGCCCTCGGGATGTCGTTCGTAGCGACTCCGACGATCGCGGGAGAACTCGAGTCTGGCATCGCGCTCGGGATCCTTGCCCGGCCCATCCGGCGCGCCGAGGTGTTGATCGGCAAGTGGATCGGGCTCGCCTGCTTGTCGACGGGGTACATGGTCCTCGTCGGAGGGGCCGAGATCGCAGCCGCGGAGGCAGGCACCGGCTACCGCGTACCCCAACCGGCTACCGCCGTGGCCCTGCTCGCCTTCCAGTCAATTGCCCTTCTCACCCTGGCCCTATTGCTGAGCACACTACTCTCGCCCCTTGCAGCCGGCGTCGCCGCCGTTGGCGTTTTCGGCACCGCCTGGGTCGCTGGGCTCGTGGGCGACATCGGCCTGACCGTCCATGACTCGTCGGTGGCCGAAGTCGGCACGGTCGACCACCTGCTCCTGCCGACAGACGGCCTCTGGCAGGGTGTGATGCACGCCCTGGACCAAACGGGCCTCGTCTCTTCCTTCTCCGACCACCTGATCGGCAACCCCTTCTTCCAGGGCACCGGTCTCACAGCCGCTTATCTCGTCTGGGCCGTGGGTTGGGTCGTGGCCGTTCTTTTCGCGACGCAGATGCGCTTCTCCCGCCTGGAGCCCTGACGGCCCCTGCCCTCCCCGCTGCCTGCCCCTTCTCTGCACTCCCTTGGCCCAGCGTTCCGGCGCAACCATTCGTGCCCACGCGGAGCCCATCCTCTGCGCCCGGACCCTCGCCGTCTCGTCAACTTTTGGTTGACATAGACGCCCGTGTCAACTATCATTTGACGCATGCCAGACTCACCAGCCCGACTCGACGACCTCATCTCTTACGTCCGAGCCGTTCACCCAGATGGTGACGCCCTCGCGAGGCTTGCGGACGCCGTCGTGGTAGCTAACGAGATCGAAGACAACGCCGACGCTCTAGTCGGCTTTTTCGTGGATCAGGCCCGCTCGTCGGGGGCGACGTGGAGCCAGATCGGCGCCAGCATGGGGGTCTCCAAACAGGCTGCTCAAAAGCGCTTTGTCGCCCGCGACGAAGATCCGTCCCTGGACGACCTGGTACCGGGAGGAAGGGCGAAGCTGTTCTCCCGGTTCACGCGTCGCGCCCGTGACGCCGTGGCGGCCGCTGCTCGGTCTGCCCAAGCTGCTGGCTCTCCAGAGGTCCAACCGGCGCACCTCTTCGCTGGCTCCATCTCCGACCCAGCGGCCATCGCCACAAAAGCCGTACGCCGCCTCGGAGTGAGCGATCAACAGGTCTACGAAGCCCTCGGCGTTAGCGCACCTGCCGGCGACCGCGACGGCGAGGGCGATGCCGACCCGTCGGCCCTACGCCAGCACCCCTTTTCCGAGTCAGCAAAGGAAAGCCTGCGTTCGGCGCTCAAATTTGCGCTCCGGCTCGGCCACAACTATATCGGCACCGAGCACATCCTCTTGGGGGTGCTCTCAGCCGACCCCGACACCGCTGCACATCTCGCCACGGTAGGGATCTCGCCGCAGTTGGCCGAGAAGGCACTTGCCGTCGAGATGGCGCAGTTTATGCTTGAAAACGAGCAGCGCGCCACTGGCTAGCGCCGGCCTAGCCTTCGACCATGGCACCGGTCGGTCACCGGGCAACCATCATCGGGCAGGCGGCTTTGGCCAAGTCGGCTGGGGCAGGCCAGCCGACCCCGCCACGACCGCCACGACCGCCACGACCGCCACGACCGCCGCGACCGCCGCGACCGAGAGGCGCAGTGCCGACCTCCCGTGCCGGGCGGCGACCCCTTCGTAAGCAATCATGCCCAACGCGGGCGTTCAGCTGGCCGTTGGGCAAGATTTATTACGTCGCCGAACCGTTGGGCCCGGATTACTTACGCCAGGAGTAAGCAATCCGTACCCAACGGCAAGGGCGGTAGGTCCCGAGGCTGCGCTCAGGCGAGGAAGTGCTCCACCGCTGGAACAAAACTTGCCTCGTCTTGGAAAAGGAAAGCGTGCCCTGCGCCCGGATAAAGGTCGAGCTTCGCCCCTCTGATGCTGGCAGCAATGAGCCTGTCATTGGCGACCGGATCCAAGTCATCCACGGTCCCGTCGGCGACAAGCGTCGGCGTTGTGATGTCCCCGAGCTCGCGGCCCACAGCGTCCTTACCCTCCATCCATTGCTCGACCGCCAAGCCTTGCGCAGCGACCGTTGCCCTCGAGGGGACGTAAAAGTCTGGGTAACCGAGGATACCTGTTACGTAGGCGCGGGCAGCCGCGGCCGCCGTCGTCGGGAAGAGCACCGAAAGGACTGCTCGAGGGCTCGCGCTCTCGGCTTTGCCGGCTGCTGCCGCTGGTATTGGCAGGCCCTTACCCGTCCCGGGCTGGGTGGCCGCCAGGACGAGCTTTGACACCTGGCCCGGGTGCAGAACCGCAAGGGCCTGGGCAACCATCCCACCCATGGACCACCCGAGCACCGCCGTCCTCCCAAGATGGATTGCCGAGATGAAATCGCTCGTTTCGTTCGCCATTTTCACGATGCTGAGTGGCGCCGGCAA
>JAJYMM010000216.1 GCA_021787035.1 Actinomycetes bacterium
GAAGTCGTACTGGCTGCGGTGGGCCTCGTCGGCGATCACCACGATGTTCCGACGCTCCGAGAGGACCGGGTGCCGGTCGCCAGTCTCGCCAGGAAAGAACTTCTGGATCGTCGTAAAGACGACCCCGCCGGCGCCGACCCGGAGCTTCGAGCGGAGGTCGGCCCGGTCCCGGGCCTGGACGGGCTCCTGGCGGAGGAGGTCGCTGCAGCGGGCGAAGGTCCCGAAGAGCTGGTCGTCGAGGTCGTTGCGGTCGGTGAGGACGACGATCGTCGGGTTCTCCATCGCGGGCTCGACGATGACCCGCCCGGCATAGAAGGCCATCGTCAGGCTCTTGCCCGATCCCTGGGTGTGCCAGACGACCCCGACGCGACGGTCGCCGGGGCTGCCGCCCGGGTTCGTGCCCGCCTCGTAGCGGCCGGCCGTCTCCGCCGCCCGCGCCGCCTCCGTTGCCGCCTGCGCGGCGCGGAGCGTCTCCTCGACCGCGACGTTCACCGCGTGGAACTGGTGGTAGCCGGCGATCTTCTTCGCCAGGACGCCGCCGCCGAGGTCCTCGAAGACGATGAAGTAGCGCACGAGGTCGAGGAGGCGGCGCTGCTCGAAGACCCCTTCGAGGACGACCTGCAGCTCGGACAGGTTGGCCGCCGCGTCCTCGCGCCCGCCGATCGTGCGCCAGGGCTTGAACCACTCGCGCCCCGCCCAGAGCGCGCCGATCCACGCCCGGACGCCGTCGGAGACGACGAGCACCGCGTTCGAGGTGAAGAGGACCGGGATCTGCGCCTGGTACGTCTCGAGCTGTTGGAATGCGGACCAGATCGTGGCGTTCTCGTCGGCCGGGTTCTTGAGCTCGATGACTGCCAGCGGCAGCCCGTTCACGAAAAGCACCACATCCGGACGGCGGGTGTGCTGACCCTCGGCCACGGTGAACTGGTTCACCGCGAGCCAGTCGTTGTTCTCGGGTGTCTCGAAGTCGAGCACGCGCGCCTGCGCCCCGGCGATCGAGCCGTCCGCCCGGCGGTACTCCACGGTGACGCCGTCCACGAGCATCCGGTGGACGGCATGGTTGTGGGCGATGCGCGTGGATGCATCAGCCCGAGTGAGCTTGCGGAAGGCATCCTCGAGCGCCTCGGCCGGGAGCTCGGGGTTGAGCCGGACGAGCGCTTGGCGCAGACGTCGCTCCAGGATGACGTCGCGGTAGTTCGGGTCGGCGCGCTCAGCCGCGGGTTCACCGACCGCGATCTCAGGTCCGTGGAGCACGGCGTAGCCCAGGCCACCCAACCAGGCGAGGGTGGCCTCCTCGACGACCGACTCGGCGAAGCGGTTGCTCATGCCAGCGTCGGGATCATCGGGATCTCAGTTATCCAAGCCGGCTTGGGTACTCGAAACCTGGGCTGCCCGATATCAAAGGATGCATCGATTCGCTTTGATAAGGATCGTGTCACCGCGAGAGATTCTCCCCCTCCGATCCGTCTCAGCCGCCGTGCGCGGCTGGTATGTGACCTCGGGATCAAGCGCGATGAGGCCGGAGTTTGATCGGAGTTTAGTAAGGCGTTCATCATGTCCGCGTCGCTAAACTCCTGCCAAACCTCTGTCCAACTCACCCTGCTCACGGTTGCAGCCAGTGCTCGACCGAACGGGAGAGGAACTCCTCGACGGGGATGCCGTCCCCGCCCACGAGGAGGGTGCGTTGCGGCCGGAAGGCGTCGGCGAAGGCGGCCAGGCCCGGCAGCGCGGCGGGGGCGCGCCCACTCTTGACCTCGATCGCCACGAGCATGCGACCCGCACGCACGACGAAGTCCACCTCGCGGTTGCGATCGCGCCAGTAGAAGAGCTCGCAGGTGCCCGTCGCCGCCGCGTTCGCCAGGTGCGCCCCCACCGCCGATTCGGTGAGCCGGCCCCAGAACTCGCGATCGGCCTGCGCCTCGGGGGGCGTGAGCCTGGAAAAGGCGGTGAGGAGGGCCGTGTTGAGGACCTGGAGCTTGGGGCTCGACCCGCGCTGGCGGACCGCTTCGCCGGCGAACTTCGGGATCCCGGCCAGCATTCCGGCGCCGGCCAGGAGCTCGAGGTAGTGGGCCAGTGTCGTCGTGTTGCCGGCGTCCTGAAGCTGACCGAGCATCTTCGTGTACGAGAGCACCTGACCGGAGTACCGGCAGCCGAGCTCGAAGACGCGGCGTAGCAGGGCCGGCTTGTCGACTCGAGCCATGAGGAGGACGTCGCGGGAGATCGTCGTCTCGACGAGCGAATCGAGGATGTAGCGGCGCCAGCGAGCCGGATTGCCCGCCAGCGGCGCGGCGCCTGGGTAGCCACCAAAGTACAGGTACTGCTCGAGCGAGAATCCGAAGGCGGCGTCCATCTCGGCGAACGACCAGTGCGGCAGGCGCAGGATCTCGAAGCGCCCGGCGAGGCTCTCGGCCAACCCGCGCTCCATCGGGAGAGGCGCGGAGCCCAGCAGCACGACGCGCAGCGGGAGTCCGGCCGCCGTGTCCTCGTCCCACAGTCGCTTCACCGTCTCCGACCAGTTGGGGATCTTCTGGACCTCGTCGAGCGCCAGCACCGCGCCGCGGTCGGGCGCATCGCGGGCCAGGAGCCGCGCCGCATCCCATTGGGCGGTGAGCCAGCTCCTGTCGCGCAGGGTCGGCTCGTCGGCGCTGACGAACCTGCTCGGCAGGGCCAGCTCGTCGAGCACCTGCCGCACCAGGGTCGTCTTGCCGACCTGCCGTGGCCCCGCCACCACCTGGAGGAACCGGCGCGGCTCCGCCACACGCGCTGCCAGGGTCGCGCCGAAGGCTCGCCGGAATGCAGGAGTTGCCGGTTTGCTCGCCATCGTGAGTAGTTTTACTCAGCACCGTGAGCAATGACAAGCACAAGGCGATCCGTCATCCGCCGTCATCCCCGAGCAGGTTGAGGATGACCCGGATCACGAGCTGCTTGTGGCCCGGGTCGCTCTCGGCGACAAGCTGGCCAGCGCATCGCGCATCGCGCATCGCGCATCTGGACGATCACGCGGCGGGCGGCGTCGAGGGTGAGGTCCGCCGTCGGGTGGCTCGGGCGGGCCGGGACCTCCGGGAGCCGGTCCTCGTCGTACTCCAGCAGCAGCCGCCAGGAGCGGGCGTACTGCTGCACCACGTCCAGCACCGCCCGGCCCTCGTCGGTGACGAGCGCGTGATGGTCGAGCGTGCGGGCCAGCAGCGCGACCGCCTGTTCGATCTCGTCCAGCCCCTTCTCGCGCAGCCGCCGCTCGTTGAGCGAGTAGCCCTGCAGCACATGATCCCGGAGCGTGCGGGTTGCCCAGATGCGAAACTGCGTGCCGCGCTTCGAGTTGACCCGGTAGCCGACCGACAGGATGGCGTCGAGATTGAACTGCTCGATCTCGCGGACCACCTCCCGGTGTTGCGTTTTTTGCAACAGTTGCCTCGCGCTCCAGCTCGCCGGACGCGAACACGTTCCGCAGGTGGCGGGAGATCACCGACTTGTCGCGCCCAAACAGCTCGACCATCTGGTTCAGTGACAACCAGACCGTATCCGCATCAAGCCGGACATCGAGGCGAACCTGCCCGTCGGCAGCCTCGTAGAGGACGATCTCGCCTGTGGTCATCGGTCGTCCTCGGATTGCCACAAGGTCATCGGATCCTCAGCGACGCGCCGACCCCGCGTCCCTCTTGGAGGCTTGGGGAACCGCGGCCCTGGACCGTACTCCACCGCCGGTCCGCGCTGCTGTGGCGACGTCTTGACGAGGATCCCGCGCCGAATCAGGTCGTCGAGCAGGTTGTTCGCCGGGTGAACGGTCAGGTCGAAGAGACTCTGCACGGTTCGGTTCGTGACCTTGCCGTACTCGCAGACGTGGGCGATCACCTTCCGCTCGGTCTCAGCGGCCGAGCGCTGCTGGTAGGTGGCTGGAGGGATCACGAGCTACTGCCCCGGCTCAGCTCAGCCTGACGCGCCCGACGGCATCCAGTGTGCCGTGCAGTTGGTCGTGCTGGCGCCGTGCGGTCCGTTCTCCCTCGCGGTCCCGAGCCTCTGGCGAACATCCAGCGTAGGCATCGCCTGTCGGCCATACCGGCGCCCCGTCCATTGCCATGCGCTGCAAATGTTCAAGCTCTCGCATCCTTGGCGGACCTGGCTGGGCAACGAGCCAATGTCCAGGAGCGAAGCCTGCGACGACCGGGGCGAGGTCAGCCTCGCTGGCAGCGTGCGCCTTCAGGAGCAGGGCCGTCGACTGCAGCAGGTCGAGCGCCGCATCCCATAACCCACGGCAGTTGTCTACGGCATGCGCTCCCTCACCGTTCGCCGCGATGCACGCCGCGTAGCGGTCCCGCAGGTCCGGGCTGTAGCCACGTGCCCATAACAGGTAGGCAACGACCTCAGCCGGTAGGTCCATGCTGTCGATGAGCGCCGTCAGCGACCGGAACTCGGGCCGTGGCACCAGCCACTGCTTCTCGCCAAGGGTCAGGCGTCGCGGCTGCACTGCCATCCACGCTCTGCTGTTCTCTACTCCCTCCGCAATGGCAGCCCGTATCACGGCGCGTCGTCGCTCGGCCCGCCCTGCTTCACGACTGGCCCTCCCGTCCTCCACAAGCTTCTGTGTGCTCCGCCGAGTTACCCACACGAGCAACCCCGTGACCACGACGTATATCACCGTGCTGCCCGCAATCACGGCCGTGAAGACCACTTGCCAATCCTGCTGCGTCATCGCACAGACGCCTTAGAGATCATCCCAGCCCTCCGCGTCAAAGAGCCCTTGGAGGTTCGTGACCGCGAGTCCGTAGTCGTCACAGGCGTCGGGAATACCGATCTTGCTTGGGCGTTTGCTACGCTCTTGCGTCACGACGATGACCGGACGCTGCCAAAGCGTGACGCGTTGGCGGTCACGTTCCTCAAGGGCCAGCGCAACGAGGCAAGGGTCAGCCGACCCATTCGGCTTGGCAAGGTCGACGAGGCCTCGGTCCTGGTACCGGTTCGCTACGGAGCCTCCGCACAATAACGTGGTCGTTACGTTGTTGGTCGGAGGTTGGGGAGGACGGTATAATTCCAGTCGCCGTGGAACTCGTGGGTGATGACCGGCACCGCGGCCAGCTCGGCGTCGGTCACCTTGATCCCGTGCGGGTAGGCGCCGCTGTCGCGGTGGGCGTGAACCTTCAGTCCCCCGCGGTTGGTGGTGGCGCCGATGAGGTTGACGACGACCTCGTGGCTGGTCAGCGGTCGGCCGCGCCAGTTGAGCGTGATGGCCGAGAAGAGCCGGTGCTCGATCTTGTTCCACTTGCTGGTCCCCGGCGGCAGGTGGCAGACCGTGATGGCGAGGCCGGTCCGGGCGGCGAGCCGGCCGAGCTCGACCTTCCAGAGCCGCAGCCGGTAGCCGTTGGAGCCGCCCGCGTCGGCGGTGACGAGTAGCCGCGTGGCGTCGGGGTAGGTGGCTGAGCCGAGCGTGTCCCACCAGCGCCCGATCGTCGCCGCCGCGAAGGCGGCCGTGTCGTGGTCGGCCCCGACCACGACGAAGCCCTCGTTGGCCCCGATGTCGTAGACCCCGTAGGGGATGGCCTTGCCCACGGCGGGGTCGGGGAAGTCGTGGACAGCGACCCGCTCCGGGTGGCCCGTCGGCTGGTATTCCCGGCCGCCGTTGGTCCGCTGCCCCACCACCTCCTTCTTCTTGGTGTCCACGCTGATCACCGGATCGCCGCCCCGGAGATGGTCGGCCACCCGCTCGCTGAGGTAGACGAACTGGGCGTCGCGATCCGGATGCTGGCTGCCCTCGAGCTGCTTGGCCGTGGCCTGCAGCGAGTAGCCCATCGCCCGCAGCAGCCGGCCGACCGTGTCGGGGCTCACCGGGTGGCC
>JAJYMM010000194.1 GCA_021787035.1 Actinomycetes bacterium
CTTCTTCACGCCGCCGGAGCTGTGCCGATACATCGTCAAGTGGGCGATCCGCGACGCCGGCGACGATGTTCTCGAGCCTTCGTGCGGTGAAGCGGCCTTCTTGGTGGAGGCCGGTGCTCGCCTCGCCCAGCTCCAGAATGAAGCGGGCACCCGCGGCGGATCGCTTCATGGAGTCGAATTGCATGAGGAGAGCGCCAAGGCTGCGCTCGCTCTCCTCCGAGCAGCAGGCTATGACGCCGACATCGAGGTGGCGGACTTTTTCACCGTAGAGCCGAAGCCCCGTTACGACGCCGTCGTGGGGAACCCCCCGTACGTCCGATATCAGGACTTTGCCGGAGAGCCACGAGCCAGGAGCAGAGCTGCTGCGCTCCGTGCCGGTGTCCCCCTCACCGGGCTTGCGTCGTCGTGGGCAGCGTTCACGGTCCACGCCACGCTCTTCCTGAAGCCGGAGGGACGCCTGGGACTCGTGCTCCCGGCGGAGTTGCTGACGGTGAACTATGCGGCCGAAGTACGTCGGTACCTCATGGAGCGCTTCGCCAGGGTCCGGCTCGTTCTCTTCACGGAGCGGGTGTTTCCCGGCGTCCTCGAAGAGGTCGTCCTGCTCCTGGCGGACGGGGTCGGCCCGACGGATCACTGCGAGCTGCACCAGGTCCGGCAGCTGAGCGAGCTGCGCGCCGCTGGAGGTATCGCCCGGCACTGGAAGCCACTCCGCCCGGAGGGGAAATGGACACCGAGTCTCTTGCCGCCCATGGCACTGGAAACGTACACCGAGCTGGTCGCTCACGACTCATTCACGACACTCGAAACCTGGGGCGACACGACGCTTGGCATGGTGACCGGGAACAATCGGTACTTCGCCATGAGTCCCGCTCGGGTGGCGGAACTTGGCCTCTCCCCCACCGACACCATCGCTATTTCACCGCCTGGCTCGAGCCACCTGCGGGGCCTGACCTTCAGCGAGGCTGCGTGGAAGGAACTCGGCGCAGCGGACCGAGCGACGCTCCTCTTCCGACCGTCCGGTAAGCCGTCTCTGGCCGCAGCCTCCTACATCGAGGCAGGCGAGGCGGTCGGAGTGCACAAGGCGTACAAGTGCCGGGTCCGCACGCCGTGGTGGCAGGTTCCGCTCGTCGAACCCGCGGACGTGCTGCTGACGTACATGAACGCCGACACGCCACGGCTCTGTGCGAACAAGGCGCGGGTACATCACCTCAATTCGGTACACGGGCTGTACTTCAAGCCTGGCATGGTCCGGACCGGCATGGACCTGCTCCCCCTGGGAGCACTTAACTCGATGACGCTTCTTGGCGCAGAGACGGTGGGCCGTGCGTACGGCGGAGGGATGCTAAAGCTCGAACCTCGGGAGGCAGACCAGCTCCCAGTGCCGACGAAGTCCGTCCTGGAGGAGGCGCAGAAGGCGCTCTCGATGCTCCGGCCACAGATGGCTCGCGCGCTCCGGAGTGGGCGACTTCTGGAAGCGGTACGGCTGGTGGACGACGTGCTGCTTGTTGGGCATCTCGGGTTTTCCAGGGCCAAGGTCGAATCACTTCGCGAAGCACATGCCGAGCTGACGAGCCGCCGCATCGCCCGAGGAGCCAGTCCACGTGGCACGGATTGACGATCTGCTCGCAACGGCCCTGAAGACCGTGCCGACGAAGCCGCCTGACGCAGCGCCTCCCCCGACGAAAAAGGCGTACTCGGAGGAGATGAGCGCCAAGGTTGCGCTCGCCATGGCGGACGAGCTGCGCCATCGAGGCATGCGGGGAGCCCGGCCATCCGATCCGGGTGACGTTGGGACCCCCGGTGCAGAGCGGAGATTTGCCGGCGGGATCGGCGCGAAGAAGGTCGATGCGACCTGGGCGACCGAGGGTTCCGGCCCGCTGCTTCGGATAAGCGTGAAGACTATCAACTTCCGGGCCGGACGGTCAAAGAGCTTCCAGAAGAACCTCACGAACCGGCGGGGCGACATGCTCGGCGACGCGCTAACGCTGCACCGCCGCTTTCCCTACGCCGTCGTCGGAGGGTTTTTCTTCCTCGACAAGGATGCGAAGAACGACCAGACGAACAAACGCAACTCGACGTTCGTCAACGCCTTCCCACGGCTGCGACTCTTCACGGGTCGTGAAGATCCCGCCGGACGTGATGAACAGTTCGAGCGGCTGCACCTGCTACTCGTGGACGCCAACCCTTTCAACCCGGCGCTCGCGTGCTACCAGGTGAACGACTCCACAACGCAGGTCGCTCTCGATGCCGCGTTCAGCGAGTTCGTGGTGCTCCCCGCAGAGCGGAACTTCGACTTCTACGAAGCGCACAACGGGACGGTCCGCCGTGCCTGAGCGCGAGGATGTCTTCGACTCATTCGAGGAGGCCATCCGAGCTCGGCCGGCCAGCAATCCGTGGCAGCTTGACGGGACGTATCTGCCGGATCATGGGCTCCTGGAGACACTCATCGGGATTCCAGTCGGCGAGGGGAGAGGCTCGGAATCGGGCCGGCTGGCAAAGGCGATTGACGCCTGGGTAGCGCATGAACTGCGACGCTGTGGCTTCCCCCCGGACGAAGTGTGGCCGCGCCTGACGAAACCGCGGGTGCTGCCCCGCGAGTTAGGCCTATACCTCGGCGGCCTGCCGCGCCGGATGCGGGCCGACGCATACCAGCAGGTACTCCGGAACAAGCAGGCGGCACCGTCGGATGCCCGTGTCCTTGGCCGGGCGTATGTCAAGCAAGTCGATGTGCTCGTCGCCCAGTGGGCGCGCGGCCCAGAGCTTCTCATCTCGACCAAGAGCATGGTGTCGTCGTTCCGGAACAACCTTCCCAACCGCTTCGAGGAATCGTACGGCGACGCGAAGAACCTCAGAGGCCGATACCCCTTGGTTTCGATGGGCTTTCTGTTCGTGCTCCGCGCCACGGTCCTCGACGAGCGGGGTACCTTCGAGCGGGCGGTCGACATGCTGCGAAAGCTCCGGGCAGAGCGGGACGTGTACGATGCGACGTGTGTCGTGCTCGCCGACTGGAGCGACACGTCCTTTGCCGGGGTGCGCCTCCGCCAGGACGAGGTGCCCGAGGACCTCCGGACCGATGCGTTCATCGCGACGCTCGTCGACCGGGTCATCGAGCGGACCCCGGTCGAGATGCACGTCGAGGTCCGCGAGCATCGGGAGCATCGGGAGCTGCCGATCGAAGAGGACCGCGAGCCGGAGGACGAGAGCACCTGACATGACATCTGCCGCGGATCACCAGATCATCCAAGAAGAGTTCCAGCCGTTCCATACGGGGACGAGGACCGAGTCGGCTGCACTTCTGGCGTGGTTTCTCGCCGCGGTGTGGCGGATCGAACCCGAGGACGTCGAAAGTGCGATCTGTGACGGCCCAGGTGACAAAGGGATTGACGGCCTTCTCGTCGATGATGACCTCGGCGAGATCACGGTGTTACAGACCAAGCACAAGGTCAACGCCACGGGCACCCAGGGCGACCTCGATCTCAAGAACCTGGTCGGAGCTGCGGCGTACTTCGACAACGAGACGAGTGTCGACGGGCTCCTGGCGTCGCATCCGAATGCCGAACTCACGCGTCTCATGAACCGGCTGAAGATCAAGCAAACGGTGGCAGCAGGAGCGCACGCGACGCGCCTAATATTTGTCACCGACGGCGAGCTCGACACCGCCGGTCAGAGTTACGTCGATGCCATCAAGGGGCACGTGCCGCCCCTCGAGGTGTGGGATCAGGCTCGCCTCGCCGCGGTTGCCCGCCGGACCCGCCGGCCCGACCTTCTTCCCGACGCCGTCGATATAACTGCGGTCGCCGCTCCAACGATCGTCTCGTCGGGGGGCGCGATCCAGCTTGCCGTCGGCATCGTGCCGGCGACAGACCTTCTCGCCCTTCCCGGACTCCAGGACCTCTCCCTCTTTGCACGCAACGTCCGGCTCAGTGAGGGTCGGACGCGTATCAATCGGGAGCTCGGTAAGACCATCGATGATCCGGCAGAGCATGAACCATTCATGGCGTATCACAACGGGGTCACGATCCTAACTCATGGGCTCGCGGTCGCGGGGAACACACTCCGTCTCGACGGCGTGACGGTCGTCAACGGCTGCCAGTCACTCCTCACGTTGTACGAGCACCGGGCCAAGGTGTCACCCAAGCTCCGCCTATTGGTCAAGGTTGTCCACGTCGATCAGGACACCGATCTCGCCGACAAGATCACGTATCGCTCGAACAATCAGAACCCGGTGGATATCCGAGATCAGCGGTCGACCGACACGGTGCAGCGCGACCTCCAGACCGAGATGGCCCAGTTCTACGGGTCGATTCTGTTCTATGCGATCCGGGAAGGCGAAGTTGCGACGGCGCCGGAGACGCTGGACAACAAGACCGCCGCGCAGTTCCTCATGGCGGTGTATTTGAAGGAACCGTGGAACGCCGTCCGGAAGGTACGACTGTTCGACACGGACTACCGGCGCATCTTCGATCACACGGTCAACGCCCACAAGCTCTTCCTACTGAACCTGTTCGTCGAGATCGTCGACGGCCGCCGAGACGAGCTCGATGCGCAGTTGCGGGCGAGCTTCGCCAGCATTCGGTTCACGCTCGCGTTCCTGCTCTCGCAGGTGCTGCGCAAGAGCGACCGGGGCTCGCTTCTCCTCGAGTATCCTGAGCGATGGCTTCCCGGACAGCTTGCCGAGGTCAGAGCCGCGCTGACTCCTCTCGCTGAACAGATCGTCAAGTCGGTCAATCACTACGTGACGAGTGAGACGCAGGACGCGTCCGACCGGGGGGACGACTTCGACCCGAAGGTGGCGTTCAAGAGTCGGACGGCCGTCGGACACCTCGAACATCAGGTTATCAGCCTCGCCGAACGGCTGGCAATGGAGGTCCCGACGTACTGGTTCAACATTGAGCCGCTGGGCTAGGACGGCCATGACCGGACGGATGACGCCGGCCGACAATCCGACCACACCCAAATGGAGAGTAGAGTCATGTCCCATCCGATAAGCGAGCCCCGCCCATGACCGACGAAGAGCGTCGGAAGGAGATTCAGGCAGAGTCGGAACGGGTCCTCGAGGCAGCGATGCTCTCGTCGGAGACGCAGTTCGAGTACGCGAAGACGTGGCGGAGCATCGACCGTTGGGTCGGGAGTCTCGCCGCCGCTCTCGCGGCCGTGTCCGGCGTTGGCGGCTTGGCGAAGCTCCTCTCCGTACAGTGGGCGGGCGGGATCGCGATTGCCGCTGCCCTTGTCGGAGCGATCGCGGCGACCATCGCCGCCCGGCAGCTCACGGAGAAGGCTGGCGTCTCGGCAAATGCCTTGCGGGCGCTTCAGCAGGACACCCGGATATTCCTCCAGATCGACCTCGACGCGATGGCGATCGAGGCCGCCCGAACGACCCTCCAAGGACTCGTCGACCGGCAGCAGCAGCTCAGCCGGGACGCGGTCATCCCCTCGACGCGGGCGTGGAACAAGGCGAAGAAACAAGTCGAGGGCGGGTCGCAGACGTACCAGGCGGATACCTGAGATGGCCGGGACGACCGCCCAGAGTTTCGATTCATTCCTCGTCAAGATCAGTCCGACCGATGAGCAGCGGACGCAGATCACCTCGAAGCGGGAGGCGACGGAGCGGTATCTCAGGGAGGCGTTTCCTCCGTCGAGCACCCTCCCGCTCAACCGGGTGATTCTCATCGGGTCGGCCGCTCGGGGGACGATCATCCGGCCCGTGAACGATATCGACATCATGGCCGAGTTCACGAACAAAGACGACGTCTTCGAGCAGTACCGGAAGCACTCCGACGATTTCCTCCAGCGCATCCGAACGGCGCTCAACGCGAAGACGA
>JAJYMM010000214.1 GCA_021787035.1 Actinomycetes bacterium
CTAGATCGGACGAGGCTGTCCGCCAGAGTGCGCTGATGCCCATCTTGAGTTCAGATTGTCGACGCTGCGGCCCGCGACGGCCGCCTCCGTCTGTGGCTGACCGTCCTACCTGGGGTCAAAACTGGGGTCACCTGCGCTGGGCGTCACATGCAGGGTCCCTGGCCATGGGGCGCGAACCGAGCGCGGCCCAGGGCCGCTACCGACGGCGCCTAACGGTCATGCCGGGACGCGTATCTCGATCTGGGTGACGAGGGGCTGCCCTGCGGTTGGTGGCACCGGGGCGCCATCAGCGAAGTAGAGCTCGAGGGCCTCCTTCAGGTTGGCCGAGGCCTCCTCCACAGTTCGCCCCTGGGTGGTCACCTCGACCTGGAGGCGGCGGGCCACACACCAGTCGCCCTCGCTAGTGATGACGGCCGTCATGGTTCGGGCCACCTTCTGGATTGCGATGAGGGTATGCTCCCCGATCGACCGCCATTCTGGGTGCCGCCTCCAGTGTCGGCATAGCGACGCCCAAGATGTGGCAGACGCGGCTGAGCCGGCGGTAGGGATCCAGGCTTCAGCGGCGGCTGCCCAGAAGTGTTCGCACCCGGGCCGGTCCAACAGCGAGCAGCAACGTGGGCAGCCGAGGTCCAGTGTCACGCCCGACCAACAGCCTGTAGAGGATGGCAAAGAAGGCTCGCTGTAGGGCCTTCAGCTCAGCCGTGGGTGGGGCGTCCGGTGGCAAGCCTGCTTGGAGCTTCGGAACGGCGTACACGAGGGTGGTAAGTCCTTCGAGCGACCAGTGCTCGTCCAGCCCGTCCAGCAGCAGCTGCAGGGACTCGGACTCCGCCTTGGTGAGTGAGGCGATCAGCGGAAGGTCCGGCTCGCCTCGGACGCGGGTTCGCTGGTCCGACGGCATCTGGGTGTCAACCCACGTCTGTGCGCGGTCAAGGCGCGGCCGAACCTCATCGAGGCCGCCAAGGGGGCTGTCCTGGGCCAAGTCACCCAAGATGCGGAGGATCTGCTTCGGGTCGCCTGCGCTTATGTCGACGACCGAGACCAGGGTGCGATAGGGAAGTGGGTGCGGAGTGGTCGGCAGCCTTCCCGTAGAGGTACCGATGGCGCGGTCGTAGGCTGTGGCCGTAGCGCCTGTCGCCGTCCCGTCGGCGACCTTTCTCCCAACCGCGTCCCACTCGTCGTAGAGGCGGTGGATTTCGTGATCGAAGGTGATGGTGAAGGACTGCTGCGGCCGACGACGCGCGTAGAGCCAGCGCAGTAGCTGTGGCTCCATGATCTCGAGTGCGTCCGCCGGGGTTGGCACCTCGCCCTTGGAGCTCGACATCTTTGCCATCCCGGCGGAACCGACGAAGGCGTACATCGGCCCGATCGGCGGCGCACCACCGAAAACATCCTTGACCAACTGGCTGCCAACGTCATAGGAGGAACCGGGGGACTGGTGGTCCACTCCGGATGGCTCAAAGAGCACGCCCTCGTGGGCCCAGCGCATCGGCCAGTCGACCTTCCACACGAGCTTCCCGTGGCTGTGCTCAGACAGCGTTGCTGTCTCGGCGTGCCCGCACATACAGGTGTAGGCGATCGCCCTGGTCTCGTCGTCGTAGGCCGTGACTGTAGTGAGGTCACGCTCGCAGGCTGAGCAGTAAGGCTTGTATGGGAAGTAGCCGGCGGCGGCTAGGCCATCGTGGTCACGCATGGGGCGTGCTCCACCGTCGTCCCCGCCAGTGCCCGAGTCCGGTTGGAAAGCCGTACCCGACTGACTCTCTGTCCTTGCGCCCGCCGTGACCGTGGTGCGGTAGCGCTGGAGGACCTGTCCGATCCGGTTCCGCTCGTGCATCGCGAGAAGGATCTCGGCGAGGTAGGCTCCGGAGGTGTATCGCTCAGTCTGACTAATGCCCTGGAACTGGACGCCGAGCTGGGCCAGTGCCCCCAGCATCGGCGCCTTGTAGTGGTCGGCCCAGTTAGCGTACCGACTGCCGCGCGGCGGTGGCACCGAGGTAAGGGGCTTGCCTATGTGTGTGGACCACGACGGATCGACCCCAGCAGGGACTCTGCGAAAGCGGTCGTAGTCGTCCCATGACAAGATGTGGACGCACTCGAGGCCCCGGCGCCTGACCTCGTCGGCCACGAGGTGCGAGGTCATGACGTCGCGCAAGTTGCCGAGGTGGATCGGGCCCGACGGGCTGAGGCCCGATGCGACGACCATGGGTCTGCCCAGAGCGCGACGCTCTGCTGTGGCGACTACCTCATCCGCTAAACGGGAGACCCAGTCAGCCTCAGTGTGGCCCTGCGCCAAGAACGGTACCTCCTTGGTGAGATCGATGCCTCTAAGTCTCCTCCAATGGAGTCCCTCGAAGAGTCACGCTCCGTAAGCGAGTTGACCGGACTTGAGGAAGTACTCGAACACATGTGCCTAGCCAGCCGGGCGACCAAGTCGTCGGGTGGGAGGTGCGGGAGTTCCATGAGAGCAGCGTCCGCCAGAGATGAACTCCGATGCCGAGTGGAGTGAGGGAACCGCGGCCATGGAGCTCTTCCGGTACGTACCGGGGTGGCGTGGCATCCGGGGTGAGCTCAGGAGGTGCTGCATGTGTGATCGCCTGGGGCCGGGTTCGATTGTCCACGTCGTGGTGGAAATCGGGATGTGGGACGCCCGCGAGGGGACGGCGCGGACAGCAGTGCGACCGATCACCTGTCGTCCGGTCGGTCGAGTCTCCGAAGAGAGGTCGGCCGAGATACGTGGCCATCCCCGTGAGGGGGTCCTCATGGTTGATCCGAGGGGATCCCGCCGTGGTGTCCGGGGACCACCCCGGCCAACTACGGCCCAGCCGTCAGTGGCGCCTAGCTGCTCCCCGGTCCTGATCTGTGGTGGCGCTCAACGCCCGGTAGACCATTCGGTGGCTACATCAGACTCACGGTCCTCGGAGCAGGAGTCCTGACTTGGCCGGCTCCGCCTGCCTCGCTCCGGGCAGTCCGTACTGGGGTGGGTAGGCGCCAGGTCAGATGGGTCGCGGGCCGGCACGCGGCTTAGGAAACCGGGTCGGGCGATCTCAAGAATGGGGCCAAGTCGCCTTTAAGTCGCCTTCTACCCAAGCGCCAGCCCACGTGGATTCAGTTTGGCCACTTCAGGGTGCGTACGGAAGACCGTCACCCCATCCCGGTGGGCCCAGCTTGACACCAATCGCAGGAGGTGATTAACTCCCAAAGATGTCTTTGGGGGTTGGTCACACAGACGTACTGCGGGCGCTCCGCGTAGTAGCCCACCCGCTGCGATTGCGGATGCTCTCCCTTGTGACCGCGCAGCCAATGTCGGCATCTGAGCTGGCTCGAGAACTGGGCGTCAGCCACGCACTCGCCAGTTATCACCTTCGCGAACTCGGCAAGGCCGCCGTTGTGGAAGTGGCGGAAAGGCGTTCATATCGAGGGGGGATGGAGGTCCGCTACCGGTACCGTCCCCCACCGCCGACTAACGGAGCAGTTCCGCCCGGGGTTAATGGCACCACACTGCCAGCGACGCTCATCCTCTTCGCCGAGGCTCTCTCAACGGAGTTGAGGCGGAGGTCGGCGGGAGCTTCCCCATTACCAGGGCTGTCACCTCTAGTGGCCGACGCGCAACTCTGGCTGACCCCATCCGACTGGGCGGAACTCCGTCGCGGGTTGGATCTCGAGGTCCGCCGCATCCACGAGCTGGCTAAAGCCCCCCACAGCACCGGAACTGTGTGTGTGAGCGTAAGTGCCGCCGCCTTCGAGGTGGCTACCGAGCTCCCTGGTCGTTCAGACAAGCTCGGGCAACGGTAGCCGCACATGGAGTCCAGTCGGCGCTGGAGCAGTGGTCTCAGCGTCCTTCGGCAACGGGACTTCGCCCTGTTTCTGAGCGGGCGTGTGACGTCGCTGCTCGGATCTTCCATGGCTCCGATCGCCATATCCTTCGCGATCCTAGACCGCCACGGAACAGCATCAGAGGTTGGAGTGGTGCTGGCAGCACAGAGCATACCGCTCGTGGCGCTGCTCCTTGCCGGCGGAGGAGCAGCCGATCGGTGGGGGCGACGGCGCGCCATGGTCGTCGCCGACGTGAGCCGCGCCGGGGCGCAGGGAGCGCTGGCAGCGTGGATCATAGTGAGCAATCCACCACTAGTGGTGTTCGTTGCTGCGGTGGCTGTGGTCGGAGCAGGGCACGCACTGTTCGGCCCGGCGAGCACTGGCCTCGTGCCCCAACTTGTCACTGACCCTGAGCAGCTCCAGCAGGCGAATAGCCTCCGTGGCCTGGCCACATCGCTTGCAAGCGTAGCGGGACCGGCGGTCGCCGGAGTCATCGTCGCAGTAATCAACCCCGGATGGGCGGTCGCATCCGGAGCCGCGGCGTACCTATTGAGCGCGGTCCTGCTGGTTCAATTGCATGTCCCGGACACACAGGCAGCTTCAGCGAGACAGTCATTCGTCGGCCAACTTCGGGACGGATGGACCGAGTTCCGCTCTCGGACATGGTTGTGGATCATCGTAGTCCAGTACGCCTTCTTCCACCTCCTCATCTTCGCCCCGTTCATGGTGCTGGGCGTCGTCGTCGCCAAGGAGTCGCTCGGTGGGGCGGCAGTATGGGGTGCTATCCTCGCCGCTCTGAGCGCCGGTTCCGTACTCGGAAGTCTCCTCATGGTCCGCTTCCGGCCACGACGTCCCCTACGTCTAGCCACCAGCACAGGAGTCCTCTGGGGGATTCCGCTGCTCACACTAGGGCTCACGGGCCCCGCTTGGTCAGTGGGCCTCGGTGCCTTCGCCGCTGGATGCGGATTGGGCATATTCTCGCCCCTGTGGGACACGACGCTTCAGCGCGAGGTGCCAGGGCGGGTTCTCTCTAGTGTGTCCTCCTACGACTATCTAGGATCGGTGGGTCTCATTCCGCTCGGATACGCGCTCGCAGGGCCCGTGAGTGCTATCACCGGGACGGGCCCGCTATTCATCGGCGGAGCTGTCTGGGTAGCCGCCTCTACGCTTGCCGTGCTGGCCGTCCCAAGTGTGCGCAACCTCTCCTCCCCCCGTATTGCTCCACCCAAGTAGGGTAGTGACGCTTCTGCCTGGATCCTCGACGGCAATTGCCACACAGTTCAAGTTTTCTCGCTCTCACCATACTCAAACAACAGAGGTGCCACCTCACTCATCCGCTCGCGCGCTACTCCCGCCCAGGTGAGCTGACCATGAATTGGGGTGGCGTCGGTGGAATCACGCTCGACCCATCTTTTCACGTCTCGGAGTCGATGCAAACCTTCGCGCCTCCGGCGATGGACGAGGTGTACTGGAGAGGGTAACGAGGTGCCTTCAGCTCGGACCGAGGCGGACCAGCGTGACGTTGCCCAGTTGGCGGTAGCGGTCTGGAGTGGAGGTCATGATGACCACTTGGGCCAGCGCGGCCGCGGCTGCGAACGCCGGTGCCAGGCGCTTCAGCCGTGTGGGGTCCGAGTCGCCCAGGGCGTCGTCCAGGATCACCGGCACCCCCACGTCGCCGGCGGGTCCGTGGGGGTTGACCAGGATGGCGCAGGCGAGGTGAGGACTACGACCTCGACCTTGGGCACGAACCCCCTTGGGTGGGGAGGCCTACGACTATGACCTCGACCGCGACCTACCTATGGCTATGGAACGGTGAACTGTGCACACCAACTGTGCACAGGTTCAACTGTGCACAGCCAAAACGGGCTCGATTTGATCTCAACGAAGTGGTGCCCCCGGAAGGACTCGAACCTCCGACACGCGGTTTAGGAAACCGCTGCTCTTATCCCCTGAGCTACGAGGGCCGGCTTGCCGGGGGAGTTTGTGAGCCGACTGGTCCA
>JAJYMM010000247.1 GCA_021787035.1 Actinomycetes bacterium
TGCCGGGCTGGCGCGTGGGCGAAACGTGCTCTACCCATCGGTCCAACAGTTCGGCGACGGTCGCGTTGCTGGCGACGGCACCCTGTCCGGACTCGACCTGGACAGCGAGCCTCGCCAGCTCGACCTGCGCCTCTCTCTTGGTCCCTCGGAACGTCTTCGCCACCTGGACCGGCTTCCCGGCAGAGTCCAGCCCGGCATAGACCCTGAGCTGCCAGCTCCCTGGGCTACGCTGGCGCATGGTGCCTCTAGCTGCGCTCATGTCGCAGGTCCTCCCTGCTCTGAACTACACTCGATTCGGTTCTAGGACAAGGCTAGGACACAGCGCTGGTTCAGGCAAGGATGCGACGTAGAGTTCCAGGTCATGACACTAGGAGGGATGCGAGAGTGGCCGAATCGGACGGTCTCGAAAACCGTTGTGGGTGTACGCCCACCGTGGGTTCAAATCCCACTCCCTCCGCCAGCCGCCGCCGCGGGTTGGCGACACAACTAAACCGCTCATGGCGGCAAGACTCTCGCTCGCCATGAGCCCCTAGGGCCATTGTCGCGCTGGGGTGTGACCGTTGTCTTGAGCGTGACCGTGACCGGGCGCGGGGCAACGGCAGAGCTAATAGGAGGTCTAGGCGCCGGGCGGAACCGCGGAGAATACGCGGCAGACCCGAGCTGGGGTCCGAAGTAAGGCTACGACGGCGGGGCGTCTCGGCTGAGGAGGCGGGCGGTGTTCGTTGAGGCCCGAGCCCATAGGCGCCGGCCCGAAAACTCACCAATCTGATTTTGTCAACGCCACATCCATCCGTTTTGAACGAAAAAATGAGCATGTTTTGCGGCGATGTGGCCTGTGCCGGCACAGAAGGGCTACTTTTTTGCGCGGCCAGCGCCGGCGGGAGGCGATAGAGCACTCGGGGGCCGTCTCGTGTGCTTAGCGTGGCGCGGCTTAACTCCACGTCGCTCCGGCCCCGCGAACACTGCCCAAGGGTTGAGTGCGGGCCTTGCGGGTGGGCGACGAGTGGTGCGCCGCCGCTACGGCGCTGTCAGCTCACGTTTACGAGCGTGCCGATGGGGTCCATAGGCCAGACCACTTGCGCGTTGGCGATGGGCAGCTCTACGCACCCGTTGCTCTGGGGGAAGCCATAGCTCGCTCGAGGGTAGCCGTGCACGGCGTCGCCTTCATAGAAGTACGCCACCCAGGGAACGTTCGGGTCTACGTAGTGGTAACCGTTGACGTCGGTCCCAGTCATCGTCGAGGACTGAACGTGCTCGAACACCGGCCACGTGCCGTCTGGTGTGATCCTGCCGTTGACGCCGGTATTGGCCAAGGAGTGATAAATGTCCTGGCCGTTGCGCCACACGGTAAGGCTCTCGGGGAGTGATTTGCTCACCATCAGGTAGTCGTAGGGGTTTGGGTCGAGGCTGCGGGAGGCTACGGCCTTGGTGAGCGCCGTCCAGACCTGAGGACCGGCGAGCCCGTCGACAGCGAGCCCTTGCTGGTTTTCGAACATCATGATTGCCCCCTGGGTCGCGACGTTTGCCGCACCCTGAGACCATGACGAGGCGAGCGCCGGGGGGATGTTGGGGTAGCGCCAGGTGAACACGCCAGGCCGAGGGGCGATAGAGACTTTCGACGGGACGGTCGCTTCGCTACCAAGCGCCGACTGCGTGGCCGACGGGCCGAACCGCAGGGGGAGGTAGTGCAACTCGGCCAGCAACTGCTGGACGCGGAGCAGTGACACCCCCTGCACGGTGAAGTTCCACTGGGCCGGTTGAGCAAGGTTTGCTGGAATGCTCACGTGAACCTCGGTCCATGGTGCCCAAGGCTGTGCCGGGGTGAACGTGAGCACTGTGCCGCTGACCGACCAGTTGCCGGCCACCGACGGCGAGAGCTGGGGCATAGGGGAACCCGAGGGCGGTGCCGCTGAAAGTGTGATCGTGATCGGCGTCACTGGGGCCACCCCGGTTGCACCGGACACAGGCGAGAGAGACGCCACGTACGGCAGTGGAGGGAGCGTAGTGGTGGTCGTGGTGGTCGTCGAGCTTGATGTCGTGCTCGTCGAGGCCGGCACGGTAGTCGTGGCGCCGGCGCCCAACGCTTCGAGCCGATGGCCGCTAACGAGAAGCCTCTTCGTCTTGGTCCCGCCGGGCTTGGAGGTGACGGCGGACACTACGAGGGTGGCACCCGCTGCGAGGACCAGGACGCCTGCGGCGATGGAGGCCACGCGAAAGAAGCTGCGCCAGCCGCGGCCCGCCCGGCGGTGACTAGCCCCTTCGTCTGCTTCTCGGTCATGGGACCTGCTGTGGTTCGCCATCTCTCACCTCTTCTCGCATTAAACCCGGCGAGAGCGCCTTTGGTGTCGTCACCCCTTCCCAAGGCCAGCAATAGCGGCACACCCTCTTGGCCCTCCCGCTCAGCCTTGGCGGCCCTCCCTCTCAGCCTTGGCGGCCCTCCCGCTCAGCCTTGGCGCCCGCTGACCCAGGCGCTCGCCCTCGGGACGGCGGACTTCCCTGATTGCTGATTTGTCCGAATTGTGTGGTCTCGGGCCCCGAGCAGGCTAAAGCGCGGGGTGGCCGGGCCCGACATTCACCTAGTCAGGCATTGAGGACGCGGAGGCGAGGGACGGCGATGGGTGGTGGATCACGACTGGGCGCCTCAGGACCGGGCGCCTCAGGACCGGGCGCCTCAGGACCGGGCGCCTCAGGACCGGGCGCCTCAGGACCGGGCGCCTCAGGACCGGGCGCCTCAGGACCGGGCGCCTCAGGACCGGGCGCCCAAAGGGTGCGCCAGCTGGGCCAGCCTAACCAAGACTCCACCAAGGCGGTTGCCTCAGGGGCCCGTCGCGGACGTCGCTGCCGGGCTCGCGGGTCACGGGCGAGCCGTAACGCCGTAACCGTGCTGCTTGCCGCCGCCGCCTTCCCCATGTGGGCAGGGGGCGCGTCGGCGCAACTGCTCCCTCACGGGCTGGCCAACCCTCCATCTAACATCCTCCCGACTCACGCGATGGACGAGGCGTGCGGCGCTGCGACCGGTCCGGCCTGCCAGCAGGCCGTGCTCGACGCAATAGACACAGCTCGAGGCGCCGAGGGTGTCGGCCCGCTCGTGCTTCCCCCTTCTTACGGCTCTCTGAGCCTCGCTGAGCAACTCCTCGTCCTGGCCAACCTGGAACGCGTTGACCGCGGGCTCCCCGGGTTCGCCGGCCTCTCGGCCCAGCTCGATGGGCTCGCGCTCTCGGGAGCGCAAGCAAATAACGACCCTTCAGGCCCAGCGGGCACGTCATGGGGCTCCAACTGGGCGGGCGGCGAGGCAACCGCGCTGTTGGCCGACTTCGACTGGATGTACGACGACGGTGTCGGCAGCCCGAACATGGACTGCAGCGCACAACAGCAGTCTGGCGGCTGCTGGGACCACCGTCAGAACATCCTCGGCAATTACGGGCCCCACCCTTCGATGGGAGCCGCCGCCACGACCGTCAGCGGGGTGAGCTCGATGACGGAGGTCTTTTCGTCAGGTCCAGCTGGGACGCTAGCTTTCAGGGCGCCCGCCGAAACGGTCTCTGTTGGCACGGCTCCCATTAGCACGGCTCCCGTTGGCACGGTCTCCTCGCTCTCGCCTAGTGCCGGTAGCCCTGGTTCCGGCGCGCTCGGTGTTGATGGCGGCGGCTATCTCCAGACGGCGAGCGATGGCGCGGTGTTCACGTACGGCAAAGCCGGCTTCCTCGGTTCGGTTGCCAATATCCACCTGGCCCGGCCGGTCGTCGGGGTGGAGGCCACCCCCGGCGGCAGCGGGTACTGGGAGGTGGCCGCTGACGGCGGCGTGTTCTCTTTCGGGCAGGCGAAGTTCTATGGCTCAGCGGCGCCGCTCCACCTGAGCCACCGCGTGGTGGGCATGGCCGTACCTGCCTCTGGAAAGGGCTACTGGCTGGCGACAAGCGACGGAGGGGTCTACTCCTTCGGCGACGCCAGGTTCTTAGGTGCGCCTGGTGGCCGTGCCGGTGACGGTGTCGTTGCCATCGTCCCGGCGCCGAAGGGCGACGGCTACTGGCTCGCCACAAAGAACGGGGCCGTCTACTCCTTCGGCAACGCCAAGTTCTACGGACCGCGCGGGCGCTTGGGCCTGTCTTCGCCCATTGTTGGGATGGCGGCCACGCACGGTGGGCACGGGTACTGGCTGGTCACCAAGTCTGGACGCGTTTATGCGTTCGGTGGCGCCGAGAGCTACGGGTCCGCGCTCGGCAAGGCTCGTTCAGGAGTGGTCGGTATCGCCGCACCGCAGAAAGCCGGTGGGTACTACCTTTCACTAGGCAACGGGACCGTGCTCGGGTTCGGCTTCGGGCGGTCCACCTTCGCCGCTCACGAAGTTGCCTGGCACTCCAGAGAGCACGTGGTCGGCATAGCTGCCGCTTGAGCTCGCTAGTTCAGGAGAGAGCGAGTGCCCACTCGCCGCAGGAGCCCTGCAGCACGCCGTCGAGGCTCTCTGACAGACGGGAAAGTTCAGCCTCTGTAGCCCCCAGGGCGTGGCTGCTGGCACTCCCGCCGCGGGACAAGAGCCCTCGGAGGGCACGGCGTTCCACAGGGGACAGGACTTGGAGCCCACTCGCCGTTTCGGCAAAGCGCCCGGAAAGCCGCACGGCCCCGTGATCACCGCGCAAGACAACCTGTCTCTTGGCTAAATGCGCTCCGAGGCCGCTGGCGAGCGAGCCGAGGCGCGGGTGCTCGGGCACGAGCGGCTCGCCCACCCCTAGCGCACGTGCTTTGGCGGCGCAGACAGGCCCGATGCAAGCTGCCACTACTCCACCACCATTGAACGCCGCTTGCAGCGCGCGCCTTTCGTCCTCGCTAACCGCAAAGAGAGCCTCCAGCGCCGGGGCGGCCGTGAACGTGACGGCGTCGACCGTCCCCAGCGCGACCGTCGACGCCAGCCTTGAAGCAAGGGCCAGGGCTTCCTCGCCGGCACCTTGCGTGCCCGTCCGGTAAACGCTCAGGCAGGTAACCCGCGCACCGGCGACGGCCAAGCGCGCAAGCTCGTCCCCCGGGCCATCGCCGTGGAGTTGGACGAGGACATCCTTGCCTGCCACCTCCTCCTCCAAGAGCCGCCCTACCACCTCGTCGAGGGTTTCCCCGGGCGCTTTGTAGAAGGCGTCGAGGCCAACCTTGCGTAGCTCCCCAAGGGCTTTGGCACCCCGTGCGGCAATGGCCGTGCCATTCCTCAGGGCGTCTACTAGTTCGCTCAGGACGCCCCACTCCGAACACCATCCCAACCAGGTCCGCATCCCGTAACCGGTGTTGGCGACCAGGTACCGGGGTGGCACGCGGCAGATCTCCAGGGTGAGCGCCCGGAGCGTGTCGAGGTCTTCAGCCTGGGTGCTGAGGAGGGGGAACATGGCCACTTCCAGCCCCAAGCGCTCGAGCAGAACGGCCTGTTCGTCCCGTCGGCGATCGGCCGTTACGGCAACGGTGAGCCCAGAGAGATCGGGGGAGGCCATTGCGGCACGCTACCTCCGGCAAGCTCGCCGCCGAAGCTAAGCGAGCTCGGCCGTGGGCGTTTGCGAACCCCGTGGGATGCTGCCAGGGGTAACACCGGGCCTCGAGCGGGATGCCCGAGCAGGGGTAACACCGGGCCTCGAGCGGGACGCCTGAGCAGGGGTAACACCGGGCCTCGAGCGGACGCCTGAGCAGGGGTAACACCGGGCCTCGAGCGGGACGCCTGAGCAGGGTAAGACCCAGCCTCGAGCGGGACGCGTGAGGCCAAGGCGAGGAAGCCGACGCGAGGAAGCCGACGCTAGGCCAGCCTAGGAGGAGGGGGCCCGATGATCTTTTGGAGAGAAAGGACGGCTGGCGCCTTGACAGGGGACCTGCGCCGCGTCATCATAAGTGGTCTAGACCACTATGGTCTAGACCATTGACTAGTTGAATGATTGAAGGCCGCAAGGCTCTAGGCTCGCGCGGCTTTCTGGCAAGGGAGACGCAAGTGAAAAAGACCGCTATTAGTTCCGCCGCAGTAGCTCTGGCGGCCCTCACGGCCCTGAGCCCGGTGGCAGCAACGACAGCTTCCGCCCAGTCGAGCCATACGCTCACCGTTTGGCTCATGACGGGTGAGATAACCCCGGCCGTTTCCAACCAGGTAAACGCCGCGTTCCAAAAGGAGTACCCAGGCTGGAAGGTCAACATAGAGATCCAGCAGTGGTCGGGGATCTCCACGAAGCTCATCGCCGGCCTGGCTGGCTCCAACCCCCCCGACGCGATGGAGATGGGCAACACCGACGTCTCGGAGTTCGCCGCCTCCGGTGGTTTGGAAAACCTCGCCCGGTACAGGTCGCAGCTCCCCAACAGCAGTAACTGGCTCTCGGGCTTAGAGGGCCCGGCCGCGTACAAGGGCGGCCTCTACGGCGTCCCGCTGCTCGCGGGCGACCGGGTGGTCATCTACAACAAGGCCATGTTTGCCAAGGCTGGCATCACCTCCCCTCCAAAGACGATCGACCAACTGCTAAACGACGGCACCGCTCTCAAAAACGCCTTTCGTAGCGTGAAAAACTTCTCGCCTCTCTACTTCCCAGGTGAGTACTGGTACGCGGGGATGCCAATCGTGTGGTCCTACGGAGGCCAGATCGCCGTCCAGAAGGGAGGCAAGTGGGCCGGGGCCCTATCGTCCAAAGCCTCTCTCGCCGGTCTTCAGGAGTTCCAAACCGTCCAGAACGACCTTTCGGTGCCCGCTTCGCGCACCGTGAATACAAATGCGCCTGACCAGGACTCGGTCTTCGCACAAGGACGCGCGGCCATGATCGTGGGCGGCGGTTGGGAGCTCGGGGCGATCACCGCGGACAACAAAAAGCTGACAGGGGATCTCGGCACGTTCGTCTTCCCGGGGGTCACCGCCAGCCAGCCTGCACCGGTGTTCATCGGTGGCTCGGACATCGGCATCGCGGCCAACAGCCCCAACAAGGCCCAAGCGCTCGCTTGGGTGAAGCTCATGACCAGCCCCAAGTACCAGTTGGCGATGGCCAAGGTGGACGGGCTCATGCCCAATGCCAAGTCCTTGCTGAGCGTCGGCAAGACCCTGCCCAACCAGGCCGACTATTACAAGGCAGCAGCACTTTCCAACTTCACGCCTGCCACGCCGGGTTGGGCAACCGTTGAGGCTGACAATGTGATGGAGTCGTTGTTCTCCCAAGTAGCCCAGGGGAAGCAAAACGTTGCCACCATTGCCAAGTCGGTCGACAACCAGCTCAATACGCTGCTGAACGCCCACCAGTAGGACGAGGGCGTCGACCATGGCGCGAGCACCGGCTGTGACGAGGGCGGAAGTGGGGCGGCCCATAGGGACCGCGCCAGCTTCCAGCGCGTCCAGCCGGCCTGCTCGGCCGGGTCGCTGGCGCCGCTCCGTGCGTCGCCAGTTACTTCCCTTTGCGCTCCTCCTCCCCGCGCTAGTGCTCGTGGCTGGGGTGCTCGGTTACCCGATCGGGCAGCTCGTCGCGACTTCGTTCCAACAGCTCGGGTTGTTCCAGCTGATCAGCCACCACGTCGTATGGGACGGCCTGGCCAATTACCGCCAAGTCCTTAGCAGCGGCCAGTTCGGGCGTTCCTTGCTCCAGACCTTGCTCTTCGTAGCGACCTGCGTCGGGCTCACGATGCTGTTCGGCACGGGTGTTGCACTCCTAATGAAACGCCTCGGCAAGGTCATCAGGACGGCCATGTCGCTCGCGATGCTCCTTGCGTGGGCAATGCCGACTTCGGCGTCTTCGATCGTTTGGTCCTGGCTCTTTGAGACCGAGTGGGGCGTCGTCAACTACATGCTGAGCGGCCTCGGCTTGCACTTCACTAACCACAACTGGTTCGCAAGCTCGCTCTCGGCGTACGGCGTCATCACGGCGATGATCGTCTGGGGCGCGGTACCTTTCGTCGCCCTGACGATGTACTCGGCGTTCACGCTCGTGCCTCCCGACCTCTCTGAGGCCGCTGCCGTTGACGGTGCCACGCCTGCGGTCGTCTTCAGGAGGGTGACCATGCCGATAGTGCGGCCTATCTTCGTGCTTTTGACCGTCCTGTCGATCATCTGGGACACCAACGTCTTCAACCAGGTGTGGTTCCTTACCGGCGGCCGGGCGCAGGTCCTAAACGTGGTACCCCTCGGCGTATGGCAGTACATCGAAGCCTTCTCTAGCCAGCAATATGGCCTCGGTGCGGCCGTCGCTGTCGTGACCGTCTTTCTCCTCCTGGCGGCCACGGGCTACTACATCCGGGCTATGGTGCGTTCGGGCGAGGTGGCCTCTTGAGCGCGCCAGCAGCCACCATGGCTGGGACGAAAAGCACTCGTTACCGCCGAGCGACGTGGTTCTGGCGAGCCGTGGCGGCGGTGTTCGTCGTGATTATGGTCTTCCCCGTCTATTGGATGGTCAATTCGGCTTTCGAGCCGAACGGCCAGATCACCTCGCTCACACCGAGCTTCTTCCCGGTCCACTTCACCTTCCATGACTTCGTGGACGCCGTGAACCGGCCTTGGTTCTGGGATGACGCCCGCAACAGCTTGGTCGTGGTCTGCTCGGCCGTGGCCCTCGTGCTCGTCGTGGCGTTCCTGGCGGCAACGGCGGTCACCCGCTTCCGCCTGCGGGGGGCGAAGCCCTTTTTGGTGCTGATCCTGGTGGTCCAGATGGTGCCCTCGACCGCTCTCGTCATCCCCCTTTACCTGCTCCTCGATAGGTACCACCTGACCGATAACTATCTCGGCCTCATACTTACCTACGTAAGCATCACGCTCCCGTTCACGATATGGGCGCTTCGAGGTTTCGTCCGGGCCGTCCCCGTGGACCTGGAGGAGGCGGCCATGGTCGACGGTGCAAGCCGCTTCGGTGCCTTCATGCGGATCCTCTTCCCGCTCGTGCTCCCCGGCCTCATTACGACGGGCGTGTTCTCCTTCATCACCGCCTGGAACGATTTTCTCTATGTGAACGTCATAATGCAGCAGAACTACCACCAGACCCTCCCAGTGTGGCTGTTTTCTTTCAGCACCAATACCGGGACCGACTACGGTGGCCTGATGGCCGGCTGCACGATAATGTCTCTGCCGGTCGTGGTGTTCTTCCTGTTGGTGCAGCGCCGCATCGTGACAGGCATGACGGCCGGCGCCGTGAAAGGGTGAGCGAGACGAGATGAGCAGTACGCACCAGGGAAGAGGGCTCGGAAGGGTCATGGAGGCCGAAATGCGCGAGCAGCCCGCCCGCTTGGCCGCCTTGGTCGTGCGAGCCCCCGAGCTTGCGGAGCGGGTGAGGAAGGTGGTCCCGGCGCCCCTGGCCGGCACGGTGCTCGTTGCCCGCGGGTCATCGGACCACGCAGCGACCTGCGGCGCCTACCTCCTCGAAATGGCGACCCACCGCCCAGTGGCGCTGGCTTCGCCGAGCCTGCATACGCTCTACAAGGCCGATACCGACTTCAGCGGCTACATGGTGATAGCGGTGAGCCAGTCGGGGCGTACCCCCGAGATCGTGGAGCTGGCCGAGCTGGCCGGCCGCAAGGGCGCCTGCACGCTCGCCTTCACGAACGACCCGGAGAGCCCTCTTGCCAAAGCCGCTCAGCTCGTCGTGGATCTCGGTGCCGGCGAGGAACGCGCCGTCCCTGCGACTAAGACCGTGACAGCGGAGCTGACCGCGTTCGCGATCGTCGCCGGTGCCCTCGGCGAGACCGGCGTGTCGGAGCAAGCAGCCAAAGAGCTCCCTCGCCAGGTCGCAGCAGTCCTTGACGACAACGCGCCCGCCGAGGAGCTGGCCGCCGCGCTGGTCGGTGTTGACCGCATCGCCACGGTGGCGAGGGGCCTCCTCTACGGGGCTGCTCGCGAGGTCGCGCTGAAGCTCGAGGAGACTACGGCGCGCTTCACGGCCGCCTTTTCTGCGGCGGACCTCCGCCACGGACCGATCGCGATGGCCGTCTCAGGGCCGAGCATCGTGGCGTTCGCACACCCGGGGCCGGCCGCAGGGGACGTAAAGAGCCTCGTCTCGGAACTGAGGGCGCGCGGTGCCGACGCCCAGTTGGTGGGACCGGTCGAGGGGAGCGTGCTCGGCTGGGAGGCGTCGGCCCCGGAGGCGCTCGCGCCCGTGCTCGCTGTCGTGCGCGGCCAGCAGCTCGCCCTCGCACTCGCCCGTCTCGGCGGGCTCGACCCAGATTCGCCGCCAGGCCTCACGAAGGTGACCGCCACATGAAGCACCAGACCTTTGTCCTTTCTGCCCGTCGTGTCGCGACCCCGACCGAGTTGATCGACGACGCCTTCGTCGTCGTCGAAGGGGCGACGGTACGCGAGGTAGGGCACGGTCGCGTGCCCGGCGGGCTCCCCCTGCCCATCGAGCTCGGTGACGTCGTTGTCGCACCGGGCCTCGTCGACGTGCACGTGCACGGCGGAGGGGGCCACGACGTCAACTGCGCCACGGTCGAGGAGGCAGAGGCAGCAGTGCGGGAGGTGGCGCGCTACCACTCGGCTCACGGCACGACCGCCCTTGTGGCGACGACCGTCTCTGATACCCACGAGGTCCTCGCGAACGCGTTGGAAGGGGTCGCGAGAGTCGCGAGGGAGCCCGGTAGCGGCGTCCTAGGGACCAATCTCGAGGGGCCCTGGATATCGCCCCGGAGGGCTGGTGCGCAGTACCCAGGGGCCATCCGCCCGCCTTCGCGAGAAGAGCTCTCCGACTTCTTGGACCGGGCCGAGGGCACGCTCCGGTTGCTCACGCTGGCTCCCGAACTGCCCGGTGCCATGGAGGTCATAAGGGCCGCCGCCGATGCGGGCGTCGTGGTGTCGGTGGGGCATACCGACGCCGACTACGCTACGACGGTGGCCGCGTTCGACGCCGGCGCGAGGGAAGTCACCCATCTCTTCAACGGGATGGCCCCTCTCCACCACCGCCGGCCTGGTCCGCCGGGGGCCGCACTGACAGACCCCCGCGCCCACCTCGAAGTCGTCTCCGACGGCGTCCACCTCCACCCGGCCGTCATCTCCATGGTGGCCTCGCTAGCCCCCGAACGGACGGTGTTCATAACAGACGCGATCGGTCCGACCGGCTCCCCGCCTGGGCGTTACCACCTCGGCCCGTTGGAGGTCCTCGTCTCGGAAGATCGCGCCGTCTTAGCAGACGAGAGCGGGACGATCGCGGGGAGCGTTCTCACGATGGACCGGGCGGTCGGCTTTGCCGTGAAGGAGGCCGGACTTGCGCTCACGGTGGCGCTCCAAGCGGCTTCCTTGACGCCTGCGACCGTGCTCGGAGAAAAGCAAAAAGGCCGGCTCTCGCCTGGCTCCGATGCGGACATAGTCGTCCTTGACCGCGATTACCGCGCCCTGGCGACAATCATCGCCGGGCGAGTAGCCCACGACCGCACAGGCCTTTTGACCGGCCTCCCAACCATCCGAGGTGCCAATTGAGCGTGTCTAACCTTGTCCCGCGTCCTCTCAGCGTACGCACCCTCGGGCGGCGGGCATCGCTCTCCGACGGGATGGTGGTCTCGTCGGACCCGGCGTGTGCTGGCGTCGCAGACCTGCTCGCGAACGAGCTCGAGTCGGCCACTGGATGGCGCATCTCGAGGGGCGGCCCCGAAGCGAGCAGTCCCGCCGGTACCGTCCGGCTGCGCATTAGCAGCGAGTTTGGCGGAGGCGCGCCGGCGGTCCGAGCCGGCGTTGCTGGCGAGGGGTACCGTGTGCCGGCGGGCCCGGCCGGCGTTGCCGGCGAGGGGTACCGCCTCGTCTCGAGCGAGGACGGCGTCGAGGTGGTGGGAGCGGCACCGGCAGGCGTGTTCTACGGGACGCGGACGCTGCTCCAGTTGCTCCCGGCCGATCTGCACAGAGCCGCCCCGCCGGGGCCGACCGGGGCGGTCGAGGTGGAAGGCGTCGAGGTGACCGACGTACCTCGCTTTGGTTGGAGGGGCGTCCACTTGGACGTCGCCCGCCATTTCTTCCCGAAAAACTTCCTCCTGCGGCTGGTCGACCTCGCTTCCTTCCACAAGCTGAACATGTTGCATCTCCACCTGACAGACGACCAAGGCTGGCGCTTTCAGGTGAAGCGGTACCCGCGCCTCACCGAGGTGGGCGCGTGGCGACGCGAGTCCCCGGTCGGCCACTACAGGGAGGGTAAGAAAGACGGGAAGCCCCACGGTGGCTTCTACACCCAGGCCGACTTGGCGGAGGTAGTGGCATATGCGGCGCGGCGGTTCGTGACGGTGGTCCCAGAGGTCGATATGCCCGGGCATATGCAAGCTGCAATTGCGGCATACCCGGAGCTCGGCAACACGGGCAAGCAGTTCGAAGTATTGACTACCTGGGGTATAAGTGAAGACGTCTTGAACATGGAGGAAAGCACGGTCGCTTTTTGTTCGGGCGTGCTCAACGAGCTGATGGACGTCTTCCCCTCTCCCTACATCCATATTGGTGGCGACGAGTGCCCGACGGTCCAATGGGAGGCGAGCGAGCGGGCTGCAGAGCTTTGCCGGGAGCGGGGCTTGGCCGGCCCCAAGGACCTCCAAGGCTGGTTTACCGCCCGCGTCGCGGAGACGGTGGCAAAGAGGGGCCGTTCCCTCGTCTGCTGGGAAGAAGTGCTCGACGCGGGTGCGCCGGCGGGCTGCGTGATCGTCCCATGGAGGGCCGAGACGGCCCTTTCTGTTGCCGAGCGGGCCGCGGCATCGGGCCACCGGGTGGTCATGGCGCCGGAGCCCTGGCTTTATTTCGACTGGTCCTACGCCGACGACCCCGCCGAACCCGTCGCGATCCGTCCCGCGATAAGCGTGGAGAAGGCATACAGCCTTGAGCCGGTGCCAGAAGGCATGCCGGCCGAGCAGGAGGTGATGATCGCAGGCGCCCAGTGCCAGCTTTGGACCGAGTACGTAGCGACACCCGAGCACGCCGAGTACATGTACTTCCCTCGGGTTTGCGCTTTTGCCGAGACCGTTTGGTCGAGCCGGGAACGCAGCTGGCCGGAGTTCGAGCCGAGGCTCGCAGCCCACTTGGCGCGCCTCGACGCCCTGGGGGTCAATTACCGGCCCTTGGCCGGGCCGACGCCAGGGCAGGCGCGCGTCTGGCCGGCCTAGGTCGGGGCCGAGAGATCTGGCGCGGCAGCGTGCTTGGCGCTTTTCGCCCGCAGGAGCGCGAAGTCGGCCTCTTTTGCCAGCTTTTCGATTTCGGAGGGGTGGCCGGCGGCGAAGCCCGCACTGACGGAGACCCTGAGCCCGGGGTCGATGCCTTCCCAGCCCTCTCTGGCGAGTGCGGCAGCGATCTCGTCCGCCCGCCGAGCGGCAGCTGCTCGGCCGGAGCCAATGAGAAGCAGCACGAACTCGTCACCTCCGACGCGGGCGGCGAAGTCCCCTTCGCGCACGCCGTCGCGGAGCACTTGAGACATGCGAAGGAGGACCGCATCGCCCGCAGCGTGGCCGAAGCGGTCGTTGACTGGCTTCAGGTTGTCCAGGTCGAAGACCAAGTAGGCGACTTGCTCGGTAGCCGAGGAGAGCAGGTTTTCGACGTGGCGTGCGAAACCGCGGCGGTTGGCGAGGCCGGTCAAGGGGTCGCTGTCGGCGTGGCGCAAGAGGTCGTCGCGTTCTTTGCGGAGCCGTTCCGACGCAAGTGTCGCGCGCATGCCGGCGACGCTCGCCAATCGCCCCCTTTCCCGTTGCGCCGCCAGCGCGTCGGCGCAACGCAAACCCGCGGTCTCTTTGCCCATGCTCGCCGCTTCCAACGCGGCCGCTTGGCGGAGCGCCATGAAATAGACGGGTTCGTCGGAGCTGGCGGGGCGGAGCAGGTCGATGGCCCGCTCGACTGCCTCGACCGCGGCCGCGTGCCCCACTACGTCGGCATGGAGCGCTTTCGCGAGGTAGAGGTGGGCCTCCCACTCGGCGAGTTTTTCGTTGTCAGAGACGTTGCGGAGCTCTTTTGTGACCTGAGCATGGCGGTCGAGGCCGGCGAGCACGTCCACCAGCAGGGCAGCCACGCGGACGTGGTCTCGCCACACTGGTGTCAAGTCGAGGCACTCGGTGGTGGCTACGAGCAGCCGCGTGGCTTTGCGCCGCTTGCGTACGGCGGCCAAGTCTCCGAGCTCGCGAATGACATAAGCCAGGTCCACTTGCACCATGACCCGGTCCAGGGCCAGCGCGGCGCGATGGAGGAGGGGGTCCTTGGCGTAGGGGTCGACGGCTTCGACCATGGCCTCGGTGGCGGCGAACTGTTCGTCCGCGAGCTCCCAGAGCCGGCGGTGCCAGAAGGAGAACGCCACGCGGAAGTGTGCCGCCGCCCTCACTACGGGGTCGCCTCCAGGCGACTCGAGCATTACGGCCGCCCGGGCAAGGTCGTCGTCCGCTTGGCCCCCCATTTCGCCTTTCCGGGCGATCGCGACCCAGGCCCTCCAGGCGAGGGCGAGCGCGACCATGTCGTCGTCGCCGTCGCGGCTGGCCCGGTCAAGGAGGCGACCGATCTCCTCCTTCGCCTCCCCCCCGGGCTCCGCGGAGTGCCGCAACAGCCCGTAGAGCCCGGCGCGCGATACCTCCGGCCATCGTTGACGCTCACCGGTGGCGAACATCGCCGCAAATTCCTCCGGCGTGCCTGGCAAGTCACACTCGAAGGGCCGGCGCGCGGCGGCACGACGGGCTTCGTCCTCGTCAGCGTCCCCGCGAGCCTGCTTGACCGAGGGCACGCGCAGTCCTGTGGTGGCCAAAACCTCTCTCCTAAACGCTCTTGCTGTAGTTTCGATCGGCCAGGAGGCCGCCCAGACTTGAGTGCCGCGCATAACAAGAAGCCGTATGGGCACGCCACAGGACAAGGAGGCGAGGCTCTTCATGAAGCCTGGACCTGACGGGACTGCAAAGCGGCACCCCAAGTACTACTTGGTGAAGGGCCAGCTGGCCGAAATGCTGGCCGAGCTGGCACCGGGCGAGGCTCTTCCCCCTGAGCGCGCTCTCGCGGAGAGCTTCTCCACGAGCCGTACAACGGTCCGCCAGGCGCTAGGGGAGCTCACGGTCGAGGGCCGCCTCGTGCGCCTGCAGGGCCGCGGCACCTTTGCCGCCCTCCCCAAGGTCGCCCAGCCCCTCCAGCTCACGAGCTACACCGAAGACATGCGTCGCCAGGGCCTCACGTCGCGTTCCAGGTTGCTCTCGGTCACCCATATGAAGGCGGACGAGGATCTTGCTTGCCGCTTGGACGTCCGCAGGGGCGCCCGCGTGCTCCGAGTTGAGCGGCTTCGCCTCGCCCGCGGGCCGGCCTGGGTTGCCTCCTCAGGGCTCACCTCGTCCTCGGAGGCCCCGCCGCCTGCGGAGGCCCTCGGGAGCGACGAGCCCATGGCGATCGAGACGACCCACCTCGAAGAGAGCCGCTTCCCGGGTCTCTCCAAGCTCCTAGGGGACTCTGTATCCCTCTATGCGCTCCTGGCCGAGCGCTATGGGGTCGTGCTGGCCAGGGCTGAGGAGACAATAGAAACGGTCCCGGCCGCGCCGAGGGAGGCAGAATTGCTCGAGGTGGCGGTGGGTTGCCCCATGCTGCTCCTGTCCCGCCACAGCCGCGACGCCTCCGGCCGTCCTGTCGAGTGGGTCCGGTCGTTTTACAGAGGCGACCGCTACAAGTTGGTAGCCCAGCTCGCGCCCCCGCACTCCATGTCCCATTAGGCGCGTTGGCATATAGCTCCTTCCCCCCGATGGGCCCGCTTGTTCTGGGTCGTTTTTTGGTGGTCCTTGCTCGTGGTGTGGGGAACGGCGAGATAGCGCCGATGCGAACGGTTGTGGCCAGGCAGGTGCTAAACAGGTCCGATGGCGACAGACTGCCCGGCCCCTGACGGCTCTAGCCCCAAGACCCAGCGCTTCGACGGCCCACCGCCGGTGTGCATCGACCCCGAGCACCGGTACTCGGCCGAGATGGTCACGTCCAAAGGCACCATGACGATAAGCCTCGACCCCCTAGCGGCCCCCAAAACCGTCAACAACTTCGTGTTCCTGGCCAGGTACCACTACTTCGACGGCATCGTGTTCCACCGGGTGATCCCGGGTTTCGTGCTGCAAGGCGGCGACCCGACCGGGACCGGGACGGGAGGTCCTGGGTACCGTTTCGAGGACGAACTGCCCAAGCCAGGACGCTACGAGCTGGGCTCGCTCGCAATGGCCAACGCCGGCCCGAACACCAATGGGAGCCAGTTCTTCGTGATCAGTGGCCCGAGCGGTGTCCGGTTGCCGCCCCAGTACTCGCTATTTGGGAAGGTCGTGAAAGGCATGGACGTCGTGAGCGCGATCGACGCGATAGGCACGTCCTCGGGCAAGCCCAAGGAGCAGGTGGTCATCGAGTCGGTCACCGTCACCGAGAGCGAGTGACGAGCCCGCTGAAGCGCCGGGAGTCGACGTTCCCACCGGAGAGGACGACACCGGCTCTTCGCACCTTGTGATCGAGCTTGCCGGCGAGCAGGGCGGCGAGGGCCGTCGCCCCGCTTGGCTCCACGACCAGTTTGAGCCGTTCGAAGGCGAAGCGCATGGCATCGAGGATCTGTTCGTCGCTCACGAGCTCGATGCCCTCGACTAGCCGCTGGTTGATCGAGAAGGTCAACTCCCCGGGCGTCTCAGCTGCCTGGCCGTCGGCGATCGTCCGAGGCACCGGTACCGACACCCGGCGGCCGAGCGCGAGGGACTTCTTGGTGTCGTCTCCGGCTTCGGGCTCGACCCCGACGACGTGGATCTTCGGTTGGAGGTCGGTTGCGATCGTGGCGCAACCAGCTATCAACCCACCACCACCGACCGGGACGAACAGCGCGTCTAGGTCAGGCGCGTCCTCCATCAGTTCAAGCGCGGCCGTGCCCTGCCCGGCGATGACGTGGGGGTGCTCGTAAGGTGGGATGAGCGTCAGCCCGCGGTCTCGCGCCAGGCTCTCGCCGATAGCTGCCCGGTCCTCGCTGTAACGGTCGTAGGTCAGGACCTCTGCCCCGTACCCAGCGACGGCATCGGCCTTGGACTCGGGGGCATCTTTGGGCATGACGACGACAGCGGTCGTGCCCAGCTCGCGCGCAGCAAGGGCAATAGCCTGCCCGTGGTTCCCTGACGAGTAGGTTGCGAGCCCACGGGCCAGCCGTTCGGGCGCCAAACGCGAGGCCGCGTTGTAGGCGCCGCGGAACTTGAACGCTCCCGCGCGCTGGAGGTTCTCGCACTTGAGGAAGATCTCGGCGCCGACCAGCTGGTCCAGCGTCCGCGACCGCACAACAGGGGTACGGTGCGCGACCCCGGCGATCGACGCCGCTGCAGCCCTGACGTCCTCCGGGTTGATCGGCGGGGCCTTTGCGCTTTGCATGAAGCGATTGTGCCAAGATCGGACCATGAGTGCCATAGCAGTGCAGATGTGGACCGTGCGCAAGAAGGCAGAGCTCGACATGGCCGCAACGCTGCAGCAACTAAAAGCCATTGGGGTCGTAGCGGTGGAGGCAGTGAACGGCATGAACGGCCTGCCCTCCAAAGAGATGCGCCTTTTGTTCGAGGGGGCGGGCCTTTCCCTCTGCAGCGCACACGCGCGCTTGCCAGAGAGCGGCAGTCGTGACGACATGGAGCGGCTGTGCGCGGACGTCGCTGAGCTTGGTGCTCCCGCCCTCGTCGTCTCGTCCTTGCGCGAGGAGCATTTCGCCGATGACGCATCAGTCGCCAGGGCCGCCGACAAGCTCAACGCGGCGGTTGTCGTGGCGGAGCGCTCCGGGCTGGAGCTCGGCTACCACAACCACTGGTGGGAGTTCGGGAACCAGGTCGGAGGCCAGAGCGCCTACGAGGCCTTCGTAGAGCGGCTCGACCCAGCCGTCGTGCTCGAGGTCGACACCTACTGGGCCCAGGTCGGTGGCGCTGACGCCCCGGCGCTTGTCGCCTCGCTCGGCGAGCGCGTCCGCTACCTTCACGTAAAGGACGGTCCTGTCGACCGCGGCTCTCCTCAGTGTGCAGTTGGGCGGGGGCGTATGGACATCGCCGCCGTGCTCGACGCGAACGCTGCCGTTCGCTGGCACATCATCGAGCTCGACGAGTTCGACGGGGAGATTTTCGACGCCGTGCGTGACAGCTTTGACTACCTCACCCAGCTCGGCCGATGAGCGCTGCTCGGGCAGGTGTTGTGGGGGTAGGTGTTGTCGGTTGCGGTGTCATAAGCCGCGTTTACCAAAAGGTGGCAGCGGAGTTCGCGGGCTTCGAGGTCGTGGCGTGCAGCGATATCGACCCCGCTGCGGCGAAGGCCTTTGCTGAGGCAGACCCGAGCGGGCGCGCGAGGGCGTTGGCCTTCGAGGAGCTCTTGGACGACCCACAGGTTGAGGTCGTGCTCAACCTGACGGTCCCGAGCGCCCATGCCGCGCTCAGCAGGGCTGCCCTCGGCGCCGGGAAAGCTGTCTATGGCGAGAAACCTTTAGCGACCACGCGCGACGATGGCGCCGAGCTGGTCCGCCTCGCCACAGATCAGGGCCTGGCGCTCGGTTGTGCTCCCGATACCTTCCTAGGCGCGGGCCTTCAGACTTGTCGGCTCGCCCTCGACGAGGGCTTGATCGGCGAGCCAGTCGCTGCGGTTGCCTTTATCGGGCGCCACGGCCCTGAGGAGTGGCACCCAAACCCGGCGTTTTTTTACGAGCCGGGTGCGGGCCCTCTCTTCGACCTCGGTCCGTACTACTTGACCGCTACCGTCGCGCTCCTGGGGCCGATCGCGTCGGTGTCCGGCATCGCCCGGATCTCGACCCCGGAGCGGCTGGTCCGGGCGGGCGCTCGCGCCGGGGAGGTGCTGAAAGTGAGCACACCTACTCACGTAACGGGGACGCTTGAGCTCGTTTCCGGGGTGCCAGTGACTTTCCTCACGAGCTTTGACGTCTGGGCCGACCACCTGCCGAAGTTTGAGATCTACGGTACCGAGGGCACGCTTTCGGTGCCAGACCCCAACACCTTCGGTGGGCCGGTCGAGGTCTGGGACGCGGCCGGCCGGCATTGGCGGTCGCTCGAGCTCGTCAGCGCCTACACCGAAAACAGCCGGGGCATTGGCCTCGCTGACCTGGTCAGCGCGCGTTCCACGGGAAGGGCGCCCCGCGCCAGCGGCGCGCTCTCGTTCCATGTGCTCGATGTGATGGCCGCGCTGTTGCAGGCTGGCGAGGAGCGGAGCGTCGTGAGGGTCGAGAGCTCCGTCGAGCGGCCAGAGCCTCTCCCAAGAGGCCTTGCTCGTGGCGAGATCGACTGACTCACTTCCCCATGCGGCCGGGACAGGACCTGGTGGCGTCGCAGGCCGGCAGGAGCATGGCGTCCAAGGCGGTGGCGAGCGCCCGCTCATGTGCCAAGTGAGGACGTGCCCGGCGCTCGCTGCTGCTTGGAGTGGGTGGCCGACCGTGTAGGTGCCGGGGGACGGTTGGCTGAGCTGTAGCGGGGTGCACAACCTTCCCCGTCGATATCGGTGACCGAGCCCAGGGTAGCCGCTTGGACTTGGGAGCATACCTTATGCTAAGCTTTGAGATAAGTGGCCTTGACATCGGGGAAAGCGACGGTAAGGGACCTGCGCCGGATCAACCGCGCGGCCGTGCTGCAGAGGCTGTTCCAGGACGGCCCGCTCAACCGTCTTGTATTGGCGCAGCTGACGGGGTTGAGCAGCGGCAGCATCACCAATGTCAGTGCCGCCTTGTTGGAGGAAGGGCTCGTGTCTGAAGCCGGCCAGGAGGAGTCCGATGGCGGCCGGCCGCGCGCACTGCTTCAGGTCAACCCAGACTTCGGTGCTGTCGTGGGCGTTGAGCTAGGCGAGACCAGGGTGCGAGTCGACGCCTTCGACTTAGGACTGCAGGTTGTCGGGGCGGAAGATGTGCCCGTGCACCCCCAACAGCACTCCCCAGACGTCACGCTCGGCCATGTGGTGCAAGTAGTTGACAAGTTGAGGCAGAGGCTCGCAGACGAGGGCCGGCGCCTACTCGGCATAGGTATGGCCGTGCCGGGCATCGTAGGGCGCCACGACGACCAGTTATGGGTGCACGCCCCCAACATCGGTTGGCACGATGTCGCCCTCGACCCTGTGGCAGAGCGCCTCGGTCTACCTCTCTTCGCTGACAACGGGGCGAAAGCCTTGGGCCAAGCCGAAATGTGGCTCGGGGCGGCAAAGGGCTGCCGCCACGCCGCTGTCCTTTTGTGGGGCACCGGGGTCGGAGCGGCTATCTTTACAAAGGGCGCCCTCTACGAGGGGGCGACCTCGAGTGCGGTCGAGTGGGGCCACACGGCCATCGTGGCCGGTGGCAAGCCGTGCCGTTGCGGGGCTGCCGGGTGCATAGAGGCCTATGTCGGGGGCCGAGCGCTGCTGGCGGAGTGGTACCGGACCGACCCTGCTGCCACGCCGCTGGCCGACCCAGATTCTGAGGACTGGCTTGACCGTTTTATCGGGGCGGGACGCTCCAACGTGCTCTCGTCGGCGTCGATCGACTCCGTGGCGGTATTTTTCGGTGTTGGCGTCGCAAATTTGGTCAATCTGTTCAACCCCGAGAAGGTGGTGATCGGCGGCTGGGTCGGCGTGAAACTCGCCCCCGTGCTCCTCGATAGGATCCGCCAGGTTGTTGACAGCCAGGCCCTGGACTACACGGCCAGCCGAGTCGGCATCGAGGTTGGGCGCTTTGGTGCCGACGCTGTTGCACTGGGCGCTTCGATGCTTGTTGTTGACGATATCCTCTCGAGCGGGGGCATGATTCGGGCGGTCGCGCCGATGCGCCGTCACCGGTCCCAAACTGGTCAAACTGGTCGAGGAACAGGGGCGCTGAGCCGGCGGTCATCAGTGAGGAAGGGCCGAGTTGGGGGTCTTTGACGCGGTCGGGCTGCGCCAGAAACTGACGGGGGTGCCTTGACAGGTCGGGGGAGGCTACTAAATTTATGTCATGGGTGGAAGTAGTTAACGAGGGTGGGCGGCGCCCAAGGCAATGACTCCAGCCTCGCCGCGCGACAAGCATTATGGGGCACGCTCTTACGGGCGGCTCCAGGAAGTTTTGCCTAGGCGCGCCGTTGCCTGGCTGGCGAAGAGAGATCTCACGCCCTCGCCCAGGGGCTCCCATTGTGGCCCTGGAGCGAAAATGGAAGTACCCGTGAGAGTTAGGAGAAACGATGACCAGAAAGGCAGGATCAGGGGACAATGACTAAGGGCTTACGTTCTCTGGCAGTGCTAGCGGGCAGCGCAACGGTTGCCCTTGGATTGGCCGTTGTGCCGGTCGCAAGCGCAAGCGCAAACGCTTCGGGCATCCGCTACGGCGGGGTGCTCCATTACGTCAGTTCGTGGACTACTATTCCCGACGATTTTAACCCTCTCAACCCTGCGACTACTGGTGCGACTGCAGGGGGTACCGGGAGCCTTCTCTACGAGCCACTTATCTACAACAACATTTACACCGGCAAGCAGACCGACCTCTTGGCGACCGGGTACAAGTGGTCCAACGGCAACAAGACGCTTACAGTAGCAACCCGCAACGGAGTGCAGTGGAGCGACGGCAAGCCGTTCTCGGCTGCTGACGTCGCGTTCACGTTCAACTTGTTGAAAAAGTTCCCAGCGCTCGACCTAAATGGGGACTGGAAGACCTCGCTCACATCGGTGGCAGCTACCGGTCCCGACACGGTCGTGTTCCAGTTTAAGTCCCCGTACACGGCGATCCTGCCAGAGCTTTTGCAACAAGAAATCGTGCCCGAGCACCTGTGGTCGAGCGTCAAAAACCCGGTCACCTACACCAACCCCCACCCCGTCGGGACGGGACCGTTCTTGCTCAAATCCTACAGCAACACCGAAGTCAGCTACGTTAAGAATCCTCACTACTGGATGCCGGGCCGGCCCTATTTGAACGGCGTCACGATGGAGGCCGTGAAGTCCAACTCGACGGCCGAGCTGTTGGTGCTCAATGGGGACGCCGCCTTCACCTATGACGGCATCACTGACCCTCAAAAGAGCTTCGTCGCCGCTCACCCAGCCTGGAACCACTTCTGGTGGCCGGTGACAAACTTCAACTTCCTCTATATGAACACCGCCGTAGCGCCCTTCAATGACGTCTGGTTCCGCAAGGCCGTAGCGATGGCCATCAACGACAACGTGGTGGCTGAGCGCGCCTACTTTGGGGCGATCCCGGCTGCCAGCGGGGCGCTCGAGACAGGGGTTACAAGTGGTCAGGTGAAGGACTGGGTCCCACCGTCAATACGCAAGCTGACGTGGAAATACAACCCTGCAGGTGCCCTAAAGTTGCTCAAATCTCATGGGTACAAGCTCACTAACGGCACCCTTCAGGCACCTGATGGCAAGGTGCTGCCGACATTCAACATCTTGGTCGGTGCGGGCTGGTCCGACTTTATCTCAATGGCCGAGACGATTGGCCAGGAGCTACTGCCTCTCGGGATCCACACGACGGTCAACCAAGAGCCGTACTCAACCTATGCTTCGTCAGCCGACTTCGGGCGTTACACGATGATGATCAGTTGGGGCAACGGCAACAACGTGACGCCCTACTACGAGTACTACTACCTGCTGTCGCCCAACAACACGGCACCTGTCGGCAAGATAGCGTCCACCAACTGGGAGCGTTTTACAAGCCCTCTGGTGACCTCAGCGCTCAGCCAGTACGCGCAGACAACCAATCTCGCGGTACAAAAGGCTGCCATGGCGACGATCGAAAGGCAGGTCCTCAAGTACGCACCGGTGGTGGCGCTCACAGGTAGGCCGAACTTCTTGGACTACTCGACGCGCTACTTCAGCGGTTGGCCGAGCCCCTCCAACCCCTACAACGAGGGAGACCCCGGGGACGGCTTCGGTGGTGGTGGTGAGATGACCTACCTGAACGTCCACCTCAACTGACCTTTAGCGTGAGAGCGGGTAGGGTCTACATGCGACTGGCCTAGCCCGGTGTTGGTTGTGCAGGGCCTGCCGGGAAGGCGGGCCCTGCATCGGCTATAGTCGGAACTTGGGGAGAGAGGGTAGGGCTGTGCGGTACTTGGCTCGCCGGATAGGTTTGCTGCTCCTGACGGGGTGGGCAGCGCTGACGTTCAATTTTGTGCTTCCCCGCTTGATGCCGGGCAACCCGGTGGAAACCATGCTTGCGCGTTACCAGGGCAAGCTAACCCCCCAGGCTGCGAACGCCCTCGAGGTGGCTTTCGGCCTGAAGACCAAACAAGGAGAGCTCGGGCAGTACTTTACCTACTTGGGCCACACGCTTACGGGCCACTTCGGCGTGTCCCTCACGTACTTCCCGGAGAAGGTCACGACGCTCATCGGGCAGGCGCTTCCTTGGACCCTCGGTCTGGTGGGTTTCGCGACCGTGGTCGCCTTCTTCATTGGCACCGCCATCGGCGCGGTCGCCGCGTGGCATCGCGGCAGCGCCCTAGACGGCATCATGGTACCGATGGGGGTTATGCTCAGCGCTATGCCGGTCTTTTGGATCGGTCTTTTGGTGCTTTATGTGTTTGCCTTCAAATTGGGCTGGTTCCCAGTAGCGGGCGGGGGGTCCGGTGGGCAGGGCCTCGCGAGTATCTCCGGGTTTGGCGCAGTGATCAGCCACGCCACATTGCCGGCCATAACCCTGACAGCCGTGTCCTTGGGGGGTTACATCATCTTGATGCGAAATACCACCATAACCGTGCTCTCCGACGACTTTGTGAAGTTTGCCCGAGCCAAGGGCCTTCCTGACCGTGTCATCGCCACGCGCTATGCTGCGCGAAACGCCATCCTCCCGAGCTTTACCTCCTTTGCGCTCGCCCTTGGTTTTGTGGTAGCAGGGGCCATTTTTATCGAGTATGTCTTCGACTATCCGGGTATTGCTTACCTGCTCTACCAAGCAGTCATCAGCCAGGATTACCCCCTGGAACAAGGGATTTTTGTGGTGATAATATTGGGGGTGCTGCTGGCCGTCTTCATCTCCGACCTCTTTTATGCGCTCCTTGACCCTCGCATTCGCGTGGAGGGACGTTCGTGAAAGCATTTCTGCGCAACCGGCGTGCCCTCACCGGGGCCGGGATCCTTATTTTTTTCGGCTTGGTGGCCCTGTTGGCACCGGTGATCGCTCCTTACTCGCCTAATGACATCAACTTCACCCCTATGCTCGGCGTCAGTGCCAAGCACCTGCTCGGTACAACGCCTCAGGGCCAAGATATTTTCTCGCAGTTGGTTTACGGGTCACGCGACAGCCTCGAGGTGGGCCTCATCACCGCTGCGGTCATCGCGGTGGTCCAGCTCTTCATGGGCGTGTTCTCTGGGTACGCAGGCGGCTGGGTCGACGGCGTGCTTTCGTCGGTGACAAACATCTGGCTGGTCCTTCCTGGCTTGGTCCTGTTGATCGTCATCATCTCGTACGTGCCCAACAAGGGCATCACGACCATGATCGGGGTGCTCGCTATCACGGGCTGGGCCTGGGGCGCGCGAGTCCTTCGGTCGCAGGCCATAGCACTACGTGACCGGCCATTTATCGAGGCTGCCCGCATGTCGGGGGAGAGCCGCTTGCATATCGTCCTTTTCAACGTTGTCCCAAACATGTTTGGTGTATTGGTGGCGAACTTCTTCGGAGCGGCGCTGTATGCCGTACTGGCCGAGGCTGGCCTGGACTTCCTCGGGCTCGGCAACATCAACCAGGTGTCTTGGGGCACGATGCTCTACTGGGCACAGAGTGCGAACGCCATGCTCCTTGGTGAGTGGATCTACCTACTCTTGCCGGGTTTGTGCATCCTGCTTCTCGGCACGGGCTTGGGCCTGCTCAACTTCGCCGTCGACGAAGTGGCGGACCCACGACTTAGAAGGAACTGATGTTGGTTCCCTTGCTTGAAGTGCGTGACCTCCGTGTGGGCTATGGCTGGGACGAAGTCAACGTCACCGAGATCGTCCGGGGGGTGAACCTTAGGGTGGGTGCTGGAGAGGTCGTCGGTCTTGCTGGAGAGTCCGGCTGCGGAAAGAGCACGCTGGCCTTCGCCGCGGCCGGCCTGCTCGAGGCACCGGGGCGAATCATGTCTGGGGAAGTGCTCTACGAAGGCACCAACCTGATGGGGCTTTCTAGGGACAAGTTGAGAGCTCTTCACCTCGCAGAGATCTCGATGGTCTTTCAGGCTTCAATGAATGTCCTAAACCCGGTCGCGCGTATACGCCAGCAGTTCCGTGATGCCATGAGAGCCCATGGGATCAATTCCGCTGACGAGTCCTTGGCGAGGGCGAGGGAGATGTTCGAGCGGGTGCAGCTACCGGCGCGCTTCCTCGATGCCTACCCGCACCAGCTTTCTGGCGGGATGCGCCAGCGTGCCGTGATCGCCATGGCGCTCGCCCTCAGGCCCAAGTTGTTGTTCCTGGACGAGCCGACGACCGCTCTCGATGTTGTCGTTCAGCGGTCCATCGTCCAGATGCTGAGCGACTTGCGCGAGGACTTCGGTTTCGGCGTCGTCTTCATCACCCACGACCTCTCGTTGCTCGTGGAGATTGCCGACCGGGTCCTGATCATGTACGCCGGCAAGATCGTGGAGGAGGCTCCGGCGCGAGGGCTCTACGAGAGCCCGCAACACCCCTACACCCGGGCACTCATGAGCGCCTTCCCGCCCGTGGGCGCGGTGCGCACACGCCTGGAAGGGCTGAGCGGGCAGCCTCCAGATCTGCGCCAGCTTCCGGCGGGCTGCGCTTTTGCCGCGCGGTGCCCCAAGGTGATCGCCGGGACATGTGATGCCATTGCGCCTCCAGAGGTGAGTAGCGGCGAAGGGCGGCGGGTCGCATGCCACCTTTACGGTCATGCGGCGTTCGGAGCTCCCCAAGGCGACCGCTTGGAGCGTTCGGGTGATGGCCTGGAACCTCCTGCTGAGGGCGGTTTGGAGGGAAAGGTGTCGGCGGGTGGTTAGTACGCAGCCTGGAGCCAGCGCGAGGCACATCGTTGAAGGGGGCGCACCGCCTGTTCTCGAGGTGAGTGGGCTCACGAAGACCTACACCATAGGAAGGTTCGGTAAGGCCCAGGTCGTCCGTGCCCTCACGGACGTGGACTTGACCATTCAAAAAGGCGAGGTCCTAGGCCTTGTCGGTGAGTCAGGCTCTGGCAAGACGACCTTTGCGCGCACCGTGGCGCTCCTCGAACGGCCCACGGCGGGCCATATCCGCCTACTCGGACAAGCGGTCCCGCCAAGGCTGACCCAGAAGCGGCTTCGGGAGCACCGTAGCCATGTCCAGATGATCTTCCAGGACCCCTACACGTCCCTCGACCCGCTCCATACGGTCCGCTACAGCGTCTCGCGCCCGCTCCGCACTTTCAAGGTGGTGCCCAAAAATGCTGAGGGAGCCACCGTCGACAAGTTGTTCACCCAGGTTGGGCTCGTGCCACCGCAGGACTTCCTCCGCCGCTACCCGTACCAGCTCTCTGGAGGTCAGCGCCAACGTGTCGGCGTGGCTCGTGCCCTAGCGGCGCGGCCTGAACTGCTCCTAGCCGACGAGCCGACCTCGATGCTCGACGTGTCGATCCGGCTCAGCATCATGAACCTCCTGCTCGACCTGCAGAAGGCCGAATCGCTTTCGCTCCTGTTCGTCACCCACGACCTGGCTGGCGCCTCCTACATGAGTGACCGGGTGGCGATCATGTATGCGGGCCACCTCGTCGAGCTCGGGCCGTCCGAGAGCGTGATGGGGGGGCCGCGCCATCCTTATACTCAGCTCCTGAGGGGTGCTGCCCCAGATCCGGCTTCCCACTTTGGAGCCAGTAAGCGCTTCGAGGCGCGGGGTGACCCGCCCGATTTGACCAGCCTGCCGAGCGGTTGCCCCTTTGCACCGCGGTGCCCCAGTGCGCGCAGGGAGTGTTCAGATTCCCTTCCCGAGTGGCGCCAGGTCGGCCCCGGACACCGTGTTCGCTGCGTCTTGTACTGAGGCTCGTGCAAGGATTGACCGGCAATCTCCGCGCCCACATTGAACCCGGCACTCCGGGCGCAGCGCCCCAATGCCTCGTTTAGGCTCTCCTCCGGCCAGGGAGCTTCCCTCGCGCGGGTCGCCCCGCGAGGACGGACAGCTCGCCGGCAAGCTCTGCCGGCGCCAGGCTGGCAAGGCTCCCCTCGAGCGAGCAACCCGCGGCGCACATCAACAACATGGCCTCGACCATGGAGCCGACGTCGCCCCAAGGCATCCATGGCTTGCATATCAGCAACGCCGCCAGGCCGTGGACAGCAGCAAAGAGGCGCATGGCCACCGGGAGCGGGCCGTCAGGGGAAGAGGGGAAGATCCCCGCCTCCATGCAGGCTCCGACTGCGGCGATCACCTGGCTGAAGCAGTCGTTGGTAAGGACGTCGTCGGTGTTCGTCGGCGCGCAGCCGCCCATGAACACCATCCGGTACTCCTCGGAGTTGGCCAACGCGAAATCGATATAGGCGCGCCCTTGGGCGAGTAGGCGATCAAGCGGGCCGGCCGCGCCGTCGGCCGCTTTGGCGAGCGCATTGGCCAAAGCGCCGAACACGTCAGAGCAGACGGCGTCCATCAAGTCGTCCTTGTCCTTGAAATGACGGTAGATGGAAGGCGTGGTCACGCCGACCTTCTCGGCCACCGAGCGAACGGAAACCGCCTCCTCGCTACCCGTTTCTGCCAGGAGCTGGCGCGCCGCCTCCAAGATCGCACCCCGGAGAGCCGCCCCCTGGCCGCGAGGCGCCCTACGCCGGCGGGGCTTCGTACTCTGGGCCATCGGCAAAGATCCTGGCTTTCACCGGCCGGGCGGAGGGCAGCCAGCGAGGCGCCCACCAGTTGGCGCGGCCTGCAATGCGCATGAACGCCGGCACGAGAACCCCCCGGACAAGCGTCGCGTCCATCAGGACCGCGAGCGCCATGCCGGCGCCGAACAGCTTGATGAAGCTCACCTGCGACGTTGCCACTGCAATGAAAACTATAGACACGAGGGCAGCTGCTGCAGTGACTATCGGGCCCGTGCGCTGCAGGCCCGCCGCCACGGCCTCGGTGTTGGCGGTCGCCGTGCGGTCTGAGGCGTCCCACTGCTCCTTTATGCGCGAGAGGAGGAAGACTTCGTAGTCCATCGAGAGGCCGAACGCGATGCAGAACATGAGCACCGGCATCGTCGCCGTCAGGTACCCCGTGGCGCCCACCCCGCCGAACAGCCACCCGAGATGGCCTTCCTGGAACACCCACACCATCGCACCGAAGGTCGCCGATAGCGACAGAGTGGTCAAGATGAGGGCCTTCACCGGCAGGAGGGCGCTCCGGGTAAAGGCGAGGAGGACGACCAGGCTGGCGAGCGCGATGAGCCCAAGCGCCAGGGGCAGGAGGCCGTCGAGCGCGTTCAGGGAGTCGACGTTCCTGGCGGCGAGCCCAGTCACCAGGGCTTTCGCCGGTGCAGGCAAGGCGCGCACGTGGTGGACAAGCTGCTGGCCGGAGGCGGAGAAGGCGTTTACGTTGTTGCCGAGGGTGAAATAGGTCGCACCTTTCACAATTGGGTTGGACAGCGGCCCGGCACGCCGGCCGGCTAGATATGTGCCCTCGGGAGACTCCACCACCTTCACGCCGGCGACAAGAGAGAGGCGCGAGGCGTAGGAAGCCAGCTCGGAGCGGGGAACTCCGGCGACGTCCGGCAGTACGACCGTGAGCTCGTTGGCGCTGTTCTGGTGAAAATCGGCCCGTAGCACGTCGCCCACCTGGTGGGCGCTCGCCGTGGGCGGGAGCACCCGGTCATCGGGCAACCCGAAACGGACGGAGAGGAAAGGCGAGCCTAGGGCGAGCAAGATGGCGAGCACGGAAAGCCCGAACGCCCAGGGGTGACGCATGACGACGTGCGCCAGGCGGCTCCAAAAGCCGGCGTCGCGCTCACTGGTCCCGCCCCGGCCGCTGCTCCCGGCGTCGACGGGCGCGGGGGAGCCCCCGTAAGTGGGCCGGCGGCGCCCCAGAACGAGGACCCGTCGGAGCAACGGGCGGACGTCCCAGGCGTTTACCCGCCGGCCGAGGAGGCTGAGGAGCGCCGGAAGCACGAGGACTGCGCCGGCAGCGGCGACCGCCACTACGGCCATGCCGGCGTAAGCGAAGGAACGTAGGAAGTAAAAGGGGAACACCGCCATCGCCGCCAGCGAGAGCCCGACCGTGAGCGAGGAGTAGAGCACTGTCCGCCCAGCCGAAGAAACAGCCACACCGACGGCGGCGGGGGGTGAGGTGCCCCTTCTCAGTTCCTCACGGTAGCGGCTCACGATGAACAGGCTGTAGTCGATCCCGAGGCCGAGGCCGAGGGCAGTCGTCAGGTTGAGGGCGTAGACCGAGACGGGGACCGCGAGGGTGAGCAACCTAAGGACGGCAAGGGTGGACAAGATGGCGGCGCCCCCAATGGCCAGAGGGAGGAGCGCGGCCACGAGGCCTCCGAACACGAACACGAGCGCCACGAGCGTGACGGGCACGGCGACGGCCTCTGCGATTGCGAGGTCGTGGGAGATTTGCTTGTTGACCTCATGAGCGACGACCGTGAGACCACCTGCCCGCACGCTCACGCCGTCGCGGGTGCCCTCGAACCGCCGGGCGAGCGCACCGGCCCGTTTCTGAGCGACGTTGTCATTTCCGAGGACCTGGGCGGTAACGAGCGCATAACGACCGTCGTTCGACAAAAAGCCGGCACGCTCGACGGGGGGTACCGTCCAGTAGGACTGGACGCCCGTCACATAGGGCTGGTGGCCCAGCCGGCGGGCGAGGTCGAGGCCAACCGACCGCGCCGGGCCGCGGGCCGCGCCGGCGCCTGCAGGGCCTTCGACCAGGAAGACCAGGTTGGGGTCACCCTGGTGGAACCGTTGCGTGAGGATGGCATCGGCCTTGGTAGAAGGTGAGCTCGGGTCCGTGAAGCCACCTGAGGAGAGGCGGGACGTGGCGGAGGAGCCATAGGCACCTGCGCCAAGCACAATGAGGAGAGCGAGGACCAGCATGAGGCGGGCGCGGGTGGTGGCCATGCGGGCAAGTGCGGAGAGCACGCTGGACTCCTTGGTTCTTTCGTTCGAGCGGATATTTTGGTAACACAGCTACGTTAGCACCGTTACGTTAGTGGTGTCAACAAAAATAGCCGGTCCTCACCGCCCGCCCGTCAACAGGGTCGCCGGCTCGCCTGGTCGCCTGGTCGCCTGGTCGCCTGGTCGCCTGGTCGCCTGGTCGCCTGGTCGCCTGGTCGCCTGGTCGCCTGGTCGCCGGCTCGCCGGGTTGGCCTCAGCGAGCTGGTGGTCATCGGAGCCGGTGCCAGGCCCGGGCCCGGGCCGTCGGCAACCTGGGGACGGCGTGCCAACCCACAAGGCCCTCGCCGTCGAAGAGGTCACGACAAGGCTTCATTTTGCCCAGGCCTCTAGTCCGGTGACAACCCTTTTC
>JAJYMM010000118.1 GCA_021787035.1 Actinomycetes bacterium
GCCGCGAGGCTGGCCTGGCCGGCACGCCGGCTTACCCCGAGGCTGCTGCTCGAACAACTGGCTGACGATCGACCAGACCTCAGACGGCGACCACCGGGCTCCGTGCTCCGCCGGGCAGCCAGCGGTCCTCGCTAGCTCGGGGACGAGCTGGGCGGCGTTTACGGTCCCGAGCCCGGTGACCAGGTTATAGGCACCGTTGGCCGAGTAACCTTGGATGGTGACGGCGTTACCCGTGACGGTGACGGCATTGCCCGTCAACATGCCCCAGTCCGGGGTGCCCCAGGTTTGGTAGGGGCCTGCAGCGGCGCCAGCCCCGGCCCCGGAGCTCGAAAGCGTCACCGCGGCCGCATCTCCCACGAGCGTGGGGGAGTTGCGGCTGAGGGTGCCGGAATCGTCGGTCAGTGTCCCGGTGTTGGCGGTGAGCGTCCCGGCCGTTTCGGTAAGGGGGAACGACACCGTGTTGTTGCCCGCGTCGATCGGCACGATGCCGGGAGCCTGCTCGGACCCCAGGCGGTAGAGGGCAGGGTTGACGAGCCCGAGGCTGTGGCCCGCCACCTGGTCGGCGAGGGCGACGATGCCCGCGAACAGGGGTGCTGCTTCACTCGTCCCGCAGGTGATGAACCACCCGCCGACGGCGCCAGAGTAGATGTCTACCGGGCCCGTGCAACCCGCGTTCATCGCTACGTCAGGGACGCCCCGGTGGTCTCCGGTGACCCAAGCGTCAGGCCTCTGGTAGGAGGGGCGCTCGAAAACCGACGAAACCCCGCCGCCGCTCGCGAAAGGTTGGGGCGGCGCACTGTTCGCGAAGTCTCTGAGGACGGTGGCGTTGTTGGTGTCGTTCCAGGCAACGTCGGCGGCGAGCCTGTTGCCGGCGGCGTCAAGTTGGACGGTGGTCCCGCCGACCGCGGTCACCAGAGGGTCGCTCGCGGGCCACTGGACCACCCTCCTTGGGAAAAAGGTCGTCGTCCCTGGGTTCGAGTAACCCGCCACCCCGTTGTCGCCACTTGCGGATACGACCGTGATGCCATGGGAGTAGGCGTTGAGGTAGGTGGCCGATAGGAACCTGACAAAGGCAGGTGAAGGAAAGGTCTCCTCGGTCGACTCGAAGCTCTGGCTGATGATGTCGCCAAGGTGGTTGTCTATGACATAGTTTTCGGCCGCAAGGATCTGCGGGAAGCCGGCCACGCCCTCGGTCTCGGCGACTGGTGTCTCGACGAGCAGGATGCTTGCGCCGGGTGCCATGGCGTGCGCCCACTCGACGTCGAGAGAAGTCTCCTCCGCCCAGGCTTTGTCGGCTGTGCTGGCGTTGTCGTAAGCGGGAGGCGCACCGACCGGGGTGATGACCTGGAACGAGGGAGGGCTCGGGAGGCCGAAGGCCTGGTCGAACGTAGCGAGGTCGGACTGGATCGTAGGCGACCCGAGCGGCTCCACTACGACGATGGTCTGGCCGGCGCCGCTGACGCCTGTGGTTGCTAGCTGGTCCGTTCCGTAAGCCGCCTGGATCTGGCCGGGTGAATAGCAGGTAACTGCGTAGTACTCCTCGCACTGAGCGGCTGTCGGCGGCGCGCTCGGGGCAGCCGCCGCCATGGGTAGGGCGTGGATGGCGGGCACGGCATAAAGGCCCTGTAGAGTGCCTGCTCCGCCGTTAGCGCCAAGTGCAGGCGCGACAGCGGGAACGAGCCCGGTCGCGGCGAGCCCAGTTGCGGCCAAGAAGGCCCGAGCGGTTTTGGCGAACTTTCTCGTGGTGAGCACGCGCCCTCCTCGTGTCTAGCCACTCTAGATGCTAAGGGCCCTCGCCTCAGGGCGCAAGGAGTGGCGGCGGTGCCGCTCCGCGCGCGGTCGAGATGTCAGCCTGATGGAGGTGATTGTGGGCCGAAACGTAAGTGGAAATGACGTTCTCCAGGAGCTCGATGAGCGCACGAGTGGGGGCGCTTGGCTTTCCCCGTTTTCGTAGTGCGATCCCGACATGGCGGAGCGGGAGGCCCCCGACGCCCAGCGCGACGTAGGAAGGTGGGACGTCGGCCACGGTAGTTGCCGGTAATAGCGCCGGCCCGAACCCGCGCAAGGTGAGGAACGAGAGGAGGCGGAGGCCGTCGATGTCGGCGCGAGATCGCAGCGTTATGCCGGCGTTGCGGGCGGCCTCGTCGAGCTCCTCGCGAAAACCTGTATGGGGCGCGGGAAGTATCAGCTCGACGCCGGCCAGGTCCTTCAGGTTGAGCGACGAGCTCGTTGCGAGGGGGTGGTCCCTCGCGACGAGGAGCACGATGTCCTCGTCAAAGAGCGGCCGGAGCCTTAGGTCCGGGTTGTTGAGCGGAAGGTTGACCACTCCACAGTCGAGGCCACCGGTCGCGAGGAGCACACCGAGCGCGGACGACGTGGCCTCGGTGGTCACGAGGCGGACGCCGGGATGTGTCGCGGCCAAGTGGTCAAGGAGGAGCGGGACGAGCCACCGGCCCGTGGTCGAGATCATCCCCAGGCGCACGCTGCCAGTGACTTCTTGGCGGAGGGCGGCGAGGTCGGACGCAACGGATTCGAGCTCTGCCTGGACGGCCCTGGCGCGGGCCTCGACCACTTGGCCTTCCTCGGTCAGCTGGCCCGTGCGCCGGTCGACGAGCTCTACTCCGAGCTCGCGCTCCAAGCGCTTGATGTGGCCCGAGATATTGGACTGCACTGTGTGAAGGGCGGCCGCGGCACCTGAGAAGCTTCCGTGGTCGGCGATGGCGACGAGGGCGGCGAACTGGCGCAGGTCCACGGTGCCAGTATGGTCGCCACTCGCCGGCAGGGTTGTGGCCGGGCCCCTTATTGAAGCGATAGCGCCGGTCGGAAGACTGGGAGGAGCAGAGGCGGGGTCACGCTCGAGGTGGGGTCACGCTCGAGGTGGCCAGCGCCTCTCGCCGGCGGGGTGCCGGGCGCGGTCCTTCGGTGACGGCCCGAGGGCCCAGGCCCTGCGCCACTCGGACCCGTTCGGGCCTCGGAGGTCTGGGGTCTCTGCGCGAGCGGCCCTCTGGCGCGCGGACCACCAGTCCGTGGTGGCCTCGTCGGCGAGGGCCGCGATGGCGCTTTCGATCCGGGCGACGAGGTGGCGGGCGGGTAGGTCGGGTTGGATCGGTGCGCCGAAGGTCACAGATGTCTTGCCGAGGTAGAGCCGCCTCGCCCCCCGAGGGAGAAGGCGACCGGTGCCTTTGATGTAGACGGGGACGACCGGCCGTTCGCCGCGCGCGGCCAGCCATGCGGCGCCACCCCTGTGCTCACGGGCCCATCCGTCGGAGCTTCGCCCTCCCTCGGGGAAGATGAGGAGGCTCCAGCCCTCTTCTAGGAGCAAGGCTGCTTGCTGGGCAGACCGCCTGCTCACCTTCACCCTCTCTATGGGGACGGCATTGGTCGCGAAGGCGAAGTACGCGGCGCGAAGCTGCGAGGTGAAGAAGTAGTCGGCGGCACCGAGGGTCACGGTCTTGTTGCGGAAGCGTTCCGGTAAGACGGAGAGCACAAGGGGGGCGTCGAGGTGGCTGGAGTGGTTGGCTGCGAAGATCACGGGTGCCCGTACGGCCTCCAAGCGGTCGAGGCCGTCGACCGAAGGTTGGGCGATCGCGGCGATGAGCGGTCTCGTGACGATCTCGTTGTAGGCGGCGCGCGCCAGGCGTACCGGGTAGCGCCGGGCCCACTCGGTCTCGTAGTCCACGCCGAGCTCGGACCGCTTGGGCGGCCTGGGCACCGAAGCGGGCCACGTGGGGGGCCCCAGGGGGAACGGGGCGGGGGAGCGCGACGCGAGACGCGCGCGGCCGCCTAGGAGCCCAGAGGCCCCGGCTCGAAGGCGCGCGCGGGCGCCGTCAGTGGACATGTGCGAGCATCAGGGGGGGGCAGCGGAAGTAAGTGATCGTCGGGTCCCGTCCCACCTGGTCTTCGGCCATCTCGAGGGCGTCGGACAGGGTCGAGGCGGGCCTGAAGCCCATGCGGCGGACTGCGCGGCGGTTGCCACCCACGACCACCGTGCTGCTCGCGTACTCGAGAGCGTGTGCCCCCCAGTACCACATGTAGAGGGGGTGGACGCCGTGGAACGCGTAGCTCGTCCTGTACAGGTGGCGGTACCAGTCGTCAGTCGCGAAACGTTCCTCGTAGGTCTTCTCGATCTCGGCCGGGTCCGTCGTGGTTGCGAGAACTTCCTCAAAGAAGTCGATGTAAGACGGGTGGTGCACCGGGTGGAACGCCCAGGGCGTCGGGTGGGAAAGGATCACCACGCCGCCTGGGCGCACGAGGGGCTTGCCGATGTACATGTTGAAGAAATAGCCGAGGCCAAGGCAGGAGACGAGGAGCGGGTTCATGATGGAGTTGACGTTGTAAGGTCCGATGTGAGGCAGACCGAAGATCACCACGTCGCTCTGGCCCTCCACGTCGACTACCTGCTGGCGGTGCAGGTTGGCCAGGGTTGACTCGTGGACGGCCTCGACTTCGCCGGCTTGGACGCTCGTCATCTGGTGCGGGGCGAGGATTGACTGGAAAATGGAGCGCCGGGCGCGAGGCGAGAGGAGATCGAGGCCCCGGCTCGCTCCGAGGAAGCTGGCTCGGTCACGCACGCCCCACTCCCACTCACGCTTCTGCAGGAAGGAAAACTGAGAGGGGAACGTGTCGTTGTTGAGCGTGGTCTCGATCTGGAAAACGTTGACGTGCTTGGCGAGCAAGCGACCGATCCGCCACGTCGAGGAGTGCAGCTCGGAGCGGGGCCGGTCCATGAGCGATCGGCTGTGCTGGAGCGTTCGCACGTTGTGGTGATGGCGAACGCTCTTGTAGCTCATGAGCCCCGTTGTGGTCGACTTGTGGCCCCCGTCCATCGCGACGAGGTTGATGTTCACGTAAACGAGCAGGTCGGACTCGGCGACTCGGCGGTTGACCTCGACATCTTCGCCGAGGTCGGTCTTGCCGAGAGCAACCAGCCCTTTGGGGTCCTCTGCGTCATGTTGGAGGAGGTTGCCGTAAGGTGCGAAAGCGTCGTAAACGCGGTCGCCGAGCGCGTGGCGCAGCTCGGTCTCGGTCATCCGCCGGTGAAGGCCGAGCGCGGCGATCAGGACCACATCGTCCACGCCCGCTTCGGCCGCCATGTCAAGGACCGTCTCGATGACCCGCTGGCGGTTGTCCGGCCGGCGCATTGGCGGGAGAGGCAGGGAGAGGTCGTCGAAGGCGATCGTGAGGCGCATGCCCGCGCGGAGCAGTTCGGGGAGGGGTGGGCGGTCGCCGAGGGGTGCCAGCAAGGCGGCACGGATCGCCTCGTCGGGGTCCGGAAGCGGGGAGAGCGGTTCGGGGGCGTAGACGACGCGGCTGCGTTCGGCGGGGAGACGTTCTAAGCGGAAGCCCTCGCCATGCCAGATGAGCGCGGGCGGGGTGGAGCGGTCAACATCGAGGACGAAACCAGGACGGGGCACGGTTCAGCGGTCCTTCCCGTGGGTCGACAAACCACCAGGATTTTCCCCAGGTTTTTCGGTCAGCGTGTGTCCTTCCGCCAAGAGGTAAGAGAGCCTTCTCGGGTCGCCTCTCATGTCGAAGACCACCTTTACGGCCCCCCTGCGGCCCGCGCTGGCGGCATGCTCGATCGCCTCCGCGGAGCGCTCGAGCGGGTAGGTGGCCGAGACCAGCCGCTCCATCCGGGAGGCCTCGGCGAGCTCGAAGGCGAGGTCGAAGCTGTGGCGGCCCCCGACAGCCGGCTCCGGGCCGTATGTATAAGAGCCGCTCAAGTGGACCTCGCGCTGCCAGAGCGGGGTGAGGTCGAGGCCCGCCGGGGCGGGCATGCCTGCGAGCACGACCTGGCCGCCCGGCGCAACCACGGCGAGGGCGCTGGCGAGGGAATCTGCCGTGCCGACGCAGTCGATGACGAGCGGTACGCCGTCTGAAAGCTGCCCGTTGTCGAGCATCCACGAGCCCGTGGCTCGCCTGACGGCGCGGCGCATTTCGCCCGGCGAAGCGACCGAGGTCGCTCCGAACTTGCCAGCCAAGTCGCGCTGGTGCTGGTACTTGGCGACAGCGACGATACGGGTGACGTCTTCGCGCCAGCGCGCCAGGGCCGCTATCGCGAAGAGCCCCAAGGTGCCCGCCCCGATCACGACGGCGGCGGACTCCTTGCCAGCGCCCCCCATCCCCCTGCGCTCCATCCCCCTGCGCTCCATCCCCCTGCGCTCCATCCCCCTGCGCTCCATCGCGGTGCGCTCCATCGCGGTGTTCTCGGCGGATGGGCCAAGGTCGAGGGGAAACGTGGACAGCACGGCATGGATCGCACAGGCGGCAGGTTCGACGAGAACCGCCGCTTCATCGGGTAAGCCCTCGGGGACCAGGTGAAGCTGGCTCGTGTGGGCGACGAAGCAATACGACCAGCCCCCGCCGGTGTCCTTGCAGTAGCCGGTCTGCAAACCGGGCGCAATATGGCCGCCTGTGAGGTTCGTGCAATGACGCCGGCGCCCAGCGGAGCATGCGCTGCAAAGCGGGTCGATGGCGCGTGCTTCGCACCCAAGCACTGGTTCGACCACAACACGCCTGCCATCTGCCGTGTCGGCGACGACTTCGTGGCCGGGGGTGAAGGGGAAGCTGACGAGGGGTTCGAACCACCGTGAAGAACGCCCGTCGACCGTCGCGAGGTCGCTCCCGCAGATGCCAGAGAGCCTCGGCGAAAGCCGCTCCCAGCCCGGCCCCGGCAGCGCCGGCGGGTCTGTGTCGACCAGGCGGAGGGGGCCAAGGCGCCCGCCGGCTCCGGCCCTCCAGCCTGACGCGATGCGCGCAGCGGCGAAACGGGGCAGGGAACGTTCTACCTGGAGCGCCTTCATACCTCCCTTAGACCTCCCGGGGCACTCTTTCGGCTCACTGTGGTTTTGTGCCCGGCGTTGGGGCCGCCGCCGGCGAGCCCTTGTGCGTAGCGTCGTGCCCGATGTCCTTGCGACCGGCGTGGTTGCGACCTGGCCCTTGCTGGAGGGTGCCGTTGCGTTGCTGGAGGGCGCCCTTGCTGGGGGCCCGGTCGCGGCCGGTGCCTTGCTGGAGCGGCCCGAAGGGAAGGAGAGGCCGGCGGAAGCCGGGAGAGCGTGACCAGTCCTCGACGGGCCAACCGCGTTTGCGCGCGATCGCAGCGAGCTTGGTCTCTGGGTTGACGGCGACCGGGAACCCGGCCGCTTCGAGCATCGGGAGGTCACTTGTGGAGTCGGCGTACGCGACGCACTGGGCCAGCTCGAGACCGTGGGCAGCTGCGTAGTCGGCCATGAGGAGTGCTCTGGCTTCTCCGGTGGGAGGCGATTCCTCGAGCTCGCCCGAAAGCTCCCCGCCAGCCGTGCGCATGTGAGCCGAGACGACGTCGTCGAAGAGAGGTTTGAAGGGTTCGATAAGGAAGTCGAGAGCGCCCGTTATGAGGAGTGTGCGGTGCCCGAGCGCTCGGTGCTCGCGGACGCGACGTATGCCGGCCGGGAAGGACTTTGCGAGGAGCAGGTCACTTGCCATCTCCCAGGCTTCCTCGCCCAGCTCCCCTAGGGCTCCTCCCTCGTAGCGGCGGTAGAACCACCGCAGGAAGTCGCCCCTGTCCTGGTTGTCGAGGCGCAGCATGCGGGGTGCTTCGAGGAGGATGCGAGCCGTGAAGCGAGCGCGTTCGGGGAATCCCATCTGCTTCGTCGCCACCCACGCGTAGCTGTCCACGACATTGGTCGCCACGAGGGTGTTCTCGAGGTCGAAGACGGCCAGTTGACGGTCTGGGGAAAGGATCGCCCGCCTCGCTCGCTGTTCGCGCGAACGGGACGCCGGCGCGGGCCGGCGCTGGCCCCCTGCCTGGGGCACGCGAGCGTGCGCGACGACTGCCGGCAGGTAGACGTCCTGGCAGTAATGGGGCCAATCGACTACGGCGGGGTCGAGGCAGAACTCTCGCCTCTCCTCGGGCGACAGGCCCTCTTGCAGCTGGAGGAGACGCCCTACGGAGAAGACCGCCTCTGTCTCGGTATAGGAACCGTAGAGCTCTACGTAGCCGAGCGCTCGCCTCGCGTCCTCGCGGCGTTCTTCGATTCGGGCAGCGAGGTCGGCTCGCGCCCCGCGAAGCGGCATGGCCCGAAGGGCACGCTCCGCACCGTTTAGCAGGGTGGTCGCCTGGCGAAGCTGGTGCTGTACGCGTTGGCGCCCGGGGAAGGTCCACTGGGGGACCTCGATTGGCTGGCCCTTGTCGTCGGCCAGCGGGTGACCGGAGAACCAGTCCCGGACCAGGCTGACCAGCTGGCCGTAACGAAGGGGGTTGCGTGCGCCCGAGGCGGCATGGACGACGTCCGGGCTTGAGAGCGGCCCCCTGGCGGCGACTGCCAGGATGGCTGCTACGACCAGGTCGACGGGAATCACGTCGATGATGCCCTCAGGGATGCCAGGGAACTCACGCAGGAGACCTTTGGCATAGCTGATGATGACCGGGTCAGCCATCCGGAAGCCTCTCGTCCACCCTGGCACTGGCTCGGCGAGCGAGGCCTCGATGATCGAAGGCCGGACAATGCTCACCGGGAGCTCCCCCCGCTCCTCGAGCAGGGCCCACTCCCCAAGTGCCTTTGAGTAGGCGTAAGCATCGGGCCAGCCGAGTGCTTGCGCACGTGCCTTTCCGAGGCTGACCATGCGGTCGTCTGCCCACTGGGAACGGAGCTTCTCGGTCTTCTCCGCGAGCAGGGGGACGCCGGCCGCTCCCAGCTCGGCGCGTGCCCGCGCCCGGAAGCGGGCGAGCATCTCGGGGGAGCGGCTCGCTGCCTCGGTGTCCGATCGCGCCCGTCGGGCCGCGTCGACCTCTGACCTCCAGTTGACCTCCGGCGAGAAGGGGGTCTCGGAAAGGGGCGCCTCGGGCGCGAGGCCTCGGCGCCCGCCGGCGACGTAAGCAGTGGACACGGCGACAAGGTGGGGGGCCGCAGCGTCGTCGCTGGCGGCCACTGTTTTTGCTCGTTCGCTCGTCGCCAAACGGAGCGTGGCCGCGACCCGCAAGGGGCCGAGCAGGTTGACTTCGACCGCCGCGTCCAGTGGGGCATCGAAGCTCACGGTGGCGGCTGAGTGCACGACCGTCGAGCAGCTCGCGAGTAGCTCCCGTCCGGCAGCATCGAGGCCGAGGCCGTCGAGCGAGACGTCGCCGGGCAGGGCTATCACCCGTCGGGAAGTGTCTTCGTCGAACCGGTCGCCGAGTTGTTGGCGGAGCCGCTGGAAGCAGTCGTTGGCCAAGACGTCACGGCGCATTCTCTCGGTTGCGCCGCGCCGGCCTGGGCGGACGATGAGTACCACTTCCGTCTGGGGCAGGCAGCGCAGGATCCGTTCCGTAAGGGCCGTACCGAGGAAGCCAGTTGCCCCGGTGATCGCTATGCGCCGGCCCTCGAGCGCTTCTCTCAGCACCCTTTGTGTTTACCACGCGGGCTGGGGAGGCCCGGTCGGTGACGTTGGTCTCCACTCGCGGTCGCGTGGGGAACCCGCTCTAGCCTGCCCGATCTCGAGAGGGCGGGGATAGCGGGCCCGTCGGGCGGCCGCGGCTAACAGGTAGGCTCCCCTCCGTCTAAGGGCTCAAGAGGCGCGGCCTACGCCTCCCACGCCGGCTAGGGTTTGCGCCCGCCTGACCGCGTCTTCTGGCGGGTCTCTGCCTGGCGAGGAGGAGTGTAGCGGGCATTCGGTGTTGGCAGCGGGCGCCCGGAGGCAGTAGTGGGCGGCTGCGTCTTGGCGCGTCCAGAGCGTGAAGCCGCCGGCTTGGTGGCGCCCGGGCGTCGCCCGGAGCTCCGTGCCGACGCGGTGCCCGAAGCCGATGCTGCCGGGCTGTTGCGTGAGAGCCAGGCCTTCTGTTCCTTGTTCATCCGGAAGATGAGCATCCAGAAGACATAGGCCGCCGGCACGAGGAAAGCGAGCCACTTGAGGTCGGAATAGCCGCTCGGGAAGGGGGTGCCGACGCCTATGGCGGCCGCGAGCATGAAAGCAATACCAGTCACGAGACGCCGGCGCCAGTAGATCGTGACGGCGGCTGCCACCGCAAGCACGGTCAGGATGACCGCCTCTTGGGAGTGGTAAGGGGCGACTACGACGTTGACGGCCTTTACCTTGCCGTGGATCTTCTCGTACTGCTGGGCCACGTCTCTGCTGAGGAAGGAAACCAGGCCGAGTATTACGAGCAACGCGCTCGTGTAGAGCCCGTACTGCGGTTCGGGCCGCGTCATGGCCTTGACCGCCGAACGCGCCTGGCGGATGACCTCAGAGCGCGCGGCGCGCTCCTCGGACTTGCGCCGGCGCTCAGCCTCGGTGGTCGGCGAGGACTGACCTCGCCGCAGAAGGCTCACGAACGCCCGGCCTCACCCTCGTCAGTCGCGCCGTCAGCATCACCCTCGCCGGTGGCCAATAGCCATGGCCGTACCATGACCGAGCTCTGACGAGGCCCGAGCTGCTCGAGCTTGGCTTCCACCGGGAGATCCTTAGGCGGGTCACCCGAGGTCTCCATTACGATGGCCGGCTCCTTACGCTCAGGCTCGAAGACCTCTTTCAACCCGAAGGCGACTGCGGTCAGGACACTCCCAGTGGCGCTGCGGGCCCTCCAGCGCTCGGCCCAGTCGGGGAGTCCGGTCTGTCGCGCGGCCTCCTTCTCCAAAATCTCTTCGGTGCCTTCGGGGGCTGCGAGGCGAACGTGGCGGCGTCCCTGGTCATCCAGGGTCTCCGACCGCTCGGTGTCGGCCTCGTCTGGTTCCTCGTCGTCAAGCTCGAAGAGGCCCACCTCTGTGAGGAAGGACTCTTCGTCGGCAGCCAGTCCTTCGGCCGCTGATTGCGAAAGGTGAGGGCTTGTGCCGTCCTCGGCTTCGCCCTTGGGCGCCTGGCGCCCCTGGCTTGCTTCGTCCACCCTCCCAAGCTACCTCTTCGGGGGAGTAGAGGCTTTCAGCGCGCCGGCCGGCCTCGCCGTTGCATCAGGGAGCGTCGGGCAGCGGTAGAACGCTGCTGGAGCCCCGGCCTAGTCTCTTGAACGCTGCCCAGTTGGGGCAGGCAGCGCCTCTGCAGGTAAGCTTGCTTGCCCGTCGGCGCAGGCCGGCGGTGAGATGGGCGCTTAGCTCAGTTGGTTAGAGCGCAGCCTTCACACGGCTGAGGTCGGAGGTTCGAGTCCTCTAGCGCCCACCCAGTTGGCGGCGTATCCGGGCTGGTCAGGGCTGGTTTTTAGGTCACCCTAATTTGTCCGCTGTTGACCGTTGGCGACCATGATTTTCCGCCCGATGGGGCACGGATGGGGGACGGCCAGTCAGTATCTTGGCTCGGAGGCCGGTCACTCAGCGTGGTCTTGGGCGCGACCACGCTCTGTGGTACGGGGTGGAGGCCCTTCGGTCCGTTTCATTTCCGTCACTTTGCCCTGTGCTCACTACCACCGAGCACGGGGGGCCAAGGCCGCCGCGCAACACTTCGACAAAGGTTTGTGGCCCTTGCCCATCAGACGACCACGGTTGGCACATCGACTGACCAGGTGCGTGCAGAAGTCCTGGGTCTACCATCTCGGCGTGGGCCTTCTGGAGCGGGGCCTCAGAAGGGATGCCTCGACCGTGGTCAGCGTCGCTGGCGCGTTCATAGCAGTGTCGCTGGTTGTGACGGTCGCCTGTTGGCCGCTGCTGTTGCTTGAGGGCGATGCCTTTGCTCCACCGACTTGGTGGCAATGGACGCTCGGAGGCGTTGCAGAGTTGCTGTGGCTGTCGAGCTTGGCAGCTGGCTGGATGGTCTGCAAGAGGAGCGGCAAGGCGCGGACACTGGCGGATTACGCCGGCCTGACAATGATCGTTGGTGTTGTTGGCCTGATCGTCTACGCATTCCCTGCGTCCCTCTGGCCGATTCGCAGGATGTCAGCGCTCAGGAACCCGACGTCAGCCCGACCCCTATCGAAGTCGACTATGTAGTTCCCAACGACCCATTTATGGTCAACATCTGGGAACACACGCGAGTGCGGGCGCCAACCCCGTAGGTGTCTCCGGGACGAGCGTTGTGTAGGCCGAGCCAAGGGGGGTTCTCCCAAAGCTGCCTGGTAGGAGTAAAGAGCGTTGCGATCCTGCGCGCGCAACGGGCCGAGCTCACGAATTAGGACTGCCCGACTATGGGCTTATGGGTACTCCACCTCATCTCCGCGGGTAGCGTCTTGGCGATGGAGCGGATCGAGTGGGAGTGCGAGGTCTGTAACCAACCAATCGAGGAGGGTGACGGCTCCCTCTGGGTCGACATTGACGAGGCAGATCGTGTCGCTACTGCCAAGGAGCATTGGCGACGTGAACACACTTCTGGCGAAGGAACGCTCTGTACCGTCGACGACCCGTTAGATGCGCCTGCAGAGGCTAGGTGGCACCAGACACATCACGCATGTCGTCCGAAAGACGAGATTCGGGGCTATGAGGTCGATGTTGGTCGCATCCGAACGCCCTGGCTTCTGCTCACTTGGACCTCCCATCTGCTCGGCAAGCTCTGGGTCTACGAGAACTCGAACTGGCTCGGGCTCGTAAAAGACGTTGCGCATGCCCACGGGGCCGACGTCTCGACGAGCTAGCTTTCTTGCATAACGATGTCTCCTCGTTTCCGACCCTCCTCAGCCTGCAGCTCACCGACCATCGTCGGTCCACCGGGGAGGTCAATGCGGTCGGTGCGCGGTGGTGGGTAACAACGATGGGCCGGCGTCGAGTTCTTGGGACGGCTGGAGGTGCATCGAGGCGGTTCGGGTCCTGCTTTCGGCGGTGGGGAGCCGAGAAAGGCCGTCAAGTTGGTCGCGGTAGGCATCTAGCCTGCGGGAAAGTGTGCCGTACGTTTGCGAGGCTTCGAGCCGACCATCACGTCGAGGAGCTTGGGGTCCTGACCGTATAGGTGCGGGGCCAGGGCGACCACGACGTGGCGGCGGGAGAAGACCTTCCGCCGGGCTAGCTCACCGTCGGGGGCGAGGACTCCGGCGATAAGGCGGCGAGCGTCCTCGAAGGTCAGCTGGGCCGGGGGCCCTAGCTGCTGCAACGTCGATCGCCTCAGCGAGCCGCTCGGCCGGCCATCCAACCGACTCCAGCTCTTCCCGCCAACGCTCGACCAGCTGCCCCTCGGGCACATGGCGCTTGGCCTTGCGGGTGGCGCTGGCGGCGACGCCCCGGGCACGGTAGGAGGTGTCGCATCTGCGCTTGCATTCGGCTTCGATCTCGGCCCCCCGCTTGGAGTGGACGTCCATAACCTCGTTGGGGACACCGGCGATCTTCCAGTGGCCGAGCCGTCCGTATGGGCCAGGGTCCGGCTCGATGGCGTAACCGAGCTCTACCGCCAAGCGTGCCGCAGCGAGCCGGCCGACCATGGTGGCGGCGTGCAGGTGCTCTCTCCATAGCGCAGTGTCCGCCGCCTTCCACCCGCCTTGCTCGTCTTTCATCTCCACGAGGTTCACGAGCAAACAGTGATCGTGGGGCAGGGGTCGCCTGCCCTCGAAGTGGCATGGCGGGTGTGCGCATAGATGAGCCCGTTCGTGGGTGTGGGCTTGCTCGCTTCGCCACGCCGGCTGCCCATTTCCCGGGTCACCCTGTCGAGGTAGGCGAGCGTTGCCTCTCTCTCGGCGTCCATCACACGGTGCATCGCTTCTGCCCCGCCGATCACGCCCAGCTCGGCCACGCTCTTGTGGGCTGAAATGACGACCTCCATGCCGGGCCGCCGAGTTTGCACGAGCCTCTCACCCGTGCGTGGGTCCTTGGCACCACCAGGACCGAAGACAGCCCCGTAGCTCTCTGGCATCACTGTGCCAGCCAGCCTCAGTCCCGCCGCTCCCGAACCACCCCAGACAAGCGGCGTCTCACCCCGGGAGGCGTAGTACTCTGTGGCCATGCCGGGGTGGTCGTCGCCCCGTTCCAGCACCGTGGCGCGGTGGTACTCCACTGACTCGGCCCCCATCATGCGCATCCAGCCCAAGGCTTTACCTCGTCCAACGAACCCGCCACCGCTATTTTCAGGCAAGCCCTGGGCTTGCAACCGTGTTCTCTCTCTTTGGCTTTATACCAGCAAGAGAAGTCCGCGTGAAGCCTTTTCTTCTTTTCGGTAAATAGCGGTCACTAAAGGTTACCAACGGTCAAATGGAATTGTGCAGACGGCTGGCTAGCGGTGGCCACGGTCCGGTTCGAAGGGCGCGGGGTTGGTGAGCACCGGAGTAGGCACCCGAGAAGGCCGCGTTCGAGCTGGTCAGCGGGACATCGCCATCTTCGCCCTTAAGGGTAGGAACCCACACAAGGAGGAAAACAGTGGCTACCACTGGTGCCTTGCCCCGGCTGTTGACCATTGACCAGCTTGCCCAACTACTGAACGTGAACGCGCGTCATGTCCGCCGGCTCGTTGCCGAAAGGCGCGTGCCTTTTGTGAAGTGGCGAAGATTTATCAGGTTCGACCCAACGGAGATAGCAGCATGGCTTGATGCCGCTCGCCCCACCGTGCCGTTGAGAAGTTCATTTGGGTCTCCACGGCTTACCGGTCACAGCCGGCGGCTACCCTAGGAGGCCGTAGCCCAGCCGCCGCACAACAGGAGGTTCGGCATGAGCCGCCGCCAATTCGGGCGCGTACGCAGACTTCAGTCCGGCCGTTGGCAGGCCCGGTACTCGACTGGAGACGGTCGGGTCCGCGCTGCTCCCCAAACGTTTGCCACGGAGGGCGACGCGTCGAGGTACCTGGCGACCGTGGAGGCCGATCTGGGCCGGGGCCAGTACCTCGATCCCGCAGCGGGCAAGATGACGTTCTCGCAGTGGGCCGACCAGTGGCTGGCTCGCCCGGGGGAGCGGGCCAATAGCGTGGTTCGCGACCGACAATCGCTCGAAATGTTGGCGTCGGACCTCTCTCACCGGCCGCTCGTCTCGATCACTCCCATGCACGTCCAAGCCATCGTCGATGCGCGAGCTAAGGCCGCTGCACCATCCACGGTGGCACGCGACTTCTCAACCCTTCGGGCAGTGTTCAATGCGGCGGTGGATGCCGACGTGATCGGCCGGTCGCCAGCTCGGAAAGTGGCACTCCCGAGAGCGCGACCGCCGGCCCGAGTCACGCTAAGCCCAGCCGAGCTCGAGCAGCTTGCCTCTGCAGTGCCGTCGCTTTACCGAGCTTTAGTCCTTGTCGCAGGTGTGCTCGGTTTGCGTTGGGGCGAGGGCGTAGGGCTGCGAGTGCGGGACATCGATTTTCTTCGGCGGGCGGTGAACATTTCCCAGGTGGTTGAGGAGGTGGCAGGCCATCTGGCCATCGTCAAGGAGGCCAAGACGACTGCCGCTCTACGGACTTTGTCTGTGCCCGCGTTCCTAATAGATGAGCTGGCGGAGCACCTCGCCAAATACCGTCTCGGGGTGGCCGGCGACCTTGAGGCTCTTGTGTTCGTTGGCCCGAGGGGAGGAGTGCTGAGAAGGCGCTTCGGTGAGCGCATCTTCGCACCTGCCGTAGCGAAGGCGGGCCTGGACGAGTCGCTGACGTTCCATGGGCTACGCCATGCGGCGATCTCGACCATGGTCGAGCTGGGCGTTCACCCGAGGGTCATGCAGGGCCGGGCTGGCCACGCCACCGCGAAGTTGACGATGGAGCTTACGCACACGTCCCGGAGTCGGCGGATCGCCAGGCGGCCGAGTCGTTGGAGCGCCACTACCGTCAGAGGCTGGCGGATGAAGGGCCAAACGACGCGCCGACCCGCCGGGACCGCGCCACGTGATCCGTGGGGGACTTGGATCCGACAGCGAGCCGCGCAACGCGCCTGTCGCCGTCCTATTGGCGGGACCGAACGGGGCCGGCAAGTCGACGTCGAGCCCCAGTCTGGTGCCCGCCGAGTGTGCCTTCCTGAATGCCGACATCATGGCGGAGAGGTTGCTTGCCGTAGGCCATCCACTGGCCGGGGTCGGGACTGCTCGGTGGGCGGATTTCCAATGGCTCGCGGGAGTGAAGTCCTGAACCTCAGGGGAGGGCTGCGGCCTTACGAGCCAGCCTCTACCGGGCAACGAAGGAACTCGACGCCGTTGCCTCGGTCAACGGCGATGGGAAGGCCGTGAGGGCGGCGGTGCTCAACAGTCTTCGCTATTGCGGCTACAGTCTTGGTCTCTAGGTCGCCGAACACGTCATCGGTGGCACTAGCGCATGCTCCTTCGCCCCTCATGTTCGTGTTCCCGCGGCCTTGCCCAGGGCCTGCCGAACCGGCGAGGTCCACTAAATCGGTTCTCTCGTCGAGAGGAGAATTGCTCGCTGATGACTTCGCCACCTAGCAGCTCCGGGGCGACTTCACACGCTCTGCCGCGACGAGTCGACGCGCTCGGCCACTTCATCATCAACTTCGATCGTCAACCTGGTCACGGCATCTCCAGTGTAGGGTCGACCCGACGACGGGACAGACGGGGGTTCTAGCGTTCACGCTGCCTCCGCAGAGATAGTTCGGTGTGAGCTGTCCGGGCGAGATTGGGAAGGTCGTGCTCGACGATGTCCCACACAATGTCGAGGTTGATGCCGAGGTAGCCGTGCACGGCGCGGTTCCGGAAACTAGCGATGTCGTCCCAGGGGATCTCGGGGTGTGCAGCCTTGAGCTCAGGTGAGAGGCGCTGCGTCGACTCCGCCAAGGTCTGGAGGCGGTAGATCGTGGCGTCTCGCAGCTCCTCGTCCTCGTGCAGCGCGTCCCGCCCGCGAGGTGTTGCGCTTCGCTCGATACGGGCCGCTGCCTCGGCGATGTAGGTGAGGTAGAGCGCGTCGTCGTGATCAGTCACAGCGGTACAGCTTCCCCCTCCACCTTCTCCCGGATGACCGGGTGGACCTCGGTACCGATGTCGACCGGGTAACCGGTCAACTCCTCCATCTCCCGCTCGAAGGCGAACAGGTCGAGGCCTCGATGACTTGTGTCGAAGTCGACGAGTAAGTCGATGTCGCTAGCGGGCGTCGCCTCGCCGCGGGCGACTGAGCCAAAGACCCGGATCCTCGACACGCCACGGCGAGACGCCAACCGAAGGATCTCATCGCGGTGCGTACGAAGCAGTGAGAGGCTGGGGGCCTCGAAAGTCCTGGTGGCAGACACCGGGTTCACGGTGACCATGGTAGGGCTTCCTTTGGGCCCGACTGGGCCGCCGCCGTCGTCCGCGTGGCGCCGGCAAGTGCCTTTGAACGTCGATGAGCCCCGGTTACGAGCCAACCTCAATCGCGTCGGGTACTGCACGCGCGCTGCACGTGGTGACATAGCGTTGCGGTTCTTTTCCTTTCACGCTTTGGGTGGTGGAGCGGAGGGGTACAAATCCTGCGTCGCCGCCGAGGTTTCTTCTCCGATGGGGCACGGATGGGGCACGAAAGGCGATTTCTAAGGTGACAAAGGCGACAAAGAAGCAGGTCAGAGACTATGCATGGCAAATTAGAGCGCAGCCTTCACACGGCTGAGGTCGGAGGTTCGAGTCCTCTAGCGCCCACCCTGGTACACGCCCAGTGGTGGATCAGCACCTGCATCCGGCCGTTTTAAGTGCGCCCCTGCGGGCACGTCGCTATCTCTCATCACTTTTCGTTGTAGTACGCACTACTTCCGAATCGCACCGACCCCTTCACAACGGGTCGGGTGGGCCGCCCCCGGTTGGGTCCCGGGGACCTCCGAGCGCTCGTCCGGCCGGCAAGCGCCGCTGCTGGTTGCTGCCGCCCCTCCGGACCAACCGGGCTCACCCCGTGCCACCCTGCCGGGGCCATGGGCATGAGCTCGGGCCGCCAGCGGGGGGCCGGCGACGCCGAGACTGGTCGGCCATGTGGCCCGAGCCTTCCTCCTGGCCCGGTTAGGAGACGCCGTCCTAGACGGCAAGCTCGTTGCCGTGTCAAGAGACGCAACGTCGCGGAGTGAGCACCACCAAACTCTTAACGGCGCAGAGCTTTGGCCAAGATGGCAACTCGTGTTCCAGGGTAGATCAAACCGCGCCGACAGAGGTTTCTGGGCTATGGTTCGCCAGAAGTTCGACGCAACACAGGTCGTCTTTGAGTGTAAGAACTATGCGGGCCTGGGGCTCGACATTCGTCAACGAGCGGTGAAAACACACTCGGATCACGTCGCCTACTAGGCTTTCAAAGGACTTTGCATTCTCGGTTCCTGGAGGCAACTCCCTGATATCCTCGTCCAGCTTGAGAAGTGCATCTGGTACTCCGATAACGTCGCCGCACCAGGCAAGTTAGCCACGACACCAACCCTTGGATAAGGCTGAGATGTGTCAACTTGAGTGACGACTCTGTCTTGGAGGTCGAGGGCGTCCCAATAGGAGGGATGTATTAGCAAGTGATCGGTTGCTGATATCGGTGGCGGGGTTGTATCCTTTGGTCCCGATGATCGCAATCGGGACTTGCCGAACCGGGCGAACCCCAGGAAGCCGATATCGTATAACAGGCGTACAAACATTTCAGGGGTATTTTTAAAGATCCAACTCGCGCAGTATTGCTTAACCTCTTCGTCCTTGAAAAGGCTGGAAAGAAGATCCTCAACTGGTTCCGGCGGGTGCGCTCCCCAACACGGGACTCGCGGACTACTGGGGTGGGGTCGGACTAGTGTGACAACGTGCTCTCTGGAGGTCACGCTATGGCTTTTGGCCGACTTGACTGACCGTGGGGGGGTGCTCAAGGCACTTCGTGAGTTCGATCGCCTCGGCCGGGATGACTTTCTGTTCAAACACGGGTTCGGTGCCGCACGTTCGTACTTCGTGCGCGGCGTTGCACAGCAACCCCTCCTGAGCTGCCACTTTGTATGCAGATGCAAATCTGCACCTAGAAGGTCGCCTGGCCGTACAAGCCCCACTGGGGCGCGTGTCTCGGGGCGGCGGCGATTAGATGCAGCTGACCGCCCAAGAGATGCAGGATAATGCCCATGACACTTCTAGTTGCCGTCCGTGACGGCGATTCGGTGATCGTGGCAGCCGACGCCAACGTCTGGCACAGAGACAGCGCTTCGGTTCCCTCCTGGGAAGGGACAGCCGTCAAGTTTCGTCCCCTTCGGGAGACGTATGCCCTATATGGATTCTTCGCCGCAGAATCGCCCAGCACGCTCCTCGGAGCGGCCTCGCGGGAGGCGGGGGCCCGCCCAGGGCCTGGCCCAAGCCGAGGGGGGCCGGTGGACGGTCGGTCTGGCCGGGGTGCTCCTCCCGGGGCTGCGGCGGGCGGCGTGGCCGCTGGTCCAGGCCTGTCCGGGCAAGACCCTCGACATCGAGGCCGAGACCCTGGCCGCCCTGTTGGCCGCAGTGGCCGACTGTGACCGGAACCGGGAGCGCCTGGCCGCTCGGCTGTGCTGGCTGGCCCGGGCCGGCGCCAACCGGCTGCTGCGCGCCGAGTTGGCCGAGCGCGCCCGACCCGGCTCGGAGCCGGTCTCCGCCGTCCGTTGTCGGCGTCAACCAGAGCGTGAGAGGTGTCACGTCCAACTCCATGCCAAGTCGCTCTCTGACGAACTGGAGGGATGCCGCCACCGGCTTTCCTCCTCTCGGTGGAGTCGTTTCGGGCGTGCGCCCACGAGTTGCACCCTGCAGTACGGTAGAGTACCTCTGTTCTATATGAGATACATCACGAGGTTGGGTGAGGTGTCGCTCTCGACTGTGTGCCACCGTTGGCGGCGCCTCGGGCCACTGACTAGGTAGGACGCGAATGCTGCTCAGTATCGAACCCGATGGTTCTGTGCCCATCTATCAGCAGATCCGGGACCGGATCGTCGAGGCAATCGCCACGGGGGACGCACCGGTGGGCTCTGGCCTGCCTGCCACCCGTCAGCTGGCGGTCGACCTCGGCATCAACTTCCACACGGTCAACAAGGGCTACGACCTGCTACGCCAGGAGGGCCTGCTACGGATCGGTCGGAAGGCCGGTGCAGTTGTCCAGCGCGACGCCACCAGCGGGCCGCCGAGACTTGGCTGGGAAGAGGACTGGACCGCTCGTTTGCGGACCTTGCTGGCCGAGGCCACCGCGCAGGGACTGGCGGCGGAAAAGGTTGTCGCGCACTGCCAAGACATCGTCACGAACTTCGTAACGGTCACCTACGACGGCCCAGCAGTTGGAGAGGCGTCATGAGCGCGGCGGTGCTGGTCGGAGACGTCATGGTGGTGTTGTTCGGGGTGCTCATGTGTGTCGGGCCGTTGGTGCCCCGCCCAAGCCTGCAATTCGGTGTCCGTGTGCCGCCGGGATATGCCAAGGCTCAGGTGATCTGCCGAGAGCGGCGCGCCTACCGCTGGCGCAGCGCCCTCATAGCGATCGCAGGTCTGGCCGCGCTGATGGCCTTGGGTGGCCACGTGCCGCCGTGGCCCAGTCGGGTCATCCTTATCGCCGAAGTGGCTGCCGACTTGGGCTGCTTTTGGTGGGCGCATCAGCAGATCGTGAAGGTCAAGGTTGCGGAGGGCTGGTTTGCCGGGCGGCGGCAGATGGTGGTGGCCGACACCAGCTGGCGGAGCGACCCCGAGGCGTTCCCAGCAAGGTGGCTTGTTCCGGCGCTGGGAGTGATCGTCGCGACCGTGATCGTCGGTGTCTTGCGCTACCCGCACCTGCCCGCCTACCTGACCCGAGGCCACCACCTGGTGGCAACCTCGCCAGCGAGCGCGTTCGCTGTGGTACTCGGTCAGTTGTACGTGACCGGGTTGTGGGCAGGGTTACTCGTGCTCGTGTACCGCTCGCGACCCGATCTGGACACGACCGACCCGGCGGGGAGCCTGCGTAGCTATCGCAGAGCCCTCGGGGCGTTCGGGCGGGCCGGACTGGTCTTTCTCGCCTGTGTCGACGCCAGCGTCCTGCTGTTCGCGTTGCAGCTTTGGCAGGTGTTCCACCTCTCCGGCGGCGCGAGCCTGCTCGTGGCGCTGCCCGTGGTCGCCGGTCTGAGCGGGTTCCTCGTCACCGTGGTGAGCGCCGCAAGGGCCCGGGCCCGAACCGTATTGGCGGGAACGCAGGCGACCGACCGGGACGACGACCGGTACTGGAAAGGCGGCATCGTCTATCTCAACTTTGACGATCCGGCCGTGGTGGTGGGGGCCAGGGTCGCTTTCGGCTGGACCGTCAATCTCGGCAACCCGATTGCATGGCTGCTCGTCACCGGGTTCCTCGCGATCCCGGTCGGCTTGGTAGTCGTCAGGCTCGCCACCGGCATCTGACGGCCGTCAGGGAGAAGCTCCGTCGACCAGGGTGGCAAGGGGCGACCAGGGTGGTAAGGGGGTTGGTAAAACCCGGCCGGCAAGATCCGACGGCACCCTGTGATCGTGGTAGTGTTGTTTTATAACACATAGATCAAAGAGTCCCATGCCGTGGACGGTTGCCGTCCGGTCCATGGCCCAAGGCCGATGAACCAAGGTCGGCAAAGCATGGAACAGGTCGGAGCGCCGCGCGCCCAGGCACCGGGGCGCGCGAGTTCAGCTCGGTCCGACAGCCCGACGGTTCAGTCGTCGGCGGTGGCGGTCGACCACCTGACGAAGCGTTTCGGGGATCGGGTGGCCTTCGAGGACGTCTCGTTCCGGGTCGGCCACGGCGAGGTGTTCGGCTTCCTCGGACCGAACGGGGCAGGAAAGACCACGACGGTGCGGACGCTCGGCACGCTGCTCGCACCGACCTCGGGCGCGGCGACGGTGGCCGGCATCGAGTTGCGTCCCGAGAACGGCCCGGCGATCCGGTCCCGGATCTCGATCATGCCCGAGTCTCCCGGGCTGTACCTGCGCCTCACCGTGGCCGAGAACCTCGAATGCTTCGCCCGCCTCTACCGCTTGGCCGACCGGCGCGAGCGCATCGAGCGGGCACTTCGCGCCGTCAACCTGACCGACAGGGCCAACGACCTCTGCCGCTCACTTTCAAAGGGTCTGCGCCAGCGGACGGCGCTGGCGAGGGCTCTGCTCAACGATCCGGCCGTGCTGTTCTTGGACGAGCCCACCTCCGGGCTTGACCCGGTGGCCACACGGGAAGTCCACGAGCTCATCGCGGCACTCAAGGAGCGCGGTGTCACCATCTTCTTGACGACCCACCGCCTCGAGGAGGCCGAGCGGCTCTGTGACCGCGTAGCCATCCTCAACACGACGATGCGCCTTGTGGGCCGGCCCGACGAGCTGCGTGCCCGGCTGTTCAAAAGCAGTCTTGAGGTCCGACTGCGGTCCGAGCTGACGGGTGCTGCCGCGGCACTTGGGGGGGTACCTGGTATCGAAGGCTGGGAGGCACAGCCGCCGTCCTCTTACCTCTTAAACGTGTCGGATCCCGACGCAGTCGCACCCGACGTCGCTCGGGCCCTCGTGCATGCCGGCGCGGATATCTGTTCGATGACCGAGACGCGTCACTCCCTCGAAGACGTCTACTTGGAGCTCGTCGACGAAGACGTGGAGGCGAGGAGGAGATGAGCTTCAGCTGGGCGAGGGTCGCCGCCATCTTCGAGAAGGAGTTACGCGATTACCGCCGCAACCGCTTCGTCGTCATCTTCACGATGTCGGTCCTGCCGCTCATCTTCGTCGCGGTGCCCATCGTCTCGCTCTTCAGCATCAAGGTCTCGGTCACGAACGCGAAACTGGAGACGAGCATCGGGCGCTCCCTGCTCTACCTGTTGATCCTCCCGGCCATCATCCCCTCCGTCCTTTCTGCCTATTCCGTGGTCGGCGAGCGCGAACAGGGCACGCTCGAACCGCTCCTCACCACTCCCATCCACAGCGAAGAGTTCCTTATCGGCAAGGCCCTGGCAGCCTTCCTGCCTGCTGTTGCCGTCGCCTATGCGATCTTCGGGATCTTTCTCGGCGCCGCCGCGGCATTCGCCCATCCCGCCGTCGTCTCTGCGGTCTTCGAACGCAACCACCTCCTCACCCAACTGCTGTTCACCCCGCTCCTCGCCGGTTGGTCGATCTGGGTGGGCATCGCCGTGTCGACGCGCGTGAGCGACCTCCGCGCCGCCCAGCAGCTCTCCGTCTTCGCAAGCCTGCCGCCCGTCGCCATCGTGGCCCTCTTCTCGTTCAACGTGATCACCCCCTCGCTTGGTCTCGCCCTAGGACTCGCCACCGCTCTCCTGGCGATCGACGGACTGGCATGGCGGGTCGTCGCCGCCATGTTCGACCGCGAGCAGCTCGTTAGCGGTACGAGAAGTTGACATACCCGAGGCTCGCAACAACACAGACATGCCTGCAAAGGCACGCAGCGAAAGGAGGCGGACGGTGTCGGCAACCCTGAGGCTGATCCGAGAAGGGGTCGGCATGGAGCTTCGTCGTGGGGCGTTCGAGATCGACCTCGACGGTGCGCGTGTCGGATCGATCGACTGGCACGAAACAAAAGAGATCTCGATCGAGCCCGGCCACCACACCCTGCAGCTCCGAAGAGGTCGGTACCGAAGCCGGCCACACTCCTTCGACGTGCGCGACGAGAGCCTCATCTCCTTCCGCTGCCACGGGGCGATGATGTGGCCGCGCTGGGTCGCTTCTGCACTGAAGCCGGACCTCGCCATTTCCCTCGCCCGGGAGTAGTCGGCCGTGGGTGTAGTCACTGCTGTGATCCTCCATGTTCCGGGCCAGGCGGTCGACCCCGAACAAGGCGACGATGCCCAAGCCCGACCTGGCCGAGTTCCACCTGAAGCTCATCGCCGCCGCGGCAGCGGGGTTGGCCGATCCGATCGGCATCGTCGACGCACAGCGTCGTGAGCTGATTCGCCGGCTCCGAGACGTCAAGGGCGCGGCGATGGCCGAATCGGATGGCTCCCACGCCGGGCTGTTGCTCGAAGGCATCGTGCTGCGCCTGCAGGCCGACCTGCGGTGGCTGGAGGCGTGCGAGCGCGCCTGGACGGATCGGAGGAAGAAGTGAGCGAGGACGGCTCGGCAGCGCCCCTCGTGCGCGGCAGCAGCCCTCAGCCACGGCGCTGAAAACGCGCAGACCGCCCTGAAAGGCCAGAGCTAACCGCCGGGGATGTGACAGACGACCAACGCGGTGATTGCCGACAATGCGAGCAACACGCAGGGTCCTCGTCCCGCCGGTCCCAAGAGAGAGCCGCCCCGTCGCGATCACCTCAGCCATAACGCGAGGATATTTGCGTAGGTACGTCGACGCGCGTCCACCTTTCACGACAATAGAATTGCGTTTGCCCGTTCGTGGCCATAACTGACCATAACTGCCCAGTCAAAAAAAGAACCACCACGCAAGGACTTCTAGACCTGATATAACCTTAAAGAGGAGAACACCGCTGCGGGTCTCGTCACCTCCGAGCGGGCGACCTTGCGCTCCGTCGACCTAAGTTGGCTCGTTGGGCTAGCTCTTCGTAAGGCACAACGCGGCCGTGTGCGTCCTCCAGGCCGGCCAGCACATCAAACGCTCCCGCATCGGTCATCCATGTACTGAGCTCTAATTGGCCCCGCGCGTTTGGGTCGACTTGTACAGGTAGCTGCCGAGCCTCGTAGTCGCTGAGGCCAGCCACTCGAAGGCGCGCGTTCAGCTCGCGCATCGCGGCGGCGAGGCGCTGCAGGTTTGCCGGGTACCGGTCTGGCACCGGCTGGGAGCCGAGAGACAGGTCGGGTCACCGCGCTCTAACGCCCGATGGGGCGGTTGAGCTTGCGATGAGCTTGCGAAAGGCGGCGTGGCGCGGGTCGCGCACGGAATCGTCGGCGGGTCAACATTTCAGGCATGAGGCAAGCCAGCGCAAGAGAAGGCCAGCATTTGGCCGGTCAGGGAGCCAGTGAAGCGCGATGACCTCAGCACAAAAAAGCTGCGCTCAGCCAGCACGGTAGGTGTCATGGCGCGAACACCCCTCCCTTCGGCTCCCCAACGGCTGGCAAGCTGGCCAAGGTCGGTCTGTAGCGGGTGCGCGGGATGCCAGCGCGGATCGCTTCGGCAATGATGCGGTGCTGCAAGGTTTCGCGTAGGGCCGAATCGAAGCGACAAGGATCCTGTCTGGTGTCTGGTTATACAGAGGCGGGTTCGGCGATCCGTACGCGGGTCTTGTCACGAGCCTTTACGAGTGACCAGAAGGTCTCGGCGATCTCTGCTGGTTCGATCGCGGTTGGGTTTGCCGTCGCTGTTCCTTTGACGGATCCAGCGATCGTTACCTCGCCCACGTAGATATCGAACTCGCGTAGGCGTTCGGCGAGGATGCCGACGAGTTTGGATTTGGCGGCGTTCTCCAGCGAGACTCCGTCATTGTTGAGGAGCTTTGAGAAGGTGTCGGCCTGCGAGGTGTGCTCGCCCAGGGCGCCATTGGCGACCAGGATCGCGGCACTCGGACTGGATTTCAGGTCTTCGAGCGTTTCCTGCACACAGGTCAGCAAGCCCGTGATCCCGATGTCGAACACGCGCTCGACGTCCTCTGGACGCGTCGAGAGCAAGTTCGTCACGCCGCCATTTCTGAACGCAGTCCAGAGAACTGCAGACACGGTCCCGAGATCGGTTTTGATCGTCGCTATGGTCGATCGGATCATCGCTGGATCCGTGGCGTCGCACTGATAGGCCGTGGCGTCGATGCCGCTTGCCTTCAGTCGGGAGACGCCGTCGGCGAGTCGGTCTGCGCTCCGCGCGACCAATGCCAGGGAATAACCCTCACGAGCGAATCGTTCCGCAGTCCCGTGCGAAATCCCAGGACCGTAACCAAAGACAATCAGTACACCCATGATTGACTCCTACCTCCGATTTGCTCGCGATGGACATCCAGCGCGTCCCAGGTCTGCGGCACGGTTGGGTTGCCAGGGACCCGCTTAGACTCCATTCGGAGGAGCCTCCGATTGGAGGTCTAAGTTACCAGACGGGAGTAGAGCTCGCGACGATGTCACCCACTTGACTCTGACCTAGATCAGTGAGTAAGCCTCGCGAACGCGTGTTCGCCATCCGCGACAAAGTGCCCTTCACCTGGGAGAATGGTGGTTGAGAAAAACGCCATAGCCCCAAGCGAAAGGCACCCGTTAGGTGAAGGATATATGCCCTCGTCGTCCCCGGCCACACTCGGCCGGCCCGACCCCAAGCTCACTCCCCGGGCTGGGCTCCACCTTGTCGCCGAGGTGGACCGGGCCCTCGGGGCCACCTCGACGCTCGACCACCACATCGGGCCGGTGAAGACGCGCCGCCGGGGCCTGACAGCGGGGGAGTTGGTGCTCGCCGTCGCTGAGACGATGCTCGGCGGCGGCGACTTTATGGCCGACTTGGGCAACCAGCGAGCCGACACTGCCGGGGCAACACTGCGCGCCGTCCCCGGCGACCTCGGCTCGGGCAAGAGCGACCCGCGCCCCCAGGCCCCGGGGTTGACCGCTCGGGCCGTCGGCGCACTCCCAGAAGGCCTCCTACGGCCGGTAGTCCGTGCTGGCTCTGGGTTCTTCGACGCAGGCGTCGCCCGGGCCGCGCTCAAAGACGGTGCTGACTATGCGGTCGTGGCCAAGCGCAACCCGGCTGCCTGGCGGGCCTGCCGGGACATCCCCGCGGAGTCCTGGAGGCCGGCCATAGGCATGGGCGCCGAGGTCTCCGAGTGCGACTACGTACCCGCTGGCTGGCCGCCGGCGACGCGCTGTGTAGTGCGAAGGGTGAAGGTCGGCTACGACGAGCTACGCGCCGACCCCCGGAGCCGGCGCCGGCGCACCATCGACCCGGGCCAGCTCAGGCTCCTAGAAGAGGGCGAGACCGGCTTTGCCTACGCCTACAGCTTCGTCTTGACCAACCTTCGCGGTGACGTGGCGGACACCGAGGCATGGTCCCGCATGAGGGCCCTGGTCGAAGAACGGATAAAGGACTCCAAGTGGGGCCTGGCGATGGCTAATTGAGAGCACGCCGGGCCACGCCGGTCAGGAAGGCCACCGAGAAGGAGCTGGCGTGATCTGCTCAGCTCGGAGGAGTGTGCCCAGTTCCGACTCGGTTAGTCACAGGAGCGGTCATCCCCTTGCATTACTGCCAATCGTGCGAGCAGGCAACCCCGATGGAGCGCGATCAGGCCTTCGCAGTCCGGCTCGGGGTCTGCCCGGATGGAGCGAAGTTTGCCGCTCGTGGGTGAGTCGGTGTCACACCGGATGCCTACCGTGCGTGCCGTGAAACCAAGAGCGCTTCTCGAACGCCTCCTGGCAGGGACCGTCACCAACGTCGCCTTTTCCGACGCCCAGAAGCTGTTGGTAGCCCTCGGATTCGACGAGCTGCGGGTAAGGGGCAGCCACCACGTCTTCGGTCGCCCTGGCATTCCCGAGCAGCTCAACCTTCAGTACCGCGCCGGGCAAGCAAAGCCCTACCAGCTCCGGCAGCTGGTCGCTCTCGTCCGGCGGTACGATCTCAGCATCGAGGAGGACGAGTGATCCCTGCAGCTGCGTACCCGATCAATGTCTTCTGGAGCGACGAGGACGAGGCCTGGGTGGCCGATGTTCCCGACCTCGATTATTGCTCTGCGACTGGCGACACCCCCCATGCTGCAGTTTCCGAGGTTGAGGTGGCGATGGAGGCGTGGCTGGAGGCGGCCCGCTCGAGCGGGCGGCCGATCCCGGCACCCTCCGTTCGTGCCGTTCACGCCTGAACTACCCGGCCGACCCCCTGCGCAAGTGCGTCCCCAGGAGCCGTTTCCGCACGTTGGCGAAGTTCGAATACGAGCGACTACGGCCCACCGATTGGGACGTTGCGCGAACCTGTCCACGGCACGGGGGCGCTGGGACGCGGAAGATCGGCTGAATTGCCTGACGACCCTGGACGCGGACCTCCTCCACCAACTCTTGGCATAGACGTTTCACCAGGGTGGGAGAGCCATCGGAGATGGCCGCTCGAATCGCATTCCGAAGCCGGGCAACCTCCGCCGGGGTCGGCAAGCTGGGCGGCAGGTGGCTCACCGAGTCGCTCAGCAGGTCGCGGCGTGCTTGGAGGTGTGGCCGATCCGCGGCTTGTCAGCTTCTTCAGGCGCTCCCCGCAGGCATCGACGGGCAGGGCACCACTTTCAAAGGCGCTCAAGGACCGGTCTACCTTCGTGCGCAAAGTGCAGATCTCCTCATCGACCGCGGCAAGTTCCGCCTCCCGCTGGGCCCGTATTGCTTGCTCGTAGCTTCCGGCACGCGCCGCCGCGTCAAGCAAGAGGTCTGAGTCGCCGTAGAGCGCGACGAGTTGATCGAGGACCGCGGTATTGAGCGCGTCGGCGGGAAGGCGGGCGGCGTCGCACGCTCTATTTCCGTAACGCTGCCGGCTCGCACAGGTGTAGTAGCGGTAGGTTCTTGAACGTCCGGTCGCCAGGGTGCCCGCGAAGTGGCAGCCGCACCGTTGGCAGACAAAGAGGGACCGGCCTCGTTCAGTTCATTGGCAATGATGTGAGTCCCGCGGCGACCCATCACGTAGCTGTCGAATATTCCGCGCACGAGCGGCGCCTGTTGGCTGTACGACCAGGCGTCCTTCGCCTTTGGCCACTTCGTAGCCGAGCGGTGCGCGACGGCCGCACCAACCACCTGCGGCAGCCTTCCTCTCCATTCCTGCAATGACGCGGTCGATGATCGTGGCGCGGTCAAACTCAGTGAATACTCCGAGCATCTGGACCATCATTCGTCCGGCGGGACTGCTCGTGTCGAAGGGCTCCGTGGCGGACCGGAAGGCTACCCCTGCGTTGTCAAGGTCCTCCACGACCTGTGCGAGGCCGCGTACGCTCCGCGAAAGCCGGTCGACACGGTAAACGAGGAGAAGGTCGAAGCGATGAGCCGATGCCTCGGCCATCACACGCCGCAGCCCCGGGCGTTCCAAGGTCGCTCCCGACATACGGTCGCTGAAGCCCGTTGCATCCGAGTGAGCATTAGTGAGCCTCATCCCATCTGCACCCCTTGCGGGGTTCCTCCCCCATCGCTGGGTTCGGTTTTGGCCTCACCGCGGACGGCCGAAACCAGGGCGCCGGTCTTACGTCCACTCCCCAGGTGCACAGTCATCTGAGCATCTGAGCCGTCGTCCCCGTTGCTGCCAACGGGACTGCTGACGAACGGGGCCGTGGCTCCAACTGAGCCACAACTGGCATGGTCCGGCCAGTCGCGGAGGTTCTTGGCAGCATTGATGTCCCGGTCCACCAGCTCCCCGGTCACGGCGCACACCAGCATCTTGTCGAGCTTGTGCGCGGCGATGAGACTGCAACCGCAACCGTGGTGGACCTGGCTCGATGGGAACCAGCGGTCGGCGACCGTCAGCTTCGACCTGGAGCGCTCGGCCTTGTAGGTGGCCATCGGGCGCACCTGGCCCACTGCAGCGTCTGGAGACCGAACGACGGAAAGCCCGGCGTCCCATGCTGCGTTCCATCGCGGCGAGGTCGAGGTCTTCGACCACGTTCTCGCCGTAGGTGCCCACCAGCCAACGAGTGAGCTGGTGGTGGGGCTCCAGGCGCAGGTGCACGCACCTGCGGTCCAGCCGGGCGAGCTTGGCTTTCGCCGCCCGATGTCCGCGCGACCCGGGGATGCGCCTGGAGACCTGTCTCCCCGCCGCTCGCCGCTGGGTGAGGCTGGCGCGCAGCGGGGCAGGGTTGGGGAAGATCGTGATGTTGCCCTCGGTACCAGCGACGGTAGCCAGGTCTCTCAGGCCGAGGTCGGTCCCGGCCCGGACCTCGGGCATCCTCGGGGCCTTCCCGCTCGGGCTCAGGACCTTCGTCCTCACCGCGTAGTTCGCCGAGACGGACAACCGCCCCCACCGCTCGGAGACGGTCAGCGAAAGCAGGCGAGCGTTGCCCTTGGACAGGTGGCGTTCGGCCCGGCGGGTGTTCTCCTTGGAGCGCAGGGTGCCGATCACCGGCAGGGTGATGCTCCGGCGGTCTGGCCCGAAACCCATGGCCCCGGTGCTGGAACGCACCCTGGGCTGGTCACGATGGCGGGACTTGAACTTCGGGAACCCGACTTTTCGCCCTGCCCGGTGGGCCTCGAAGTCACCGGTGACCAGCACCCTGGGAGAGAACTTGCCCGGCTCCTTGCCTGGCAGGTGCACGCCACCGGTAGCGGCAGCAGTCCTCGCTGCTTCTTTCACGGTGCGGGC